>DASQUW010000029.1:0-48216 GCA_035641075.1 Actinomycetota bacterium | reverse complement strand
AGACCAGTCCCGCCGCGGGGAGGCCGTCGGCCACCGCCATCGAGGCGATCCGCCCGCCCATCGACTTCCCCCCGACCCAGACGGGACTGCCCATCTCGGCCCCGCGAGCAAACGCCGCTTCCCACGCCCCCCGAAGCACCGGTTCAGGGTCAGGGGCCCTCTTGCCCAGCTCTCGGTAGGGAAAGTTGAACCGAAGACACGAGATGCCCTCGGCCGACAGACCCTCGGCGAAGCCCGCGAGGAGCGGGTCGTCCACACCCCCACCGGCGCCGTGAGCCAGGACCAGGATGGGCGCTGTCTTTCCGGAGCCGGTCAGCGTGGCAGAGACCGGGCCCTTGGGGGTATCGATCTCCAGACGTTTCTCCTTCATGGTTCGCCATGCCTGTCGGTTAGCCGGGCGAGAACCGCCCGCTCGATCTCTCGGATGTGATCGGGATCCTCGACCTTCTCCCCGAACAGGTCGCGGACGTAGAACGCGTCGACCACCCTCGTGCCGAACGTGGCGACCTTGGCCACGTGCACGTCGAGCTCGAGCTCGTGGAACGCCCGGGCCACATCGAAGAGAAGGCCGATGCGATCCGGCGCCGATACCTCCACGACCGTGAAGAAATCCGAGACGCTGTTGTCGATGTTCACCGAGGTCGCCGTGAGTACCTTGGGCCGCGGATAGTGGCGGCGCTTCTCCCGAACGCGGTAGTCCAGAGATACCCGTCCCTCCAGAGCCCTCCGAAGGTCCGAGCGGAACCGGCGCCACCGATCCTCATCCACCTCCTCCTCGAAGAGCGGCTCGATGACGAAGATGTCCATCGCAACGCCGTCCTCCGTGGTGAACGCGTGCGCCGAGAGGATATTCATACCGTTCAGTGATAAGGCCCCGGCGATCTTGGCGAGGAGGCCGGGCCGGTCGCGGGCCACCACGGTGAGGTCGTACGTTCCGCTTCGTTCACCCGACCGGGCATCGGTGCGGAGTTCGGTCGCTCCCATGGCTGGCGCTAACAGCCGGAAATGGCGGGCAGCGACCTCCGTGGGAACGGCGAGAACGTACGCTCGCGGCAACCGATCCACATAGGCATCCACCGCCGCTTCGTCGTCACCCCGAAGCCGGCCACGGAGCGCGCCGATCAGGCCCTCGAGGCGCGAGGCGGCGTCGCGGCCCGTGTCACCGCGGGTCAAGACATGCTGGACCTTCCCCACGAGCTCTCGGATGAGCGCCTGACGCCACGGCGTCCACGCGTGCGGCCCGGTCGCCATGGCGTCCGCCACGGTGAGCACGTAGAGCATGGCCAGCCTCTCGGGGCTTCCCACCGATGCCGCGACGTCGAGAACGAGATCCTCGTCGGAGAGATCGCGCCGTGTGGCCGTATCGGACAGGAGCAGGTGGTGTCGAACGAGGAACAACACGTGATCGCGCGTCGGAGGGATCACGCCCATGCGCTCGAGTGCGCGTCCGGCGATACGGACCCCCACGTCGACGTGCGGCCCCTCCCCCGTCTTCCCGATGTCGTGGAGGAACGCCCCCAGGAGCATCGCCTGCCGATCCCTCACCCCGGCGACCGCCTGGGCGATCACGGCGTCCTCCCCTCCTCCGCTCGAGAGGAGTCGAGCGGTCTCCGAAGCCGTTCGCATGAGGTGCACGTCGACCGTGAATCGATGATAGGGGTCGCGCTGGGGCCGGCATCGGACGGCTTCCCACTCCGGCAGGAACCGGCTCAGGAGGCCCACTCGATCCATGGCCTCCAGGGCGCTCGCACCGCGATCTCCTGCAGCCAGAAGATCGAGGAAGGAGCGGCCGGTCCCCTCGGTCCACCGATAGGGAGCGGCGCCGAGCTCTGCTTCGTCGATCACGTCGTACGAAGCCGTGTCCAGGGGAACTCCATCTGCCGCGACATCGGCGAAGACACGAATCACATCTTCCGAGGTTGAGGGGTGGATGCTCTTGCCTCCGTTCGCTGTCCGAACGCCGAAGCTGACGTCGGCTCGGTCCAGGACCACGTCGGTCACGTGTTCAACCTGTCGGGCATGCCGGAACAGGCCCCGCATGAGTGCGTCGGCGGCATCGAGGCCCTCGCTCGCCTCGAAACCGAAGGTCTCAGCGATACCCGGCTGATGCTCGAAGAAAAGGCGGTCGCTCCGATTTCCCGTTTCGAGGTGCAGGGTGCTCCGGAGACGGATGAGGAACTCTTCGGCCTCCTCCAGTTCGCCGGCTTCGGGAGAGCGCAGAAGCGCCGGGGGTTCGAAGTCGGGCTTGGGTTGACCTTCGACGATCGACCGGCGGACCCAGCCGACCGTGTGGATGTCACGAAGCCCACCGGTGCTCTCCTTGATGTCAGGCTCCAGCATCTGCGAGCAGGACCCGTGACCGGCCAGGCGCACGGCCCTTCCCTTACGCAACCTCTCCAGGAAGCCCGCGGGATCACGCCGAAGCGCCCTGGCGAGGTGGCGCCGCAGGTCGTCGAAGAGGTGCTCGTCGCCCCACACCAGCCGGGCATCCAGGAGGCCGGTGGCCGCATCCAGACGCTCGGAGAACGCATCCACGCACTCCCCTACCGTTCGAACCGCGTGACCCAGCGGGAGGCCGGCGTCCCAGAACGGATAGAACATGCGCTCCGCCACCTGCCTGACGCCGTCTGGACGGCGCTCCGCGTGCAGAACCATGAGGTCGACATCGGACCCGGGGCAGAGAGACTGGCGGCCGTAGCCTCCCAGGGCCACGAGCGCTATTCGCGCACCGAGACCCTCACCCAGCGCCCTGATGGCCTCGTCCACGAGTCCGCTGCGCCGCCGGGCCGACCAACGCCCGTGGTGCCCGGGAGAGTACGCGCGCTCCAGCGCGCGCAGGGCGCCGATCAGTCGAGGGACCGGCTCCTCTACGAGGACCTCGGGGTCGGCCTCAGATGGCGTCTGGGCCCATCTCCCCGGTCCGGATGCGGTAGACCTGTTCCGCGGGGAGGACGAAGATCTTGCCGTCCCCGATCTTTCCGGTCCGAGCGGACTTGAGGATCGCGTCCACGACCTGCTGGACCTGGTCCTCGTCCGCCATGATCTCCACCTTCACCTTGGGCACGAAATCCACCTGGTACTCTGCACCCCGATAGACCTCCGTATGCCCGCGTTGGCGCCCGAAGCCCTGCGCTTCCGTGACGGTGAGTCCATCAACCCCGATGCTCCGAAGAGCTTCTTTCACCTCGTCCAGCTTGAAGGGCTTGATGATCCCGACGACGAGCTTCATCAGTCTTCCCTCCTCACGACCTCGAGCTCCGGCGAGAGGCTCACCGCAACAGGCACAGTCTCTCTGGGTGCGGGCCCCGTGGGAGAAGCAGGACGCCGCTCGGGTGACGATCCGGTCACGGTCCCGCCCCGATCCCCGAACGTGTAGCCCACCTCGGAGTGTTGCGAGAGATCCAGCCCCACAACCTCCTCATCCTCCGAGACGCGGACACCGACCAACACGTCGATCACCTTGAGGATCACCATCGTCGCCACGAACGAGAAGATCAGCGTAACGCCCACGGCCACGACTTGCTTCCCGAGCTGGCCGGCGCCTCCGGCGAAGGCGTTCACCGCGGTGCTGGCGAGAACGCCCGTCAGCAGGGCCCCCACGATCCCGCCGACCATATGGACCCCGACCACGTCGAGCGAGTCGTCGTAACCGATCCGAGACTTCATGTTCACCGCGTAGAAGCACACCACACCGGCCGCCAGTCCGATCACCACGGCCGCCCACGGCTCCACGAACCCCGCCGCCGGCGTCACCGCCACGAGTCCGGCGACGGCCCCGGTCGCGGCACCGACCGTGGTGGCCTTCCCGTGCCTGATCCATTCCGGGATCAGCCAGCCGATCACGGCGGCAGCTGTGGCCACGTGCGTCGCCGCGAACGCCGACGCGGCAAGGCCGTTCGCACCCAGGGCCGAACCCGCGTTGAAGCCGAACCATCCGAACCACAGGATGGCCGCCCCCGTGATGACCATCGGCACGTTGTGGGGAACGAAGGCCTCCCGTCCGAACCCCTTGCGCCTCCCCATGTAGATGATCGCCGCCAGCGCCGCCGCGCCGGCGTTGATATGCACGACGGTGCCTCCGGCGAAGTCCAGGGCGCCCACGCCGGCGAGGCCGAGCCACCCGTCGGCGAACACCCAGTGAGCCACGGGTGCGTACACGAGGAGGGACCAGAGCGCCAGGAAGAGGACGTACGCGGAGAAACGCATCCGCTCGGCCACCGCTCCGGTGATGAGGGCAGGAGTGATGATGGCGAACATCAGCTGGTACATGCTGAAAGCCAGATGGGGAACGGTGGTGGCATACGCCTCGCTCGGCGCCTGTCCGACCCCGCGAAGGCCCCAGAACGTGAGGCCGCCGATGACGCCACCCCGATCGGGCCCGAACGCGAGCGTGTATCCGACCAGCACCCACAGCACCGAGACGAGGGCCAGCGCGAAGAACGACTGCATGATCGTGCCGAGCACGTTCTTCGTCCTGACCAGGCCGCCGTAGAAGAGCGCCAGCCCCGGCGTCATGAACATGACCAGGGCGGTCGAGACGAGCAGCCACGAAGTGTCTCCGGTGTCGATTCCCAGCATCGTCCCCTCCCTCGTGATGGTCAGGGACTTTGTAGGACAGCCAGGTTTCCGGGTGTTTTCCGGGGTGTTACGTCTCGGTAAATCCCGTCAGGAGGCGGCCGCCTTCTTCCGTGGAGTGGCGCGCTTGGCGGGACGCTTCTGCTTCTTGGTCGATTCGACGCTCTGCTTCAACGCCTCCATGAGGTCGAGCACCTTGGTGGGCTCGGGGGCCTCGATGACCTCGATCTCCTCGCCGGCAACCTTCTTCTCCACGATCTTCAGCAGCGCTTCCCGGTACTCGTCCTTGAACTCCTCGGGGTTCCATTCATCGGTGAGGTTCTCCACGAGGCTCTTGGCCATCTGCACTTCCTGGGGCCTGATCTTGATGTCCTTGTCCAGCTCCTCGAATGCGGGCTCCCGGATCTCATCCGGCCAGTACATCGTCTCCAGCACCAGGATCTTGTCGTGGACACGGATCGTGGCCAGGTGCTCCTTGTCCCGGAACGAGACCTTGGCGATCCCCACGCGTCCGTCGTCGCTCAGGGCCTCGCGAAGGAGCGCGTAGGCCTTGAGCCCGGTCTCCTCGGGGGCGAGGTAGTACGACTTCTTGAACAGGAGGGGATCGATCTCATCCGACTCGACGAACTGGGCGATGTCGATGGTCCGGCTGGACTCGACGGGGATGGCGTCGAAATCCTCGTCCGTGAGCACGACGTAGCGGTCCTTCTCGTACTCGTACCCGCTGACGATGTTCTCGTAAGGCACCTCCTCGCCATCCTTGGCACACGCCCGCTTGTAGCGGATGCGACCGTGGTCCTTGTCGTGCAGCTGGTTGAACCGCAGCGTCTTCTCCTCGGTCGCGGTGAAGACCCGAACCGGTATGGACACCAGCCCGAAGGAGATGGCACCTTTCCACATCGTCTTCATGAGTTACCTCCAGGGAAGCCGGAAACTTAATCTTATCCCCAGGGCCCGACATCTACCCCCGCTCAAGTAGGACGAACGTGGGTAGACGAGCATTGGGGCGCGTGCAACACTCTTCCACAAAGGGAGGTTTGTCCCGATCGTTCGGCGTATCGAGCAGGTCCGGTGGGGTACGTGGGGGGGGAGACTGGCTATGGTCGTCCTTTTCGTCGGCCTCATCCTCTCGCTGACCGCCGGCATCGTGTACGTGGTGAACGACGCCCTGCTCCCGAGATCCCCGGCCGCTCTGGCCGTGGCCGCCGAGAACCTGTGCTCCACCCGTCACGAGCCAAGCTCTCGGCCGTGGCGCCAGTGCCTGGCGATGGAGCCCCGGCCGCCCTCGGAAGAGGCCGTTCCGTTCCTGCTCGGCGGAACGGCAGCGGCGCTTCTCGGGCTCGCGCTCATCGTCCTGGCCGCCCGGGGCCAACGATCGGCCTTCATCCCGGCGGCCATGCTCGGCATACTCGTCATCGCCGGGACCGCGTACGCGATCCGCACCCGCGATCGGGACATCGAGAGGCTCGAGCGGACCCGGAGCGCAAGTGTGCAGTCATCACCGGGGGCAACGCAGCCGAACCAGCCCCGTTAGTTACCATCAACCCCGTGGCCAGGAAGAGGACAGGTGGCGCGTTCACGGTGCCGACACCGCGACCGCTTCCCGCGGAGCGGGACGGCCAGACGTGGTGGATGGAGGCAGGGGGCCGACGGCTCCGTCTCTCGAACCTGGACAAGGTGTTCTGGCCGAAGGAGAGGTACACCAAGGGCGACCTGCTTGCCTACTACTTCAATGTCGCCGACCATCTCCTGCCGTACCTCCAGGAACGGCCCCTCACGATGAAACGGATGCCCGATGGGGTAGAGGGACCGTACTTCTACGAGAAGAACGCGCCATCGCACACTCCCGACTGGATGCCCATCTGCCGCGTCGAGAGCGAGGACGACGAGGCGCGCCTCGGCTACAACGACTTCCTGATGGCGAACGATCCCGCGGGGCTCCTGTTCGTGGTGAACCTCGGAGCGATCGAGTTCCACCCACTGCATTCGCGGTGCGCCTCCATAGACCAGCCCGACTATCTCTTCTTCGACCTGGACCCGTTCCCTCCGGCGTCATTCGATGACGTCCTCGCGGTGGCCCGCCACGTTCGAGCGGCCCTCGACGTTCTGGGACTGCCGTCGTACCCCAAGAGCTCGGGCGCCACGGGCATGCAGATCTACATCCCCATCCAGCTCGGGCCCTCCTACTCCGAGGTGCGCGCGTTCGTGAGAACGCTGGGACGAGCGATCCGCCAGGCCGATCCGAAACGGGTAACGATGGACTGGGACATCAAGAAACGCACCGGGAAGATCTTCATCGACCACAACATGAACCGACGCGGCGCGAACATCTCGGCCGTGTACTCCGTCCGGCCCGAGCCGGGCGCGACGGTGTCCACCCCGGTCACCTGGGAGGAGGTGGAGGCCGGGTTCACCCCGGGCGACTTCACCATCGTGAACGTTCACGACCGACTCGCCGAAGTGGGCGACCTCTTCCGTCCTGTCCTCGACGAACCAATCGATCTTCGCCCGGCGCTCGAGGCGCTCGGGGTGAAGGCCGAGGACGAACAGGACAACACCAGGCCAAGGCGTTCGCCGGACGCCAAGAAGCGCCTCCGCGAATACGAGCGCAAACGCGATTTCGAGGGAACACCGGAGCCGCCCCCAGAGGCGTCTGGAGGGAACGGGAATCTGTTCGTGATCCAGAAGCACAATGCCACGAGGCTTCACTACGACCTCAGGTTGGAGCGGGACGGCGTTCTCGCTTCATGGGCCGTCCCCCGCGGCCTCCCCACCACGCCCGGAGAGAAACGGCTGGCGGTCCGAACCGAGGACCATCCGCTCGATTACGGGAGCTTCGAGGGGTGGATCCCGAAGGGCCATTACGGTGCGGGCGAGGTGCGCATCTTCGACCGGGGAACCTATGAGCCGATCGAATGGAAGGACAACAAGGTCACGTTCAGGCTCCGGGGCAGCCGGCACCGGGGGGAGTACCACCTGGTGAAGACGAATCAGGATTGGCTGGTCTTCCTGTCGAAGAGCTCCGAGGCCGAGCAGCCCGAGCCTCCCCCCATGTTCTCTCCGATGCTCGCGGAACTGTGGAGCGAGCCGTTCGATGACAAGAGCTGGCGATTCGAGCCGAAGCTCGACGGGATCCGAACCCTCGCCTACGTGAGCACCGACGCAACCCGTCTGCTATCGCGAACCGGACGAGACCAGTCGGCCCAGTACCCGGAGCTGGACAACCTGGCCGAGTACGTGAACGCGCTCTCGGCAGTGATCGACGGAGAGATCGTGGCCGAGGACGAGAAGGGGCGCCCGTCGTTCGAGCAACTCCAACAGCGGATGAACCTCTCATCGCCCCGGGAGATCCAGCGGGCCCGGACGAAGGTCCCCGTCCTGCTGTTCGTGTTCGACCTCCTCTGGCTCGATGGCCGGGATCTGACGCAGGAGCCGCTCGAGGAACGGCGGCGGCAGCTCGAGGAGGTCGTCACGGTCACCGGGCCGATGAAGCTCACCGTGTACACCGAAGGCGATGGAAAGGCGTTCTTCGCCGCGGCGAAAGATCTCGGGTTCGAGGGGGTCGTGGCCAAGACGCTGGGGAGCAGGTACGTCCCGGGCCGCCGGACCAAGGAGTGGCGGAAGATCAAGGCCGTCAACCGGCAGGACTGCGTGGTGCTCGGGTGGACCCGCGGCGGGGGGTCGCGAGCGGAGACGTTCGGGTCGCTGCTGGTGGGGGCGTACCGAGACGGCGAGCTGATCTGGATCGGCCAGGTGGGAACGGGGTTCACCGAGCCGGTCCTCGCCGACCTCATGCGAAGGCTGAATGAGCTGGAGACGAAGAAACCCCCGATCTCGGATCCGGCGCTTCGGGCGGTGAAGGGCGCGAGGTGGGTCCGGCCGGAGCTGGTGTGCGAGGTCGAGTACCTCCAGATGACGAAGGCCGGGAAGCTCCGCGCGCCGTCATTCAAGGGACTCCGCCCGGACAAGGTTCCCGCCGACTGCATCCTGGAGCGGCCGGCCTCCTGAGGCTTACGGGAAGGGTTCGAACCCCGCCTTCACCAGGAGGGCCCGGGCCTCACGCTCCTCCATCCCCCGCCCGATCAGCTCCTGGAGAAGGCGGACCGGAGCTAGGCCTCGGCCACAGCTGGGGCAGAAGGTGAAGTGCGGTTCCACCGGCGTCTCACACCAAGCGCAGGTGGTGATCTCCACGTGGTGCCCGCCGTCGAGGCCCGTGTCGGCGAGCGCGTCGACGTATCCCTTGCCGTAGTCCCACAGGACGTATTCCTCCTCCTTCGGTTCGAAGGCCGGCTCGTGCATCCGGGGTTCGCCGGTCTCGAGCATGTTCTCCAGGCTCTCCCGGAGGAGGTCCCATCCGTAGTAGTGATCGGAGCCGCACTCGGGGCAGGCGATGATCACGCCCTTGGTCCCCTGGGCCTCGAACACCGAGCGCATCCCCTCCAGGTCCACCAGGTCGGCCTCGATGTTCTCGCGCTCCTCACCGTCGAGGGGCTCGAAGCTCTGTTCTTCGTCCACTACTCCCAGCCTAGCTTGAATGTGCGGAACGCCTCGGCATACTCCAGGCCGCCGTGGGCGCCGACCCGGCCCGCGTACTCCCGCATCTTCGAATCGACATCGAAGTCGCCCATATTCTCCACCTGGCTCTGGTGGGTACGCAGGGCCTTTATCTTGAGGTCGATCGTCTCAGAGATATCCACCCGTGTATCTCCATCGGCTCCCCACAGGGGGAGCCAAAGGGCGGGAACCTTGTGGGGCTCGAGACCCTCGCCGAGCAGCTCGGGAAATTGCGGACGCGTTGGGGCGTCCACCGCCACGACGGCGAGCATGGCCTCCCCCACGGCTCGGTGGTCCGGATGGTTGATGTAGGTCCGGTCCTTGCTCCAGAGGGCCGAAGGATCGGGGGCCACGATGACGTCGGGCCGGAACCGCCGGACCTCCCGGGTGAGGGCTCTCCGAAGGTCCAGGGTGGGCTCCAGGGAACCGTCGGGGTAGCCGAGGAAGACGACCGTCTCCACCCCAAGGATCGCCGCCGCCTCCCTGAGCTCCTCTTCCCGGATCCGAGCGATTTCCTCCCGGCCGAGATCCGGGCCGTTCCAGCCGGCGGACCCATCGCTCACGCAGAGGTATGCGACCTCGGTTCCGTTCTTCGTCCACGTCGCGATCGTCCCGCCACATGTGAATTCGGCGTCGTCGGGATGAGCGAAGGCGACCAGCGCACGCCGGAATCCCACCACGTCTCAAGGGTAGCCGAACGATGTCGAATGGGTGGCTTCGGACGGTCCGGCGATTCAGGAGCCGGACGGCTGGTCGAGGAAGGAGATCGACCGGAGGACCGCCTCCACACGATCGATCTGCTCGACCAGCCAGGCGGGATCCTGAGGTCCTCGAGTGTCCTCCCTCGGATACAGAAACGTGTTCAGTCGCTCATCCGACCCGACCTGGAGCCCCAAGGTGGCCATGTACTCGGCGATGGCAAATTCCCACGTGAACAGGGCATCGCCGTCGCCATGGACCTGTACCCAATACGTCAGGAACGGGTTCGGACGAAGGGCGAAATGACGGACGTCCCTTGAGGACCGCTCTTCGATGAAGCCGAGCTGGGCCAGGGCCTCCTCGAAGTCCACGGACGGCAGCGTACTCCCCCGAGCACTACAGGCTCGAGAGCTTCAGCCTCTCGGCGGGCTGGTCCAGAGCCGCTCCGGGACCACTCGTGATTCCCCGGCCTCGCGCCACCGCGCCCCGGGCCCGTCCCACCTGGGTGCGAAGCTCGTCGGCTGCATTCGTCAACATCGTTGCGGCCCGGGCCACCTTGTTCTCCAGGGTCTGCTCCACGGAGTCGAGGAGGGTCTCCAGCTCCGCGAGGCACTCTCGGCCGTCTCCGGCGCCGCCGTACCGGGCCGCCAGGGCAAAGAGAGAAAGCAACACGGGAAGGGCCGTCGAATAGGGGACCAGGACGACCCCCCTGCTGAAGGCGTCGGCATGCGCTCGTCGGCACGCCGCATACGCCGCGTCGGGGACGCAGGCCACCGCGAAGGGCGTGGTGAGCGAGGCGTCGAGGTACGAGGCGACTTCTCGGGCGCGCCGAGAGATCTCTTCCTCCACTCTTCGTGCGGCGGCTTCCCGGGCCACCGGGTCGTCCTCTTCTTCCAGCGTCTCGATCTCCCGAAGCGCGGCCCATTTCGAGTCGATGGGGAGGCGGCGGCCGTCGGGCACCACCAGGGCGAACTCGACGCGCTTGCCGTTCACCTGGAAGTCCCGGATCACCATGCCGGGCGGGAGAGAGGAGAGGGCCTCGTGAAGGAGGTTCTCCCCCGCCCGGCCCCGTGTTGCGCTTCCGAGCAGGACGGCTTCCAACCGTCGGATGGCCTGCCAGCCGTCCTCCTCCGCCCGCTGTCGCTCCTCGGTCCGGGCACGGAGCGACTCCAGCACCTCCCGGGTCCTGCTCAGATCGCCGCGGAGGTCTCCTTCATCCCGGGCCTGTCTGTTGAGCGCGTCGGCCAGGCGATCGATACGCAGCGACTGGGCCTCCACCAGCGGGGTCAGGCTCGTCCGGTCCGCGCGCGGTCTGCGCAGAACCATGACCAGGATCAGGGCGACACAGGCTGCCGCGCTCGAGAGCAGGAGCACGGTCGGAACAAGGGGGAATCTCATGCGATCACCTCAGCCCAGGATTCTAGGAGGGGGGTCTGACAATCCGGATCCCGACATGCTCTCTCGCCGCGGCCGCCAGAGCACCGTCCCCCGTTAACAGCTCTGCATCGAGCCGCTCCGCGAGGGCGACGTAGGCGGCATCGTAGGCTGAGAGATTGTGGCGCAGATCCAGGATCCTGGGAAGGAGCAGCTGATGCCCGTGACGGGTGATCGGCAGATCGAGGTAGTTCCCCAACGCCTCCTCCGAACGCTCCTCTTGGATCAGGCCCTCCCTCAGAGCTCTTCGCAGGGCAGATGCGAACTCCACATCGCAGAGTGCGGGGGTGTGGAGATCGACGGCCGAGTCCCGGATCGTGGCCTCGACCGGCCTTGCGCGGGGCGTCTGAAGGATGAACTCCACCAGTGCGGAAGCATCCACGACGACGGAGCTCAGCCAGCCTCCCTGCTTGATCTTTCGTGTCGGATGATCTCCGCGGCCGAGCGACCGAGATCGACCGACTCACTCCGGACGATGCGTTCGATGACCTCCTCAGCGGGAGGACGGGCGACTTCGCGCTCCAGGATCGCCTGGATGTAGTCCGTCAGGGCCTGGCCGCGTCTCCTCGCCCGCCTCACGAGCTCACGATGAAGCCGATCCGGGACGTTTCTGACCTGGATCATCTTCGACATGCGTGAAGCATGTCACATGTGTTGCACATGGTCAAGCTGTTCCGTCGTCGCCGATCCCGGCGAGGCGTCGAAGGGGTGACCGCTGTGGCGTGTAGGCGGAGGAACGCCCCTCGAACAGCTCGTCCATCCGCTTCGCCAGCTCGGCCACCTCCCATCTGTCGCCCTTGTCGATCTCGGCCGCCGGGGTCCAGCCCTGATACAGCTGCACCAGCCCGCCCTGGACCCCGAACACCAGACCGGTGATGTGCGCCGCGGCATCGGAGCAGAGGAAAGCGACCATCGGAGCGACGTTTTCCGGTGCGAGCGCATCGAACTCGCCCTCAGGAACCTTCAGCTCCCCGAACGTCTTCTCCGTCATCCTGGTGCGGGCCCCCGGCGCGATTGCGTTCACGGTCACGCCGTACCTGGCCATCTCCATCGACACGATCTGGGTGAAGCCGGCGATCGCTGCCTTCGCCGCCCCGTAGTTCGACTGTCCGACCATCCCCAGAAGGCCGGAGGTGCTCGCGGTGTTCACGATCCGTCCGGACACCTGATCGCCGGCCTTGGACCGCTCGCGCCAATGAGCGCACACGGCATTGGTGCACAGGAACGTGCCCCGAAGATGAACCTTGATCACCGCATCCCACTCTTCCGGCGCCATGTTGAAGACCATCCGGTCCCGGAGGATGCCGGCGTTGTTCACCAGGCCGTCGATCTTCCCCCACGTGTCGAGGGCCAGCCGAAGGAGGCTCGCCGCCCCGGTGACCTCGGAGATGTCCTCGTAGTGGCCCACGGCCTCTCCACCCCCAGCGGTGATCTCCTCCACCACCTGCGAGGCCGGCCGAGAGTCGCTGCCGGTCCCGTCCCATTCACCGCCGAGGTCGTTCACCACGACTCGAGCGCCCTCGGACGCCAGCAGTAGGGCCTCGCCCCTCCCGATCCCCCGGCCCGCGCCGGTGACCGCGACCACCTTGCCTTCGAGCATGCCCATCCGCCCTCCTCGATTCCGGAGCACCTTACCGGTTGGGATCAGCGGCCGCGCAGCGCTGTGGGGCACATGCCCACCGGCCGGATCCCCGATTGGCCCGGTAGCCGATTGTCACTGCGTCACGCTACTCTGTCGCCTTCCGAGCCAAGGGAGGAGAGCCCTGCTCGAACTGGTCAAGTACGCGGTCGACGCGGCCCGCCAGGCGGGAGCGGACTACGCGGACGCGCGATACGTGGAAGAGGAAGAGGAGTCCCTCACCGTCAAGAACCAGGAGATGGAGGGGATCGACCGTTCCCATTCCGAAGGCGTCGGGGTCCGGGTGCTGGTGGGCGGCTACTGGGGCTTTGCCGCGTCGGCTCGGACGACCGAAGCTGACGTGGACCGGACGGCCGCACTGGCGGTGTCCATCGCCCGGGCCGCAGCCCGCCTTCCCCGGGACCCCGTCCGCCTGGCGCAGGTGGAGCCGGTGACCGCGGACTGGGCCACGCACGTCCAGGAAGATCCGTTCACCGTCCCCCTCGACGAGAAGGTGTCGCTCCTGATGGAAGCCTCCCGGCGGATGCAGGCGGTTCCAGGGTTGTCGTTCGCAGAATCCTCGCTCGACTTCTTTCGGCGCCGAACCTCCTTCGCCTCCTCCGAGGGGGCCGCCATCCAGCAGGACATCCTTCACTCCGGCGGCGGCCTGGAGGCCACGGCCATCGGCGACGGTGAGCTGCAGCGCCGCTCGTTCCCGAATTCGTTCCGAGGGCACATCTCCGCAGCCGGGTACGAGCACATCCGAACCCTTGGGCTGGTCGAAGAGGCCGAGCGGATCGGGACCGAGGCTGTGGAACTCATCTCGGCGCCTGACTGTCCCAGCGAGGAGACCACGCTGGTACTCGACGGCCCGCAGATGGTGCTCCAGGTACACGAGTCCATCGGCCATCCGATCGAGCTCGACCGGGTACTCCGGATGGAAGAGGCCTATGCCGGGACCTCCTTCCTCTCTTTGGAGGACCGAGGCAAGCTGCGGTACGGGTCCGAGCACGTCACGATCACCGCGGACGCCACTCTCCCCGGCGGCCTCGGGAGCTACGGCTACGACGACGAGGGCGTTCCCTCTCAGCGCGTCACCGTGATCCAGGACGGAACCTTCCGCGACTTCATCTCCAGCAGGGAGACGGCCGCCATCGTCGGCGAAACGTCGAACGGGACGATGCGGGCCGACGGCTGGGGCAACCTTCCCCTGATCCGCATGACGAACATCAGCATCGAGCCCGGCGAGGGCACCCTCGCCGAGCTCATCGGCGAAACGAAGGACGGCATCTTCATGTCCACGAACTCGTCCTGGTCCATCGACGACAAGAGAGTGAACTTCCAGTTCGGCTGCGAGATAGCCTGGCGGATCAAGAACGGGAAGCTCGACCAGCTGTACCGCAATCCCAACTACACAGGGATCACCACCGAGTTCTGGGGTTCCTGCGACGCCGTCGCGGGTCCCGAGGAATGGACGATGTGGGGGACCCCGAACTGCGGGAAGGGACAGCCGGGCCAGGTGGCCCGGGTGGGGCACGGTACCGCCCCCGCCCGGTTCCGGGGCGTGCGCGTGGGAGTGCGCTGATGGCCGAGCCCGTCGGTCGCGATGGTGTTCGAGCCATCGCCGAAGCGGCGCAGGAAGTTCCGGGCGCCGATGCCGTGGAGGTCCTGTTCGTTCACGAGTGGGGTGGCCTCACTCGCTTCGCCGACTCGGCCATCCACCAAAGCACCTGGCGGGAGGACACCGGCCTTCGGGTCCGGGTGGTGGCCGCGGGCCGGGTCGGAGTCGTTGCCACCAACGACTTCTCCAAGGACGGAGCGGCCGAGGCTGCCAGGAGCGCGATGGAGCTGGCCGAGACGGCCGCTCCCGATCCGCAGTTCGCCGGGCTCGCTCCCTCGGTCGAGACGCCCAAGCGACCCGACGCTTTCGATGCTCGCACCGCAGCGACGAGTCCCGAGGAGCGAGCCGAGGCGGTGGAGCAGCTTGTCTCTCGATGCGGAGACGGCTTCCACGCGGCGGGGGCCTACGACACCACGGCAAGCGAGGCTGCCATCGTCAACACCGAGGGACAGTTCTGCTATGCGCTGGCCACACAGGCCACGTTGAACACGGTGATCTCGGGAGGGCAGGGCGGGGCCGGCTTCGCAGACGTCGCGGCGTCGAGGGCGGCCGACATCGACCCCCTGTCTATCGGCGAGCGCGCCTTCGTCAAGGCAAGGGACAGCCAGGATCCCCAGGACGTGGAAGCCGGACGCTACGAGGTGGTGCTCGAGCCTGCCGCCGTCGCCACGCTCGTCTCGTTCCTGGCTTATCTGGGTTTCGGAGGGCGGTCGATCCTGGAGGGAAAGTCCTGCTTCTCCGGCCGGATCGGCGAGAAGCTGATGTCCGAGAAGATCTCGATCTACGACGACGCGCTCTCCCCGCTCACCCTCGGCCTCCCCTTCGACTTCGAAGGAACTCCCAAGCAGCGGGTGGATCTGGTGGGAGACGGAGTGGTGCTCGGCGGCGTGCACGACCGGCGAAGCGCAAGGCAGGCTGGGGTGGAGTCCACGGGCCACGCATTACCCCCGCCGAACCCGGAAGGTCCCTTCCCGCTCAATCTGTTCATGGCAACGGACGCCGCGACCGTTGATGACATGGTCCGATCGACGAAGCGAGGACTCTTCGTGTCCCGGTTCCATTACTCCAATATCGTCCACCCCACCGAGGCGGTGATCACCGGGATGACCAGGGACGGCACCTGGTTGGTGGAGGACGGCGAGATCAAGTACCCGGTCAAGAACTTCCGGTTCACTCAGTCGATCATCGAGGCCCTGCGCGACGTGGAATTGGTCGGCAGCGAGTCCGAGCTTGCCAGCGAATTCTTCTTCTCCGCCTCGCGGGTGCCGGCCCTGAAGATCTCCTCGTTCAACTTCACCGGCAAGAGCGACCACTAGAACCGCTACCTGCGGGCCGGTTCAAGCGTCTAGTACTGTGAGTGGTGAACGCGAGCGTCCACTTGGTCGAGGAAGCCCAGTCCCAGCCCGCGAGGCTGGAAGAACTCTACGTCAGGCACACCCCCGCTGCGGTGGGTCTCGCCTACCTGCTCACCGGGAACCGGGATGCCGCCGAGGACCTGGCCCAGGACGCCTTCATCCGTCTGGCCGGGAGGTTCCAGCACCTGAGGAATCCCGAGGCCTTCTCTTCGTACCTGCGGAGGACGGTCGTGAACCTTCACCTACGCGGCTACGAAGGATCCGACTGGAGCGGTCGTACCTCGCACGGCATCCCAGGGCAGAGCCGGCTCAGTCGATGCCCGATATCGCGGGGCGCGCGGACCTTTGGGCTGGGTTGCAACAGCTCCCGGCGCGCCAGCGCGCAGCCCTTGTTCTCCGCTTCTACGAGGACCTCTCCGAAAGAGAAAGCGCCGAGGTGCTGCGATGCTCGGTATCGGCCGTGAAATCCCTGGTCGCCAGGGCCATGGAAACGCTGCGAAACGAGATGGGGAGCGAGGAGCAATGAGAGATCTGGAGAACGAGCTTCGAGCGACCCTCGAGCGGAAGGCTGACGAAGCCATCTCGCCGACCAGGCTTGAGATGCCGGAACGCGTTTCGGGCCGAGTCCGCCGGCGCCAGGCGCGAACTGTTATGTTCGCGGGTGTAACACTCGCGGCACTTATCTCTGTCTCAGTGCTCGCAAGTCGCGCCTTCGTAAGCCCAGAGATCGGCGGAGACCTTCTCGCGCCCGCGCGGCCAACCTTCACCGTCTTCGACCCGCCGATAGAGGTCGGCCCGCGACACTTCCGCCTCGCCTCCGGTGAGACAAACGGCGAATCTTGGAACCTGTTCGCCCTCTGGGAAGAACGGGAACAACGGGTTGCACTGGAAGTTACCTCTGGTGGACACACCTCGGGTGCAGCAGGCTTCACCGTCCCGGAGGCCGAGAACATCGAGACTTCTTCAGCTTGGGTCGGGACGACCGCCAGCCAACAGGTCATCTTCGGCGCAGTTGTGCCCGAAGCTGCAGGCGTGCATGTCGAATCCAAGAGCGGCGGGAGAACCCCCGGCGTCGTTATGTCACTCCCTAGGAGTTTGGGGGAAGATTTCAAGGTCATATTGGCGGAAGTTTCGGGGGGTCTTGTGGGAGACATCATCATCACGGATGTGGGAGGTCGGGAGATTGCCCGGGCGCAACTGGCCCCCGCTCCACCTCCCTTCCCTCCGCCCATCCCAACACCCTTACAGACACCTCCGCTTCGGCCTGGGGAGCCAATCCACTTACTCGACCACTTTGGTAATGCGGTCGGCGTGGTTCCATCGGAACAGGCATTCGGCGATCCCTCCGCGTGGGCTGCCCCGGGTCTGCAAGTCCCGGAAGTCACAGTAGAGGAGATCCGCGCCACCGCCGGTGTGTCACTGAAGGAAATCTGGACGGCCGTTCTGAGCTGGTGGGAAAGGAGACCCGGGCCGGCGGCGCCTGACTCGGCATTCCTCGAATGGTGGGCGTCCTATCCGATCGGCACCGAACCCGTCCCTGAGATCGCCGAGATCACGCCGCAGGGCTAAGAGGGAAGCCTACGGGTCGTTGGTCCGGATGCGACGGGCCGTTACTTCAGCAGGCCGGAGCGGAGGGCGATCGCTACAGCCTCGGCGCGGTCGCGGGCACCGAGGCGCTCGAAGATTCGCTCCATGTAGTTCTTCACCGTGTATGGGCTCAGCCCAAGCGTTCGAGCGATCTCGTCGGTCGTCCGCCCCTCGGCCACGAGGTGAAGAACGTCCACGAGCCGCGGCGTAAGCTCAGCCCCCTCAGGATGCATCTCGCCGCTCCTTTCATCCGCCAGCAGCGGCATCCTTTCACCGCAACCACCTGACCTGAAAGTCCCCTTTTTGGCCGAACGTGTCCGTCGTCGCACCCACATTGCCAAAAAAGGAAAGCCTCACCCTAGGGCATTCCACTACTGTTCGCGCCAATGGTCGCCGCTCTGGGACTTCTGGCCGTCGGAGCCGTGCTTCTCTATGCAGGAGCGGAGACCGCACTGCGTGGGGCGACCCGCTTTGCACGGGCGGCCGGGATTCCGGCGTTCGTCCTCGGAGCCGTGCTGTTCGGTGTCGACATCGAGGGACTCGGAACGGCGCTCGTGGCCGCGGGGCGTGGACAAACGCAGATCGCCGTTGGCGAGATCTTCGGCACCGTTCTCTTCCTGTTCAGCATGGCCTTTGGTCTGGCGTTGATCCTTGCCCGCGAGCCGGTTCCCGCTCCTCCGCCAATGATGGTCGTGGCGCCTGCCGTGTCCATGACCGCTGCTGCAGCAGCACTCTTCGACCACTTCGTGAGCCGACCGGAGGGAGCGTTCCTCCTGGCCCTCTACGTCATGTACCTCGTGTTCGTGATCCGCGAGGGCGCGGCCGCCAAGGAGCGGACCGAAGCGCGTGAGGGCGAGGCGGACAAAGGAGCGGGCCAGCGGCTGGCACTGCTCACGGTCGGCGGTCTCGTCCTGCTTTATGTCGGAGCAACGCTCCTGGTTACGGGAGGCGCTCGACTCGTCGATCGGACCACGCTCTCGGCCGGGTTCATCGGTGCCGCCATCGTCGGCACACTCGCCAGTCTCGACGAAGTGCTGCTCGAGATCTTGCCCATCCGCAGGGGCACTCCCGATCTGGCCACCGGCAACCTGTTCGGCACGCTCGCCGCGTTCACGACGGGAGTGCTTGGGCTGGCCGCGCTCGTGCGACCCCTGGATGTGGATGGCGCAGCCAACGCCGCGTTCCTTGGGATGGCGCTTCTGTACGCCGTCGTGTCCACCGCATTCCTGTCACGAGGTCGCGCGGGGCGAATCCTCGGCGTTTTCGTCCTCGGCCTCTACGGTCTCTGGCTGGCGCTGACGGCGACCGTGTAGGCTGGTCGCGCTCATAGACGGCGAACCGCGAGGAGGTACCCATGCAGGTTGGCGACATCATGACCAAGGACGTCAAGACGGGTGATCCCAACGATACGTTCGCCGCAGTGGCGAAGATCCTTCACGACAACGGCATCTCCTCGGTCATCATCAAGGGTGACAAGGGCCCGGCGGGGATCGTGACCGAGCGGGATCTCGTGAACGTCGTGGCCGACGGCCTCGACCCGAAGGAGGTCCGCGTGAGCGACCGGATGACCACCGATCTCACCACCGTTGAGCCGCGGACGGATATCGCCGAGGCCGCCAAGCTCATGGCCGAACGCCGTATCCGCCACCTTCCGGTGGTCGAGAAGGGAGAGCTCGCCGGCATCATCTCGATCCGCGACCTCACGTCTTGGGCCGTCGAGGAGATGACAGGCGGACACGAGCTGCCGGACATGGAACGGAGCCAGGCCGCGCTCAGCGCGGCGATGGAGGCGAAGCGCAAGGAATAGGGAACCTCCGATAGGCCGGCGGTGTAACTACCTCGGAAGATCGGAGGTGAACGATGAGACGCTCCCCTGCTCTCGCGGCGGCCATCGTCGCCGGCCTCATGATGATCCCCCTTCCGGCACAGGCGAAGTTCGTGGTTCGTGTGGTCATCGATGGCCCCGGGCTGGTCGAGCCGGTTGAGCTGCCGAATACTGAGATTCGCGTCGGGTGCACATTTTCCAATCATTGCCGCAGGCTTTTACACTCCCCCGATGGGGCTCTCGGCCCGCGGTACATGGTCACTCAGTGGCTCGAGGGCCATCATGCTCGCGGCCTCATGATGGATCGCATCGTTCATGACCTGTATCCCTGGGCCCCCGGAGGCCCGTGGGTGTTCACCGCCTCGGGGCAGACCTGGCACGACTGGAGTCGGATACGCCAGGTGCCCGGTGGTTGGACTCCGGCGGATCGGTCGCTGATGAGCGCACTGAGGGCAAACGGTCTCCCCGCAGAGCCTCCGGCTGAGAGGGTTGCTGCCGCGGCCCCGGGTGCGGAAGCGACACAGGGGGTCGAGCCGGGCACGCTTGGCGCGCTCGTTGGATTCGGAGTGCTCGTCGCGGGAGGCACGTTCCTCCGCCGGTCGAGACACGGATCACCTCGGGCCTAGAGCTGCCCCAGTGCTCGAGGAAGCTCGGCAAGCGATCGAACCGCGGCGTCGACGCGGGCGATCTGATCAGGAGTCGGGTCGTCCGGGGCCTCTCCTCGAAGGAGCCATACGCCCCGCATGCCCAGGGCTTTGGCCGGGACGACGTCGTTGTCCAACCGGTCCCCCACCATCGCGCAACGCGACGGGGCAACGTCGGCGGCTTCCACGGCAACCTCGAAGATTCGAGGATCGGGCTTCTCCACTCCGACCTCAGCCGAGATGATCCAGATATCGAAGAACCGGTCGAGATCGTCACGGCTCATCGTCTGTCGAATCCACCGCTCCTGGTTCGCCAGGACGCCGATGCGGTAGTTCTCCTGCAACGCTTCCAGCGCGGGCCGGACGTCGGGTCGCAGCGAATCCGGAGGGTACTCCCAAAGTTCGCGTCCCCGGTCGATCACCCGGTGCAGGTCACCGGGCGGCAGGAACTTCAGCACGAGGCGACGGGTGAACGGCCCTTTCTGGTCGCGTCGGCAGGCGTCGAACTCCTCCCAGAACTCCGACTCGGACGCCTCCGGTCGGGCCTCAGCGATCGCCTTCCACAACGCCTCGTAGTAGGGGCGGTCGCCGTAGATGGGCCCGCCGACGTCCAGGAAAACCACGTCGAGATGGGAGGTCACCGCGCGACTCTAGCCCACTCCCCTGTGACCACCCCACCCGCCTTCTGACGACGAATAACCTCGATATCCGGGGTCAACGGTCGGAAGAATCACCAAACTACTGATCCTTGGCGAGAATGGGCGGATGAGCCGAATGAATCGGATGGCACAGTCGATGGTCCTGGCGGCCACGCTGGTTGCGGCCTCGTGCACCTCGGGCCCGGAATCTGCGCGGCCGCCGACGGGTACGACGACCACACCTAGGCCGACCGTCTCACCTTCGCCGGAGGAGAGCCCGTTCCGCCTGGGCCAGGTGGAGATCTCGCTGTCCGCCTTTGTCTCCGGAGTCGAGGCTCCTCTGTACCTCACGCACGCAGGCGACGGTTCGGGCCGAGTGTTCATCGTCGGGCAGACCGGACGCATCCACATCGCGGAAGCCGGAGGCAACCTCCTCCCCGATCCGTTCCTCGATATCGCCGATCGAATCACCGCGGGCGGCGAGCAGGGCCTGCTCGGCCTGGCGTTCCATCCCTCCTACGTCGAGAACGGGCGCTTCTTCGTCAACTACACGGATGTGAACGGCGACACGGTTGTCGCCGAGTACCGCCGCCAGGACGAGCGGCGAGCCGACCCGACGTCAGAACGCGTGCTGCTGCAGATCGACCAGCCCTACGCGAACCACAACGGCGGGATGCTCGCGTTCGGCCCGGACGGCTTCCTGTACATCGGGATGGGTGACGGCGGCAGTGGCGGCGATCCGCACGACAACGGGCAGCGCCTCGACACGCTTCTCGGGAAGCTACTGCGCATCGATGTTGACGGCGGGAACCCGTACGGGATCCCTGCCGACAATCCGTTCACCAACGACCAAGGGACGCGTCCCGAGATCTGGGCGTTCGGACTCCGCAACCCCTGGCGGTTCAGCTTCGACAGGGAGTCGAGCGACCTGTTCATCGGCGACGTGGGGCAGAACGAACTCGAGGAGGTGGACGTCCTGCCGGCGGGCACTCCGGCTGGAGCAAACATGGGATGGCGAATCATGGAAGCAAGCCGCTGCTTCGAGTCCGAGGAGTGCGCCGCTGAGGGCCTGGTGCTGCCGGTGGCCGAGTACCCGACGGCAGAAGGGTGCGCGGTCACCGGCGGTTACGTCTACCGTGGCACGGCGTTCCCGGCGTTGCGGGGAGGCTACCTGTTCGCCGACTTCTGCGGCGGCCAGATCTGGGGCCTCTCGGCCTCCGAAGCCCGTTCCGGCCCCGCGCGCCGCCGTCTGCTTCTCCAGACACAGCTCAGCATCGCTTCGTTCGGAGAAGACGAGGAGGGCGAGCTGTACGTGACCGATCTCTCCGGGGGGGCCGTTTACCGGGTGAGAGCGGCCTGAACTCAGCCATCCGTGGGGCCGTTGTTCTTCGACGACGATCGAGGTCCCGCGAAGCCCAGACCGAGGGCAACTCCAACCATCCCGGCCAGGACGAACTGGGGACCACTATCGAAGTACCAATAGAAGCGTGCGAGCCACGAAGGGGAGCTGATTCTGTTTGGCGCCGCCACACCAAAGACGTAAAGGGTCTGCGCCAGCAACAGGACAGGAATGAGTCCCACCGAGAGACTCACAGCCCAGCGAAACCGAAAGGTCCAGCTGGGAGCGGCCGCGAGCGCGAAGGCGGCGCCCGACAGAGCGGCCGGAACTAGCCAGGAAAGCCACAGACCCACCTCGTAGCGGAAGGTCTGCGAGTACCTTTCCCTGAAGTCCATAAGAGCGTCGGTGGCCCGCGAGAGGAGGATGAGCGCCGCGACCACGAGCACTGCTCGAGCGGCCACCTGGAAAGCCGCCGATCGAAGCGAGCGTCTCATGGCAGCGGGACTACAGTTCCTTCCTCGCCTTGAGGCGGGCAAATTCCTCGGGGTCGGTGGTCACCGAGCCCATCCGGATCGGATCGTACCGGGCGCCGTGGCAGTCCGATGACCCCGTGGCCACGATTCCGAACCGCTTCGCCATCTCCCGGTAGCGGGCCTCGGTATCCGGGTCGTGGTCGGGGTGGGCGGCCTCGATCCCGTCGAGCCCTGCCTGGACCATTTCCTCGATGAGTTGGTCCGGGACGGGAAGTCCGTCGCGCCAGTGCACCGGGTGGGCAAGGACCGCCAGGCCACCCGCTCTCTTCATGAGCGGGAGTGCGTCCAGGGGATGGAGGGCATGCTTCTCGACGTAGGCGCGCCCGCCAGTGCCGATCAGCTCGTCGGAGAACGCCTCCTTTACCTCCGCGACGACCCCCGCCTCCACAAGAGCCTGGGCGATATGAGGACGCCCGATGTTCTTTCCGCTGGCGATCTCGCGAACCCGCTCGAACAGGACCGGGTAACCGAGGTCCTGAAGCTTCCGGACCATCCGCTCCCCGCGCTGGTACCGATCTTCGCGCAGCCGCTGCAGCTCGGCCTGAAACTCTCTGTCCGCGACATCGGGCCAGTAGGTCAGCATGTGCACGCCACCATGCTCGTGGATCGTTGAGAACTCCACGCCGGGGACGATCTCCAGCCCGGTTCCCTCGGCAGCACGGAGAGCCTCCGGCAGCCCTTCCGTCGAGTCGTGGTCGCTGATCGAAAGCGCCGTGAGGCCCCGCTCCAGTGCGAGCTCCACCGACTGCGCCGGCGTGAACGTCCCGTCCGAATACACGGTGTGCGTATGAAGGTCGATCTTCTGAGACCGGGGTTTCATTGCCTACAGCGTACCGGCGTGACACCCGCCGAGGATGCGATTCGGTCTGAGAGCTACCCCACGGGTGCTTCGACGGGGCGGCGAGCCTGGCCCACGATCCCAAGATAGATGCCCGCCAGGACCAGGGCACCCCCCGCGACCGCGAAGACCGGAGGTGTCTCACCGAAGAAGAACAGCGCCAGGAGAGAGGCGCCGACGGGCTCACCCATGATGGCCACCGCGATCACCGTGGCGCTCAGGTCGCGGAGAAGGAAGTTGAACGTGGTGTGTCCGAGGATCTGTGGCCCCAGCGCCATGAGCCCAAACAGCAGCCACACCCTCGGCTCGTATCCCATGAACGGCGTGTGGGACAGCAACATCAGAGGGACCAAGGCCAGGGCGCACACGGCGTACACGACCCCTGCGTAGGTGAGGAGAGACAGACGTCGACGGAGCGAGCGTCCCGTGAGGAAGTAAGCAGCTACCAGGACCGCCCCACTCAGCGCCAGGAGATCTCCGGCGAACGCCTGGGTCGACGTGCGGAAATCGCCGCCCGAGATCAGCCCGGCGCCCGCGAGAGCGATGGCGATCCCGACGATGGTTGAGCGTCGGATCGAGTCTCCGAACAGGACCTTTCCTCCAAGGGCGGCGAACGCCGACTGGGTCGAGAAGAGCACCGTGCTCGCGGCAACGGTGGTGAGAGTGACCGAAGGGATCCACGTGACGAGATGCAACGCCAGGAAGCAGCCGGCGAGAACGAGCCATCCCCATTCTCGCCCGGTCAGGGCCTGGAGCTCGCCTCGATGACGGGTCCATGCCAGGGGAAGCAGCACCGCCGCGGCGAGCACGTTGCGGTAGAAGGCGATGGCCAACGCAGGAGCATCGGCCAGACGGATGAGCGGCGCTGAGAACGACACCGCGATCACACCGAGGACCAGGAGAGCAGCATTTCGGGGAGACATCGCCCGCCATTTTCCGACACTGCCGGGCTATGCTCACGCGGTGGCCAGGGTGACCGTGTTCGGCGCCGGGGCGATGGGAACGGCTCTATCGATCCATCTCGCCAGGAAGGGCGAACAGGTAACGCTGTGGGGGAGCCGCTTCGATGAGCGAGTATTGCCCGGTCTCCAGAAGGACCGCGCGCACCCCGCACTGACCGAACGCTTGCCGGAGTCCATTCAGGTTCTGGGACCCGACGACCTGAAGGAGGCTGCTTCCGCCACCGAGATCGCGATCATGGCCGCGAACTCGAACGGGGCTCGCTCCCTGGCCTTCATCGTCGCCCCCACTCTCCCCCGCGTTCGCGCCGTCGTCTCGATCGCCAAAGGACTTGAACCCGGAACCGTCTCCAGGATCAGCGAGGTCTACCGGGACGAGCTCGGAGACCGGCCCACCGTGGTGATCGGGGGGCCGGCGCTCGCTCCCGAGGTCGCCGATGGATTGCCGGCCGCCGCCGTGTTCGCCTCCACCCACGCTCCGGCGCTCGATGCGTCGGCGGCGACCTTTCGCACCAACACGTACCTCGTGGAGACCACGACCGACGTCCCGGGGGTGGAGCTGTGTGGCACGGCAAAGAACGTGGCGGCCATCGGGTCCGGGATCCTGGAAGGCCTGGGCCGGGCACGAGAGCTCGAATACAAGAATGCCCGGGCGGCCCTGTTTGCCCGGGCCGTTCACGAGATGGCCGACCTGGTGGAGGGCTCCGGTGGGCACCGAGAGACCGCATTCGGGCTCGCCGGGATGGCGGATCTCCTGGTCACGAGCATCGGGGGAAGGAACCGGGCGTTCGGGGAAGCGGTGGGGATGGGCGGCGATCCGTTCGCCACGCTGGAAAACATGACCGAGCGAGGGCTGACCGTCGAAGGGGTAGAGTCAGCCCGGGACGTCCGCGTCCTCGCCGAGAAGGCCGGGCTGGTTCTCCCCGTCCACGACGCCGTCTACAGAGTCGTCCATGAGGGAGCCCCGCCCACGAGCATCCTGGAGGCCCTTGGATGAGCAGCGAGAAGCCCGATCGCAACCTGGCCATGGAGATGGTCCGCGTCACCGAGGCGGCGGCCCTGGCCGCCGGCCGGTGGGTCGGGCGAGGTGAGAAGGAAGGGGCGGATCAATCGGCCGTGGACGCGATGCGCCTGATGCTCGACACGGTGTCCATGGACGGGATCGTGGTCATCGGCGAGGGGGAGAAGGACGAGGCGCCCATGCTCTACAACGGGGAGAAAGTCGGAAACGGGGAGGGGCCGGCGGTGGACGTGGCCGTCGACCCTATCGACGGAACCCGCCTCCTCTCCAAGGGAATGGGCAACGCCCTGTCGGTGGTGGCCGTCGCCGAGCGCGGCACGATGTTCGATCCGGGCCCCGCGGTGTACATGGACAAGCTGGCCGTGGGTCCCGAGGCCGCCGAGGCCATCGAGCTCGACGCCGGCCCGGAGGAGAACGTCCGGAAGGTAGCGAAGGCCAAGGGCATCGACCCGGAGGACGTCTCGGTCGTCGTGCTGGACCGGCCCCGCCACGAGGACCTGGTGACCCGGATCCGGAAGGCCGGAGCGCGCGTGCGGTTCATCACAGACGGGGACGTCGCCGGAGCCATCCTCGCGGCCAGCCCCGAGGCCGCCGACATCCTGATGGGCGTGGGAGGTACTCCCGAAGGAGTGGTCGCTGCCTGCGCACTGACCTGCCTCGGCGGAGCGATCCAGGGAAAGCTGTACCCGCGAGACGACGGTGAACGCGACGCCCTGCTGGACGCCGGCTACGACCTCGAGCAGACGCTCACCACTCAAGACCTGGTATCGGGCAAGGAGGTGTTCTTCGCCGCGACCGGAGTCACCGACGGGGCCCTGCTCCGCGGCGTCCGCTACCGAGCCGACCGAGCGCTGACCTATTCGATGGTGATGCGCTCGCACTCGGGCACGGTTCGGCTCATCGACTCAACTCATCAGATCGAGAAGCTGATGCGGTTCTCGTCTATCGAGTACCGGTAGCCGCGAAGCGAACCGGGCGAAGCGCAGGAGCCGCGCCCAGCCCCTGGAGGGATAGCTCCTGCAAGGAGCCCGGCTCGGCAAGGAAGAACCCTTGTCCGCACCCAACACCGAGCGTGCAGAGTTCTTCCAATTCCCCACCGGTCTCGATCCCCTCGGCGGTGATCGTGGCGTGGATATCGTCCGCGAACCGGATGAACGATGAGGCCAGCGCGCGGCGAACCGGGTCGGTGTCGATGCTTCGCGTCATCGTGATGTCGAGCTTGATGATGTCGGGGCGGAGCCGGAGCACGTGCCGAAGGCTGGCGAAACCGGCGCCGACATCGTCGATGGCCAGGCGCACGCCCCGCCGGCGGAGCGCCAGCACGGCATCCGCGAGCTCCGCGTAGCTCTCCACCTTTGCGTGCTCGGTGACCTCCACCACGAGGCGGTCTTCCGCCTTCCCGCTGATCGCCTGGACGAAGCTCGAGGACGTCATGGCCTCCGGCGAGACGTTCACCGACAGGTACGCGTGATCCGGCATGTCATCGAAGGAGTTCAGAGCGGCCTGGACGGCCGCGATCTCCAGCTCGATCCCCAGGCCCATGTCGGCGGCTTCCGCGAACCATTCGTTCGGTGCTCGAGCAGGACCTCCTGTGAACCGCGAGAGGGCCTCGTATCCCACCACGGTTCTGTTTCGAAGATCGAAGATGGGCTGGAACGCAACGCGGAACCCGCTCTCACCGTCCAGCAAGCCGCGGATCCTTTTCAGTCGGCGACTCTGCTCGGCCACTTCCTCCTCCCACCGCACCAGCTCTTCCCCCACCAGCCGAGCCAGCACCCCCAGGAACTTCACGTCGCGATCGTCAAGCAGCGGGTGAGGCGTCCTGCTGAGGCAAAAGAGCGTTCCGTACACGCGTCCATCCGGAAGCGTCACCGGGACGCCGATGTACGATCCAACCATCGGCAGCTGTTCGAGGAGAAGGTCCCTGAGTCGGTGATCGGAACGAGCATCCGGCGCCAATCCCCTCGGGGGAACGTCGAGCAGACGTCGTGAGTACGAGTCCTGGAAGGGAATGGCAGCGCCAGGCCGAACATCGAACGACGCGGCGTCTCCCTCGATGACTCGAAAGACCTCGTTGCCGTCGGAGAATTCGGCGAGGACCGCGACGTCCATCCCGATGTGCTCCAGAGCGAGCGCCAGGATCTGTTCGATCAGCGTATGCCGTGAACCCGAGGCGCCATTTTCTGGTGAGATGTCTCCTCCGCGAGGGAAGGTTCGGGAGTCCACGACCAGGCAAAAGTTACTCTTTACGCAATTGGTGTCAATAGACTGAACGGCGTACAGCGATTGGCCGAAGGCGCTACCGGGCGAACGCCCTACGGATCGCGGAGCGCGTACACGCCCCGATCGGCCTTCACCACGGGGCCGTTCGATCGTCTCGCCGCTTCCGAGAGGGCGGTGAGGAGATGCTTCCGGATGTCCTTCTGGGTGAAGGGATCGAGATACCCTCGCTGTAGAGCGATGTCCTGGATCACCGTCCAGTGCAGCGGCTTTCCCTGTTCTCTCAGCACCTGCACGGCGGCGTCCAGGTAGTCCACGATCACAGATCCCGAGCAGCGGGCACGACACCCTCGGCGAGGACGTCGAGCATCGACTCGTCGTACACCGCGAACGGCAGCGATGCTGCCGAGACGATCGTCTCCTCCACGCCGAGCGCGGCGAACTCTCCCAGGCGCTCCAGCACCTGATTCGGAGTTCCCACCAGCTTGTCCCGGGCCCACTCGTCCAGGAGAACTCCGTCGAGCGCGCCTCCCGGTGTCCATCGCTGCAGCGCCCGGAACCGTGCCACGAGATCGCGCTTGTCCTCGCCGACGAGGGTATAGAGACCGAGCGACAGCCGAACCGCCGTCGGGTCCCGTCCTTCTTTCTCGCACGCTCTCTGAAGCGCCTGTACCCGCCCCGCGTAGGCCTCCGGAGACCATGCCCACACGGTGTTCCAACCACTCGCGTGCCGGGCCACGAGTCGGAGCAACCGCGGCCCTCCCTTCCCTCCAACCCAGAGAGGAAGGCGAGGCTGCTGGATAGGCAGGGGGCGGTTGTACGCGTCGTCCAATCGGAAATGTCGCCCTCTCCACGTGGCGGGTCCCTGTCCGAACAACATCCCCAAGACCAGCACCGTCTCCTCGAGGATCTCGAACCGCTGCCGGACGGTCCCGAACTCGTAACCGAATGCCTCGTATTCCTCCTCGTACCAACCGGCTCCGATCCCCAGGTCGAGCCGGCCGCCCGACAGCAGGTCAATGGTCGCGGCGGCTTTCGCCAACAGGGCCGGATGCCGGAAGCCCGCCGAGAGCACCAGTGTTCCGAGACGGACGCGTTCGGTCGCCACGGCCAGCGCGGCGAGCGCGCTGAGCGCCTCCGCCGAACCTTGCGGCGCGGACGAAGCGCCGTACCGACGCAATGAGAGAAAGAAATGGTCCGAGACCCACACGGAGTCGAACCCGAGGGCCTCGGCCCGGGACGCGGAGGCGGATAGCCGCTCCCACGATACCGGCGCTCCGCCCGTCGTCGAGAAGTCGTAGTGAGGAAGGGCCAGCCCGAACTTCACAGCAGGTCGAGGACGTCCTGCGGCTCGGCCAGCTCGGCTCCGGGAGGAACGCGGATGCCAGCGGGGATCTTCAGCCTGGGGTAGACGCTCACATTGTTCGCCAGCCGGACGCCCGGGAGAAGGATGGTCTCGTCGCCCAACGCCACGTAGTCCTCGAGAACCGTGGGGTTGTCGGCGTGAGATCGGACCTCGCTCATGGAGCCGACCACCGTGTTCCGGACGGTGGCGCCCGGGCCGATGATGGCGCCGTCGCGGATGGACGAGCGGGCGATGTACGCGCCCTCGCGCACCTCGACGTCGTCGTCCAGGTTCGACTCGGTGATGACCACGCCGGGTCCGATCTCGCAGAAACGGCCGATGCGAACGGCGGGCCCGATCGTCACCAGCCCTTCCGCCATCTTCTCCTCCAGGCTCTTCCCTGTCCGCTCGTCCCGAAGGTGCAGCGACTCCGAGGCGATCCACACTCCCTCCTCCGGGTCGTAGGCGGGCGGCATCAGCCGCAGGACGGACGCGAAGTGCCCCCGAAGCACATCGACCATGGTCTCCACGTAGTCCTGCACATTGCCAAGGTCACCCAGCCGGCGGACCGGGAACGCGTACACCGAATAGCCGTTGCCGACGAGCCACGGCAGGAAGTCCTTCCCGAAATCGAGGCGGCCGCGGCGAAGCGCGGCCACCTCAGGATCTGCAGCCGCGTCGCGCATCGCGTCCGGGTCGAGGAGGTAGAACCCCGCATTGGTCATCAGCGGCAAGCGGTCGAATTCTTCCTGGTCCCGCACATGGAAATGCTCGCGAAGTTCCGCGAGCGTGGGCTTCTCCACGAATTCCGTGATCCGCCGCTCGGGATCGGTGAGCATCACCCCATACTTCTCCGCGACCTCCGCGGGAGCGCGGGTAACGGCGGCGATGGTGACCGAGGCCCCGGTCTCCAGGTGCTGGCGGTACATCGGCTCGAGGTCGAAATCGACGATGGAGTCGGTGGGAAACACCAGGGATGGCCGCTGGATGTCCCAGTGCTCCATCATCCGAAGGGTGGAGTCGGCGCTCCCCATCGAAAGAGCGTCGAACTTCACCGGCGAGTACTGGACGTCAACTCCGAATTCCTCGCCGTACCCGATCAGAACCTTGATCTGATACCGGTTCTCTTTTCCATGGGCGACGATGTAGTACTCCTTCATCCCCTCTGCGGAAAGGATCATGATCACCCAACGGATGAGGCGGCGGCCGAGAAAGGCCATCGCGGCCTTGGAGCGGAGATAGCCAGGCGCCTTCAGGGTGAGCGGTCGAGCCCGGACGCCCTGTCCGCCCGCAAGGCCGATGCCAACAACCTCGGAGACACCGGACACGAAAGCATGATACTCGGGGCCCGGAGAGCGGATATCAGCCGCGTCGTGCGGTGACGCCGCCGCGGAGAACTGTCTCCCCAGTGCGGTCTCGAACCGAGACCCAATGGGCCCCAGAGACGTCGGTCGAGAAGATCCGGTACACCGCCAGCTCACCGGGGGACGAGGGAGAGAGCCGTCCCAACCGCTGTCGCTTTCCGCCGGTCGTCAGATAGGCGAGATACGGACCGTTCTCCGATGGAAGACCACCCGCGATCACCAATGCCCAGTCCCGCCCACCGGGGGAGTCGAACAGGATGCCCCGCCCGCCACCCACGGCATCTCCCACCCCCAACAGCTCGGCGGAGAGGATCCGACCATCGTCCGCCTCGATGAGGATCTCCCGCAGGACGTTCTCGAACCTCTCCGCCCTGCTTGCCGCGGCCCCGGCCACTTTCTCGAGCTGGGTGACCCTTCCCGTCATGGCCACGGCCCACCCCAGCGCACCCACGGCGACCAGGCCCGCGACCGCCGCAGCCACCAGGGCCACCCTCGGAGTCCTTCCCCGCAGGCGCTGGCCGGCGGCCGCCCTGATCGCACCCACCACCCTGTCCTCGAGACCGTCCGGGGGTTCCGCAGGGGCGAGCGCTGAAACCACCGTCGCCGCTCCTTCCGCCAGCTCGGCCATCTCCTTTCGACACCCCGCGCACCATTCCAGGTGGCGGTCCACGAACCGGCGGCGATCCTCCTCGAGCGTGCCGAGGACGCGCTCCGCCAGCAGGTCGCGCACCGCGGGGCAGGCCATCACGCCTCTTCCGCCTTCTGGGCCCGGCGGAGCTTGATCAGGACGGTCCGGATCCGCGTCTTCACTGTCCCCAGCGGAATGCCGTCCGAGAGCGCGATCTCACGGGCCGTCCAGCCACGGAAGTACGCGAGCTCGAGGAGCTTGCGTTCCCCTGCGGAAAGGTCGGCGAGGGCCCGGCGGACGGTCTCGCGATCGAGGAGGCTTTCCTCCTCGCTCAGCCCGAACTCGGTCAACTCCTCGAGGGGCATCGCCGACCTCAGCGGGCGGGCCGCGTCCCGGCGGATCCGGTCAACGGCCATGTTGTGGGCGATGGCCATCAACCACGTGGAGAGACGCCCCCGGGCCGGGTCGTACCTGCCCGCCTTCCTCCAGGCGGCCAGGAAGACGTCCTGGGTCAGCTCCTCCGCGGTCTGCTCGCTGCCCAGCATTCGAAGGCCCATGGTGTACACGGGGCGGGAGAAGCGTCGATAGACGTCCCGGACCGCCTCGTCGTCTCCAGACGCGAGTCTCTGCATCAACTCCTGCTCTTCACGGGGTGTCAGGGGACCCCTCGGACGATCGTTCACTGACCGCCTTCCCTAAGTGTCTTACGGCTGCCCGGACGCCGTTGGCTTGCCGGCCGCGTCCATTATGGGGCGGTTCTCTTCGGGGGTAGGTCAGGACTCGGCGGGTGGCGGACCCATCCGGAGGCGACAGACGCCGCGCTCGACGAACGGCTTGAACTCCCTGAGGGTGACCCGCGGCTTCAGCCCCCCAAGCATCCCTTCCACGAGTCCCTTGTGTAGCGTGCAGACGAGCTCGCGATAGTCGTCGGCGAGCTCCCGGAACGGGCAGTTTCTGAGGGTCACCTCCACCATCCCTCGTGCCCTGTGAAATCTGGGGTCGAAGCCGGCTCGGGCCATGGCGTCCTGGAGCGCGGCGAGGTTGCGGCGAGCGGGGAGGCGCACCCCGGGCTTCGGCCCCCCCTGGGAGACGAGATACTCCCCCCACTCCCTGGCCAGGGCTTCCGCCCGGTCGATGTCCCGGCGAGTCCGAAGAAGTCCGCAGAGCATCTCGGCAAGAAGGCGGAAGTCACGCCCCTCGTCGCCGCTGGGCTCCACAGCCTGATAGAGGGTCTGGGGCCGGCCCACGGTGGCCGTCTTCCGCACCTGCCGAGTCACCAGCCCGGCCTCCTCCAGACGCCGCAGATGAGGCCGGAGGGTGTTCGGGTGCAACGACAGCCGCCTGGACATCTCCTGGACCGAAACGGGCCGCCCCACGAGCCGGAGGTACCGATACAGGCGGAACCTCGTATCGTCGGCGAGGGCCTTATGGATCTCCAGCGTCTTCGCCGCGGCCATCAGGGAATTTCACCTATTAGCACGGTCAGAAACAGGATAATATGTTGCTCGAAGGCCGACCTCGACTGGAGTCGCCGTGGTAACCGAAGAAAAGGTCCGCGAAGCGCTGAGAAACGTCCTGGATCCCGAGATCGGGAAGCCGATCGAAGACATCGGGATGCTGAAGGGCATCGAGGTGGACGGCGGCAACGTCCGCGTGTTCGTCCTGCTCACCATCGCCGGGTGTCCGCTGAAGGATCGGATCAACAGCGACGTGACCGCAGCGGTCTCCCCCATCGAGGGCGTGGACAGCGTCGAGGTCGTCCTGGGCGAGATGAGCGGGGAGCAGCGGGAGGGGCTGGTGCATCAGCTCCGGGGCGGAAGGCCCGAGGAGACCTCGTTCTTCACCGACGGCGACACCGAAGTCATCTCGGTGGCCTCGGGCAAGGGTGGCGTGGGGAAGTCCAGCGTGACCGCCAACCTTGCCGTGGCGCTGGCGGCCGAGGGTCATCAGGTTGGCGTCGTCGACGCCGACGTGTGGGGGTTCTCGATCCCGCGGATGATGGGGGTCTCGGGCCGACCGGTGGCGTTCAACAACATGATCATGCCGCTCGAGTCTCACGGCGTGAAGGTGATCTCGATGGGGTTCTTCGTATCGGACGAGACCCCGGTGATCTGGCGCGGGCCCATGCTCCACAAGGCCGTGCAGCAGTTCCTCGGCGATGTGTACTGGGGCGATCTCGATTTCCTTCTGGTGGACCTCCCACCGGGGACAGGTGACGTCTCACTCTCGCTGGCGTCGTTCCTTCCCGGAAGCTCCATGCTGGTGGTGACCACTCCCCAGGACGCGGCTCGGAAAGTGGCGGAGCGGGCCGGGCGGATGGCGCAGCACCCCAACGTGAGGATGAAGATCATTGGGGTGATCGAGAACATGGCCGGATTCGCCTGCCCTCACTGCGGTGAGCTCACGGATGTCTTCGGGCGGGGGGGCGGTGAGGAAACCGCGAGCGCGCTCGGCGCCGATTTCCTCGGGTCGGTCCCCATTCAGGTTTCGCTTCGTGAAGGTTCCGATGCGGGGACGCCCATCGTGGCGCGGGATCCAGACTCACCCGCCGGCAGCGCGTTCCGCGAGATCGCCGCACAGATCGCCCGGACGGCGAAGACCCGAGTGGGCAAGTCACTCCCGCTGACCGTCGCCCCTCGCTAACAGCTCGCCGCTACCCTCCGGAGTCGCCTGGTTCGGAGGGCGGAGTGAACGCCGTCGTGGGGAGCTCCTCTTCGTCCGGGGAAGCAGACTCCTCCGCCTCGACCTCAGTGGGCAACGGGTTCCTCGCGAAGAGGATCAAAGTGATGACAGACAGCACGATCGCAGCCAGACTGGTCCACTGGCTCCCCGTCAGCCCGAAGAACGTCTTGTCGACGCGGAGGAAGTCCGTGATGACCCGACCGGTCCCGTACCAGATCGCGAACGTCATGATGAGCATTCCCTCGCGTCGGGGCCTCTGGTCCAGCCACCGAAGGAACAGGAACAGCCCGAGCGCGATGAACAGGTCATACAGCGCCGTCTGGTGGACGCCCACGCCCTCGGCCAGCAGGCGCGTGTCCGGGCCGATCAGGGTGGCGCCGCGCTCGGTGATCGTCTGTGCCTGCCCGCCGGCGAGCGTCGTCTGACAGATCCCGGCGCTGCAGGAGTAGCCGGCCAGCTGCCCCCCTTCATACCGAAAGGCCAACGCCCACGAGGTCGGCTTGCCCAGGTGGTCCCCGATGATGAGGTCGCCGATGCGCCCGACGGCGATGCCGAACGCGAGGCCGATGGCAGCGGGGTCCATGACCTGGAGAAATCGGTATCCGAACCTCTTCATGATCGGATACGTCGCGATGATCGCTCCGACGATGCCGCCGATCAGGCTGATCCCGCCGCGCCACACAGCCAGCATGTCGACCAGGCCGTCGAACTCGCTGACGTGACCGAGCACGTAGAAGAAACGGGCACCGATGATGGCCCCGACGAGCGCCCACACCACGATCGTGCCAAGATGTTCCTCGGACATTCCTCGGCGGCGCCCGATCCGGAGCATCCACCACGCCCCGAAGAGATAGCCGATGGCGATGCCCACCCCGTGCGGAGAGATCGCCAGTGGGCCGAGCCGCACGCGATCGAGGACGGGCCATCCGATCGCGGCGAGGGTGCGCACGGCGGCGAGTCTACCGAACCACCCGGGGCGAGATGGTCCGCGACCACCCGTCCCCGAGAGCCCGTCCGAGGAGCACTCCCCCGGCCACATCGGCCGGGTAATGCACGCCGAGGTACACGCGAGAGCACGCCACGAGGCCGGCCACCGCGCCGAGACCGAGGCGCGCCACCGTTGGCAATTCAAGATCCCGACCGGCAACCGTGACGAACGCGAAGAGGACCATGGGGTGACTGCTCGGCCACGACGCTCCGGTCGGCCTGAGGATCAACAGACGGAACGTGCCCCCGGCGTCGTAGGGACGAACGCGCCGCCACACCCGCTTCAGCACCTGGCCCATCGCCCACGTCGTCGCCGCGGCCGACAGGGCGTCTTCGGCTTCCTTCCGACGGCCCCGCAGGCTCATGGCCGACGCGGCGCCGATCGACGCCCACAGCGACCCGAGCTCGGTGATCCCCTTGAAGAAACGGTCGAGGCCGGGTCGGCGCAGCGAGGAATTGAACCATTTGAACAACCGGTCGTCGAGGACGCGTCCCCGACCCTTGACCGTGGCCGCGGCGAGGCCGAAGGCGGCGCCGATGAGCACGGCGGGGCCCAGGAGGTCGACGGACCGAGAGTCCCGTTTCGCGATCACGGCCGAGCCATCGAAGCCACAGCGGCCCCGAGTGTCAAGCGGATTTCTCTGCCGCTCGCCGCGCGACCATAATGGGACACCGGGAGAGCCGTATGAGAGATCCACACGACGACCGGGTACGAGAGCCAACGCCGGAGCGGCGGCTCGACCGTGAGCAGCGCGGCGCTGCGCTGAAGATCGGTTTCGGCCTCTTCCTTCTCATCATCTTCGTGCTGTTCATCATCCAGAACTCCGGCCGGGTTCCCGTTGACTTCGTGTTCTTCACCCGACGCATCCGGCTTATCTGGGTGTTCCTGGCCTGCGCGTTGCTCGGGTCCCTGGTGACCTGGCTCGTCGGGCGGCCCAGGCGGCGAGCGATGAGACGACTGGTCGAGGAGCTGGAGCGGCAGCGGAGAGAGAACGACTAACCCCTCTCAACCTGTCGTTTCTGCGCGCGGATGCCTCGCTTCAGGATGGTGGGGGCCCCCAGAACCCTCACCCCCCTGGTGACCAGCGATCCGACCGGCCCTCCCTTGAGCTTGTAGTCGACCTCGTGCTCCAGGCGAGTTCTGTTTTTTCCCACGGGACGCAGCCACGTGCGGACCGTGGCCTGCAGCGGCCCCGACAATCGGATCATCGAGGAGCGTGGCGGGTCGATCTCGAGCACACGCGCCGATACCTTGAACCTGACGCCCAGGGCGCCGATCTCCGTGGAGTACCTGTCCCCCGGCTTCAAGCCGTCGGGGGGGACGCCACGAACCGCCTTGATCAGGGAGTTCCACCGAGGGAGGTTCCGGGGATCTGCGATGACCCTCCACACTTCCTCGGGACGAGCATCGATGACGGTGGACTGGCGGATGACGGTCATCGGCGCCTCACGGTACCGCTTGCCCACCCCTTCCACCACATCGCGCGCTGAGGGCGGACTCTCACCACCGCCGGATCCGACGGCAACGGACCCGCACGGCGGGCCGTGGCCAGAAGGGCGGCTCGCCCGCTGCGCAGAGTGTCAGGCAAGAAGGCCTCGGCCTGACCCTGGATGAGCATCCCGCGCATCCTGGCGGCCCGCCACGCCGACGTGCGATCCAGGACCAACGCGGCCATGGGCGTCAGGTTGGCGCCGGCCAGGGCGAGGAAAGAGCGCGGGAGCACCGCGTAGTAGGCGCCTTCCGAGGCGGCCCGAACCCACGCCGCGGGAAGGACGACCGGCCCTGCCGAGCCCCTGAGCCCGAGCACGCCTCGACCGGAAGAACCGAGCGCCCCTCGAACCTCCCGGAAGGCTCCTTGCCCGGCAAGGTCCGATCCACGAGACGAACGGAAAGCGCTCCGGCCGCTGGCTCGTCTCCCCCACCGACCCCATCTGTCCTCGACGGTTCCCGACTCGAGATCGAGGACCACGGCGGCCTGGAGCTCGACCGAGACCATCAGCCGGGCCGGGGGCGTCCACGAGAGCGGCAGGCTGCGGACGTCCCGGGCGTACCCGGCGAAGTACCGAGCGTTCTTGAGGGTGAAGCGCGCGGCCGCGCGCATCAGGCTGGGAGCGCGCCGGATCGCCGAGGACCACGTCGCTCGGTCGAAGATGTCGTAGGGAGTGACGGTGCCCCTGAAGGCCACTGCCTTCCCACCATGCTGCACCAGACCGGCCGCCGAGGAGTCGGTCTTCCACGCTCGGGCCTTGGCCGTGCTTCGGGCGGTGGTGGCCCACACTGACCCGTCGTCGAGGACGAACACGACCGGCGTGATGTGCGGCCCGTGGTCCGTGGTCGCCGAGAGGTAACAGAACCGACCCTCGTCCAGGACATCCCGGCCGGCCTGAGAGAGGCCGCTCATGTCGGAGGCCGGGTGATCATGAGCGCCGTCCACAGTGCGTGGGAGGCGAGGCTCGCCGCTACTCCGCCGGACCACCACGCCAGCGTTCCCCAGGCGGCGCCGCCAACGGCCGCCCCGAGGACGATGGGAAGGCTCCCGCTGGCCACGTTGGCAGCCACGTAGGCTCCCCACGCGACCAATGCTCCCTGGACGGAGCCGGCCGCGACGACGGCAACGTCCTGCACCAACCCCCTCCAGAAAAGTTCCTCACCGGGTGAGACCACGAAGGCAGCCACACCGAGGGTCTCCACCGGGGAGATCCCCTCCCGGTGCTGGTACAGGGACTGGGTGTGGCGCCGAAGCGCGACCCACCGCCGAGCGAGGCGGAAGAACGCGAGGGTGAGAATGTAGAGGACCGCGCCGGAAGCGAGGCCGATGGCGATGGCCTGAGCGATCTCGATCCTGCCGGCCCATCGGACCCGGCCGCTTGCGAGGGAAAGCACACCCAGAGCAGCGAACGTCACCCCCATCGTTCGCCATACCGACAACGACCGCGTCCGAACCAGATACCAGGCGCCGGCCACGGCCGCGATGCCGGCCGAAGCGACCACGATGGCGCCGGCGCCGATGTCCATCTATCCGAGAAGCCGGACCTTGGCCGCCATCTCGGCGGCGAAGGCGGTGATCACCGCGAGGTAGAAGAACCCCGTGGCCGCCTGCACCGCCCGGGACTGCGTTCCACGAAGGCTGATCACGATGAGGATCGCCACCAGGGCGGTGGCCAGAACCATCCCCAGCGCCACCCACGTTGCGACGCCCCCGATCCCCAAGAAGAGGTTGAAGCCCGCGGGGAGACCGGCGTCTCCGAACCCCGAGAGAGTGACGGCGGCAGCCTCGACCGCCACCGCGATCAGGAGAAGCAGTGCCAGCCGCTGGATGTGATCTCGAGGCAGTCGCCGGTCGACCAGGTACCAGTGCCCCAGCAGAAGGCCATCGGTGACCGCTCCCATGAAGGCCGCACCGGTGAGCACCAGAGCCACAGCGACCGGGAGCGAGGCCGGCACCGTCCGAGCCAGGGCCACCAGCATCCCCGCTCCCTCCAGCACGGCCACGAGCCCGAAGAAACGTCCGGGCTCGTTCCTTCGCAGGATCAGCGCCCCGAGAGACAGCGCGAGAACGATCGATGTGGCCACCCCAAGCCGAACGACGGCCCTTCCCGCGGCCCCGGCGTCGTTCCCACCGGCGGACGCGGCCAGCGTGGCCAGGAGCACGCAAGCGAGGGCGACGGAGGTGACGAGCACGAAGAAGCCTCGCCGCACCGAGCCCCACAGTCCGGCCAGCCACAGCAAGGCCGTCCCGCCAGCCGCGGTCTCGGCCAGCACCAGGGCCATCACTCCGGAGGGCCCTTTCACATCTCAGCCCAGGTACGAGGTTCGCTTCATGAGCGCGGGGTCGACGATGACATTGAGGCACGCAGGCACGCCCGAGTCGAAGGCGCGCTCCAGAGCTGGGCGGATCTGCGATGGCTCCGTGACCCGCTCTCCGTATCCGCCGAGGGCCTCGACCATCCGGTCGTAGCCAGTCTCCTGGGAAAGGGTCGAGGCCGGAGCGTTCCCCTCGCCGTAGAGCGACTCCTGGGCCACCCTGATCTGCCCCCAGGCGCCGTCGTTCCCGATCACCCCGACGAACGGGACCTGCTGCCGGATGGCGCTCTCGTACTCCATGGCACTCAGCCCGAACGAGCCGTCGCCGTACGCCACCAGTACCTGCGTGTCGGGCCTGGCCAGCTTGGCAGCGACGGCGAACGGTGGACCCACTCCGAGGGAACCGAACGGGCCTGGATCCAGCCAGTGACCCGGTTGATGCGGCTGAACGACCGAAGCGATGATCCCGACGATGTCCCCGCCGTCCCCCACGACGATGGCGTCCCGGTCGAGGAGATCCCGCACCTCGCGGGCGAGACGGAGCGGGTGGATGGGCACGGCGTCGGAGTCCATCCCGGCCCGAGCTTCGGCTTTCAGGCGCTCCTCCTCGTCGCGGACCTCACCGGTCCACGACGGCTCCGCGGCGTTCCCCGCGCCCGCAGCCAGGAGCTGCCCGATCACTTCTCTCGGGTCCCCCACGATCCCCACGTCCACCGGCCGGTTCCGGCCGATCTGGGACCCGTCGACGTCCACCTGGATCACCCGGACCCCCTCAAGGAAAGCCCCGCGGCCGAATCCCAGCCGGAAGTCCCAGTCGACGCCGAGAGCCAGGATCACGTCGGCCTTCCCGAAGGCGTACCCGCGGGCCGCCGAGAAGAACGATCGATTGGTCGGAGGGAGGCAGCCGCGACCGAGTGAGCTCAGGAAGACGGGAGCCTTGAGCGCGTCCGCCAGAGCCGTCAGCGCCTCGTCCGCACCCGACCACCGAACGCCGGACCCCGCGAGGATCACCAGATGCTCGGCCTCACCGATCACCCGGACTGCCCGGGCCACGTGATCCGGATCGCCGACCGGCCTCGCATCGGTTCGGTACCCCTCTGCAACATCGACGCCCGGGGGCCACTCGGCGACGAGGACATCCACGGGAACGTCCACGAACGCGGGGCCCCGACGACCGGCGGTTGCGCGGCGGAACGCCTCGGCCACGTATTCTGGAATGCGCGCGGTCTCCCAACACGTCCGTGCCCATTTGGCCACCGAGCCGACCAGCGTCACCTGGTCCATCTCCTGGAACGAGCCCATGCCCAGCTCCTGGACGGGACTCTTCCCGCCGATCACGAGCATCGGGGAGTTCGCGTGGAGGGCGTTGGCGATCGCGGTGACCGCGCCGGTCACTCCGGGGCCGGCCGTGACCGCGGCTACGCCGGGATCGCCGGTGACCCGGGCCCAACCGTCGGCTGCGTGGGCGGCGGCCTGCTCGTGGCGGAAATCGACGATCCGGATGCCGCCGGCCACGCACCCGTCGTATACGGGGGCGAGGTGCCCTCCCGAGAGGGTGAAGAGGTGGTTCACGCCCTCCGCGGCGAGGGCGGCGGCGAGCAGATGACCTCCGTGCCGCGGCTCATTCATCTTCAGCACGATACAGTGGCCGTCATGCGCCGAGGCAGGTGGGGGAAGGAAACCAAGGTCGCGGGGCCTGCGCGGGCCGGCCGCGACTGGCGCTCCTACGATGACGTTGCCGATGTCTACGATCGGGTGCGCACCGAGTTTCACGCGCTTCCGGCCGCGGATCTCGTCGCACTGATAGCACCCCCGGCGGGCGGGCGCGTCCTCGATGTGGGCACCGGCACGGGGGCGGCGGCCATGGCAGCGTCAGAGGCGGTGGGACCGGAAGGACTCGTCGTCGGGCTCGATCCGTCCTTGGAGATGCTCCGCCGGGCCCGGGAGCGGGGCGTTGAGTGCCTGGTGGCCGGGGAAGCTCTCGATCTTCCGTTCGCAGCTGCCTCCTTCGATGCGGTCGTGGCCGCCTTCGTCATCTTCTTCTTCACCAGGTACGAGACCGCGCTGTTCGACATGGTCAGGGTGCTCCGTCCGGGAGGAAAGGTCGGCGTGACCACCTGGGGCGGAACCGAGGACGAGTTCCGACGCACCTGGAGGGAGGTGGCGGAATCGTTCGTGGGGAAGGACCTCGTCAAGGACGCGATCCGGCGAGCATCGCCCTGGGAGGAGCGGTTCTCAGACCCGCGGTGGCTCCAGGAGAGCCTTCGGGAGGCCGGCCTCCGGTACGTGAACGTGCAACATCGCGACTACCGGTTCACCTGGAGCATCGACGACTACCTCGCCGGGCGCGAAACGGGAGTCGTCGGCCGGTTCCTCCGCGACATGTTGGGGGAGGCCTCGTTCGAGCGGTTCCGTGGGCGTGTCGAGGAGGAGTTCAGGGGTCGCTTCGCCGACCCCATCGGGGACACCACCGACGTCCTCATCGCGGTCGGAACCAAGCCCTGACCCCGAACCTCAATCAGGCGAAGAACTCGTCGACCTCGTACTGGTCCATGACGTGGAACCAGGACTCCGCGATCTTGCCGTCGCGGAGGTGGACGACGTGGACCCCCCGGTCGTCGAGGCTCTTTCCGTTCCTCTGGGCCGTCGTCCGCACAAGAGCCACGGCGTGCTCATCGTTGGCAAACAGATCGTGCAGCTCGAGCTTGAGGGTGCCCCCGGTCGCCTCCACCTGCTTGCCGAAGAGGCCGATGACCTCTCCCCATCCCTTGTAGTCGCCGGCGAACGGGCCTCGGCCGGCCACGTGCCACACGATGTCGTCGGCGAAATGGTCCTTGAGCGTCTCCACGTCTCCCTTCTGGAACGCCTCGAACCCCCTCCGGTACAGATCCTCGTTCGGGTGTGCCATGATCCCTCCTTCCGTCGAACTATCTCTTCGAGCGAACCGGTTTCGAGCTCTTCTTCGCGGCCTGCCGTTCCACGAACCGGATGAACGTCCTCGCCGGGCTTCCGGTGGCCCCCTTCGGCCAGTAGTCTCCGGGGCTCTCCGCCCACGCCGTTCCGGCGATGTCCATGTGCGCCCACGGAACATCCCCCACGAACTTCTCCAGGAACAGCGCCGCATGGATCGCTCCGCCCCATCGGGTCCCGATGTTCTTCACGTCGGCGATCGTCGACTCGATGTGCCGCCCGTACTTCTGCCACAGCGGCAGCTCCCATCCCGGCTCCCCCGCTTCCTCGCCCGCCGCGAGGACGTCCTGGATGAGGCCCTCGTCGTTCCCCAGCACTCCCCAGATGTCCTCACCCAGGGCGATCATGCACGAGCCGGTGAGCGTGGCCGTGTCCACGATGACCCGTGGCTTCTGCTCCGCCAGATACGAGAGGGCGTCGGCGAGGATGAGCCTCCCCTCCGCGTCGGTGTTGAGGACCTCCGAGGTCTTCCCTCCCCTGTGGCGGAGGACGTCGCCGGGACGGATGGCGGTGCTTCCAGGCATGTTCTCCGCGCTGGGGATGGCCGCGATCACGTTCACCTTCGGCTTCAGCTTCGCGATGGCCCGCATGGCCGCGAGGACCGAGGCCGCCCCGGCCATGTCGGCCTTCATCCACTCCATGTCCTTCGCGTCCTTGATGGAGAGGCCACCCGAATCGAAGGTCACACCCTTTCCGGTGAGGGCCACGGGAGGACCCGAGCCACCCTGGTACCTCAGCTCGATCAGCCTGGGCGGGTTCTCGCTTCCCTGACCGACCCCGAGGATGCCTCCGAAGCCGCCCTTCTTCAGCTCTGCGGGGGTCCACACCTTGAACTGAAGCCCCACATCTTTGGCCATCTTCCGGGCTTCTCCCGCCAGGAATTCGGGAGTGGCGTCCTGTGCGGGCATGTTGACCATGTCTCGAGCCCACATCGTTGCCTCGGCGAAGACCTCGCCCCGCTCAAGAGCCTGAACGGCCAACCGTTTCTCCCACCGCGCTGGACCCAGGACGATCACCCTCTCCAGACGCGGCCGGTCCCCGTCCTCGTCTGACGAATCGCCCTTGTACCGATCGAATCGGTACGAGCCAAGAAGGAGGCCTTCCACGAATGCCTGGACGCCTTCCTCCCACGATCCCTTCGTTGCCTGGGGGACCGCGGTGGCCACCCGCCGGTAGCGGGCGGCCCTGGCGGCGATCTTGCCCGTGGCCCGGCGGATCTTGTCCGGTTCCGCTTCCGCCTGGGGCCCCACTCCGACCAGCAACGCGGTCCCGGCAGGCACCCGGCCCATGGTGGGGACCGTGAGCGTGTCGCCGAGCTGTCCCTTGAGCCGGTTGTCGCGAAGCACCGCCACCAGGTCCGTCCCGAGGGCCTTCCCCAGCTCCTTCATCCCCGAGCCAGCCACGGGACCTTCGAAGAACGGCAGGACGAGCAGATCAGCGGCTTGGTCAGCCGGCGATGTCGTCACGTAGTCGAACTTGGGCACGCGCGTTCCCCCTCGTGTCGTCGGGCTGAAAGTCTACTGGCTTTGGCGCGAGGCATTTCCGTCACCTACGCTTTGCAAAGATGGAGACTGCCGATCTCACGGACTTCGTTCGGTTCTCTCCGGACGGGCCCACGCGGGAAACGATCTTCGAATCGGAGCACGTCTGGTGCCAGATCATCTGCCTGGATCGGAACCAGTCCCTGGGACCGATCGGCGACCCGCGCGCAGACGGCATCCTCACCGTGATCGCCGGAGAGGCCGTGATCATCGTCGATCGAAGCCGGAAGCGGCTGAAGCAATGGGGCGCGGCCCTCGTCCCCGCGGCGGCCGAGCTGGTGATGACAAACGCCTCGGCAGACCCGGCCGTCGTGCTGCTCGTTACGGCCCCTCCGCCCGTGCCGCACGCCGGCCCCGGCGCGTAGCGAGGCCGAGCAAAAGAAACACACCGAAGGCGGCCGCGAACGAGAGGATGCTGGCCGGGGCGTTCCCTCCGAGGAGCGGGGCGCCGGGGAGCTCCTTCACGATCTCCACCCAGCCCGCGGGTCCCGTGGGCACGACCCAGTGGTACACGGCGAACCCGACGATCCACGCGGCGATGGCCTCGATCCTGAACCCCGCCGTGTACTGGTAGGGGCCTCGGGGGTCGAAGAGTGACCCCGGGTGGTACCGCCGCCGGCGACCGAGCACGAAGTAGTCGGCCACGAACACGGCGAAGAGGGGAACGAAGATCGATCCGATCAGGAACAGGAACGACTCGTAGGCGAAGATCCCCTCACCCGGCTGTCCGAACAGCCATGCCCCGATCGCCACGGCCACGACCGAAACCCCGATGATCATGGCTCGCTGGTTGAGGCGCGGCGCCAGGTTCTGCGTGGAGACCGCGGCGGAGTAAATGTCCGCGAACGCCTCGTCGGTCTCGCCGACGAGAAGCGCGATCAGCAGGAGGGTTCCCCCGGCAACTCCAACGATCCCGTCGGCGATCCCGGTCACCGACGGCGCCGGCGCGCCGGCCCCCAGGATGAGCAGCGCGCCCAGCGAATAGAACCACAGGTTGGCCAGGAGGTAGCCGGCGTACGTGCCGCCGGCCGATGACACGCCGCGTCGGGCGAACCGGCTGTAGTCCGCCACGAGCGGGATCCACGACACGGGCATCACGATCACCAGGTCGACTGCGTTCCAGAACGTCGGGAACCCGCCGGTTCCCGAGCGCGACCACAGATCGCCGACGTCCGTACTCGCAAAGAGCCGGAACGTGATCCACGCGGCCACCGCGGCGATCACCCACGCGCCGAAGCGCTCCATCCATCTCCGAATCACCAGCACCGGCCCCCCGAGCGAGAGCAGGAGGCACACGATCGCGGCCACGCCGAGCCAGACGAAGAAGGAGTCGACGCCGAAGAGGGGGCCGGTGATGCGGCTGGCCACCAGAGCCATGGCCCAGAACTCGAACGCGGTCCACCCGACGAGCTGGGCGATGTTGAGGACGGTGGGGACGTAGGAGCCACGGATCCCCAGGGTGGGCCGGAGCAGGACCATCCCCGGAACGCCCTCCCGTGCTCCGGCCATCCCGACGAGCGCCAGCGGAACGCACCCGATGAGCGAGCCGATGACGATGGCCAGGAGGGCTTCCGGGAGCCCGAGCGCTGGAACGAGGAGCGCCCCGGTGACGAGGACCAGGAGTCCAACCCCCAGGTCCCCCCAGAGAACCGCGAAGTCGAGCCCGGAGAGGCGCCTGACGTCGGGAGGGACGGGCTGGACTCCCCAGGAGGGAGCCTCCTCCCGGAGCACTCGCTCCAGGCGCCGGGTCACCGTGGCCACGGTGCGAAACTAGGTCTCCCCGTCATTTCCGGCAACCTCGGGCGATGACTACAATCGGCGAGCCGTGGGGCGAGACAGGCCGGCAGCGGGAGAGGAAGCGTCACTCGAGGTCACGGTGACGGAGGAGATGCTGGTGAACCTGGAGGGACGACGGATCCACCCTCTGTACGCCACGGCATGGATGGTGCGCCATGTGGAGGAGGCGGGCCGCAGACTCATCGAGCCGCACCTTCGGGCCGGGGAAGACGCCACCGGATACGCCGTGTCCGTCGTGCACGAGCGTCCTGCGCGATGGGGCGACCTTTTGACCATCTCCGCTCGGGCGACTCGCGTCGACGAGCTGGAGTGCGAAGCGAAGGTCGAAGTGATCGGGCCGAACGGCCGGGTCGGCGTGGGGACGCTGGTCCAGCGGTACATCGCCGAGGGACTGTTCCGGGAAGGCCGGTGAACATGGCGTACGAACAGATTACCGTGAGCCACGAGGGACCGGTCGCGTGGATCACTCTCAATCGCGCCGATCGGCTGAACGCGCTGACCGCGACGATGAGCGGCGAGCTCGAACGGGCATTCACGGATGCCGGTGAGGACGAGCAGGTGCGATGCATCGTCCTGACGGGTGAGGGGCGAGGGTTCTGCGCGGGCCAGGATCTGACCGAGTTCGAGGCGGCGTACCGAGCCGGCGGTCGCCCCGATATCGCCGAACACCTCCGCACCTCGTACCACCGGATGATCCCGGTCGTCGTGGAGACGCCGAAGCCCGTGATCGCGGCGATCAACGGAGTGGCGGCCGGAGCGGGGCTGTCCCTGGCGCTCGCATGCGACCTCCGAGTGGCCAGCGACGAGGCCCGGTTCACCCAGGCGTTCGTCAAGATCGGATTGATCCCCGATTCCGGGGGAAGCTACCTCCTCCCGAGAGCGGTCGGCTATCCGAAGGCGCTGGAGCTCTCCATCACCGGAGACCTGATCGACGCGAAGACGGCTGTGGACCTCGGGCTGGTGAGCAGGGTGGTGGCGGCCGCTTCGTTCCGGGACGATGTGACCGCGCTGGCGGGGCAACTGGCATCGATGCCCACGCTGGCCATCGCGGCCACGAAGGCGCTGCTTCAGCGGTCCGCCACCCTCTCTCTCGACGAAGCCCTGACCCAGGAGGCCATCGCCCAGGCCGCCATGGGCCAGACCCACGACCACGTCGAGGGCGTGAACGCGTTCGCCGAGAAGCGCGAGCCCCGGTTCGAAGGACGCTAGGCGCTCAGGCTAGTCGTCGTCCACTTGTCCCCTGATCTCTCCTCCAGGGAACTTGCTCGAGTGAACGTTCGCGTACACCACGCCAGCCTTGATCGCCCGAACCGTCTCGGCGAACTCGCCCGTCGTGATCCCCTGAGCCTCCGCGCCGGCGCCGATGTTCGCGGCGGTGATCGTGCCCGTTACGGGTGTGGTCGCCGTCTGCGGGCAAGCGGGCTTCCCGCCTCCACCGCACAGGAACGCGATGACTGCTCCGGCGACGCCTTTCTGGCCCAGGTGGATATGGGCCGCGGAGACCGTGCCCTCCAGCCCGGAGTACTGAAGACTGAACGAGATGACTCCTGCCCCTTCATTGATCTCTGCCTGGAATCGACCACTCGCCACGGTAGAGACTGCGGGAACCTCGCTGAAGCCGCGGAGTCGAGCGGTGAAGCCTTCGTCGTCGTCGTCATCGGCGATGGCGACGGCCACGGAACCGGAGATCGCCACGAGCGCAGCGATCGCCACGAGTGCGAACCGCCTGTTCATGATTCCCCCTTTCCTTCCGTCGGGCGACGGACACGGGTAATACGTTGCCCGCCGTAACCCCGGATTCACGCATCGCCCAAATGGTCTCGGGCAGCGGATGAACCCAAATACGTTGTCCAACGTATTACTGGGGGTTGCTCTCGTGTTCTACACGGCGTTGATCCAAGGAGGCGAACGAAGGGAGGCTCGGGACCGGACGGTGAAGGAGGCCCGCGGGGCGGTAGCGCCCGTGGGGGAAAGGAGGTTCGTATGCGCAGGACAGCGCTGAAGGTGCTGACGGCGGCCATCGCCGCGTCGATGATCGGCGCACCCGGATCGATGGGAACCGCGGGAGCGTCAGATGGAGGGCGCACGTTTCAGATCGCCCTCAGTGGTGCAAACGAAGTACAACCCACCAATGCCCATGGAGATGCCGATCGCGGTTCGGTCACGCTCACGATGAACTTGGGGCAGCGGACGGTGTGCTGGCAGTTCGGCGAACTGACGCTCACGGCGGGTGAGGCCCTTCCGCACATCAGTCACATCCATCAGGCGCCGGCGGGCGTGGCCGGAGGCATCGTTCTCACTTTGTTCGGAGCGCCGGCCAATACCGGTGGGGTCAACACTCCCACCGCGCCCACGGCGTACCCGACCGACACGGTATGTCTCGAAAACGTGAGCCGGGAACTGCTCACAAACATCTTCTCGGATCCCGAGCAGTACTACGTCAACATGCACAACATGACGCACCCTGCGGGCGTGGTTCGCGGACAGCTCAGATAGAAGGACAAGGCCGAGGGGCTCGCGCGCCGAACCCGGTGCCGGGCCCCTCCGCCATGTCAGCCAGCGACCGGGGGGACAGCCCGATCGCTTCAGGCCGCGAACTTCTCGTAGTGACGGAGCACCTCGACCCAGCCGCCGTCGTACTCCTTGAAGGAGTCCTCACCCTTGGGTCCCACCGATTCGAACCCTCGGTGCTCCAGATCGACTCGAGTGGCACCGCTCTCCTCGGTGAACCTCACCTCGACCTCGGTGGTGCCTTCCCAGTCGGGCTGTCCCCAGGTGAACAGGACTCGGGTGGGCGGCTCGTACACTCGAACTTCCCCGATCACGTGCTGGTTCCCGTCGGCTCCAGTCTGATAAAGACGTCCACCAACGTTCGGCTCCAACACGGTGTCCCGATGGCCCTTCTCGATGAACGTGAAGGACGCCGGCCACCAACGGCCCATCTTCTTTGTGAACGCCCGGAACGCCCGGTCGGCGGGGACCGGCACGGTGACGGATCGGTTGACCTTCATCCCTCCACCTCCTCCTCGACATGCCGGCGGAACGCATCGAGCGTGACGTCCCAGAACCGGCCGGTCTTTTCCATCCACTCTCGAGCCTCGACGATCCCCCCGGGTCGAAGACGGTAGACCTGGGCCCGCCCAACCTTCTCCGCCTCCACCAGTCCCGCTTCCCTGAGAACACGAAGATGCTTCGAGACCGCAGGGCGGCTGACGGGGAATGAGGAGGCCAGCTCTCCGGCTTTCCTCGGTCGCACCCCCAAAAGGCCCACGACCTTCCTACGGGTGGGGTCCGCGAGTGCGGCGAACGCGGCATCGAGGGTCACAAACGAAGTGTAACCAGAAGGTTACGTATCTGTCAAGCCCCTGACGTGTCAGGAACCTGCTTCGTTTTGAATCCTTCGAAGGGGTTCCGGCATGACCTGCAGAAATGCACGGTGCGGCAGGGCGTCGGGCCGAACGCCGACTCCGTGACGGTCTGGGTCGAGCCGCAGTACGGGCAGGCCACACCCGAACCTTTCAGCAGCGGGATGGCAACCGCGTTCCCGCGTCCTTCCCAGTGCGGAGCGATACCGAAGGATCGGAGCGCCTCCTGGCCACGCTCGGTGATCCGGTCCGTGGTCCAGGGGGGGTCGTAC
>DASQUW010000028.1:0-5488 GCA_035641075.1 Actinomycetota bacterium | reverse complement strand
ACCGCGGTGAAGGTGCTGCGTTGCTCCGTGGCCTCCTGGAAGCTCCCGAGCGTCGTTCCCGAAACTCGAACGATGAGGGCGGCGACCCCCATGAGAGCGACAAGTACCCTGATATGCCGTTTCGGCGACCCCAGTGCGTGGCCGAAACGAATAAGCTGCTTCCATCGCGGGCTTTCGAGAAGCGGCATCCCCCCTAGATAAGGCGACGACGGTACATCATTTGCCATGGATAGCAAGCCCACTTCGGGAGAAAGCGCTTTTGTCGGGAACGTCTAATGAGGGGCTTTTAGATCCTTGGCGGCTGGATGTCCGGCAAGCCCCTGCCGTCCCGGGCGGCGGCCTCGACCTCGTGTGCGTGGGCGCTGGCCGTCTCCGTGAGGGAGTGGACGTCCACGCCCCAGTGGCGAGGTCCGTACCGGGCGATCCGCCGGACCGCCCTCCGAAGCAGGGTGAACGTGCCGTGGGGATTCCCCCGCCGGTAGTGGACATATCCCGCGCCGAGCTGAGAGAGACCCTTGAAGAACTCCTCGTCCGGGGTCCCCTTGGACTGCTTCCACGCCGTCTCCCAGGCCTCGTGCGCCGGGAAGAACCTCCCCTTGTTGAAGTGGGTCATTCCCAAGCGGTGGTTCTCCTCGAGGGAGAGAGAGTCGAAGTCCTCGAGATCCAGCAGGTTCTCCGCGTCCCACGAGAGAGGCCTCCACAACTCGTCGCGGGGTCGCTTGGTCTTCTGGCCGGGAACGCGCTTCGTGTCGGGCAACCGCTCGTCCACCGGCTCATCCTATCCACCCACCGGGATATCCTTCGCCAACATGGGCCGGGCGCTGCTCACCGACCTCTACGAGTTGAACATGGCCGCCAGTTACCTCCGCAGGGGCATGACGCAGCCGGCCACCTTCAGCCTCTTCGTCCGAGACCTCCCTCCGGGGTGGGGCTTCCTCGTCGCCTGCGGCCTCAACCGCTGCCTCGAGTTCCTGGAGTCGTTCCGATTCGAGGACCAGGACCTGGCCCACCTCTCCGAGACCGAGGGCTACCCCGATGAGACGCTGGAGGCCTTCCGGGATCTGCGGTTCGAAGGAGAGGTTCGAGCGGTCCCGGAAGGGCGTCTGGTCTTCCCAGATGAGCCCATCCTCGAGGTCACCGCTCCGCTCCCGCAGGCGCAGCTCGCCGAGACCTACGTCCTGAACCAGATCACGTACCAGACCGCGGTGTGCTCCAAGGCGGCCCGGTGCCGGATCGCCGCCCCCGAGCGCGACCTCATCGATTTCTCGTTCCGCCGCGTCCATGGGGCGGAGGCCGCCATGGCCGTGGCCCGGGCCACCGCCATCGCCGGGTTCGTGGCCACCAGCAACGTCGAGGCCGCCCGGGTGCTGGGGCTTCCCGCCGCTGGAACGATGGCTCACTCCTACATCGAGGCGTTCGGCTCCGAGCTCGAGGCATTCAGAGCCTTCGCCGAGGACTTCCCGAATCGCGTCATCCTTCTCGTGGACACGTACGACACGGCCAGAGGCGTTGAGAAAGCCATCGAGGTGGCCCGAGAGCTGTCGGTCCGTGGAACCCGCCTGCTCGGCATCCGGCTGGACAGCGGCAACATGGCCGAGCTTGCTCCCGCCGCCCGGCGAAGCCTGGACGAAGCCGGGCTTCGGGACGTGCGGATCCTGGTGAGCGGCTCGCTCGATGAACACGCGATCGCCGGGCTTTCCGACGCGCCCATCGACTCGTTCGGCGTCGGCACCAGGGTCGGTGTGGCCGCGGATTCGCCGTATCTCGACAGCGTGTACAAGCTGGTCGAGTTCGACGGCCGACCCGTGGCCAAGCTATCCACCGGGAAAGCCACCCTGCCCGGCCCGAAGCAGGTGTGGCGGCGATCCGGGATGGGCGGAGACGTGATCGGCCTCCTCGATGAAGACGGGCCTCCTGGGGCCGAACCCCTGCTCACCACGGTGATGTCGACGGGGAAACGGATCGTCGATGAGGGCATCGAGGCGCCGCGGGAGCGATTCGCCGAGGAGCTTCGGGCGCTCCCGACGCCGCTCCGTTCGCTCCAGCCGGGACCGTATACGGTGGAGCGGTCGGCGGCGCTCGAGAAGCTCGCGGAGGATGTCCGCTCCTCCATCCGGGAGCGAGAGCTGGGCTGACAGGATCCCCCAGAAGGGAGAGACTGTACCCGTGGCCTTCGTCGAATTCGAGAGCCGTCCCGAACTCTCCGGAGCCGCGCTCATCTGCGCGTTCCGCGGGTGGAACGACGGCGGAGAGGCCGCCAGCACGGCCGCCGCGTACCTCCGGGACCGGTGGAGCGCCAAGCGATTCGCTCGGCTGGACCCCGAGGAGTTCTACGACTTCCAGGTCAGCCGCCCGATGGTGCGGCTCGAAGGAGGGGTCACCCGCAGGATCGAGTGGCCGGCCAACGACTTCTTCCACGCGGCCCTTCCCCAGCGTGACGTGATCGTCCTCCTCGGGATCGAACCGAACGTTCGCTGGCGAACGTACGTCGGAAGCCTCGTGGATGTGGCGAAAGGCCTGTCGGTCGAGAGCTTCATCACGCTTGGAGCGTTCCTTGCCGACGTGCCGCATACGGTGCCGTCGCCGATCGCCGGAACGGCCCCGGACCCGGAGCTCGCGGCCAGGCTCGGTATCGCCGCCTCACGATACGAGGGCCCCACGGGGATCGTCGGGGTCCTCCAGGACGCTGCGGCGCGGGCGGGGATGGGTTCCATATCGTTCTGGGCCGCTGTCCCCCATTACCTCCCTTCGGGCCCGAACCCGAAGGCCGCGCTGGCGCTGGTCGAGAAGCTGTCCGCGTTTCTCGAGGTGCCGGTGGAGACGGACACGCTCTCCCGGGCCGCGACCACATGGGAGGAGCAGGTCTCCGAGATGATCGATCAGAACGACGACCTCAAAGGGTACGTCCAGCGGCTGGAGGAAGGCGCGGGACGAGGAGAAGAGCTGGGGGAGATCCCCAGCGGGGATGCCCTGGCCGCGGAACTCGAGCGGTTCCTCCGGGAGCAGAGGGGAGAGCAGGAGGGATGAGCGAGCTGCGCCCCGGATCCGCCCCCGCCCCGGCCTGGTTCCACCCCCATCCCGGTCCCGTCCCCGCCGAAGGTGAGCCGGCTCCCGTGGCCGGCGGGAGGAGTGGAGCGCTCCGCGCGGCGATCTTCGGGGTCAACGATGGGCTCGTATCCAACCTCTCGCTGATCATGGGGGTCTCCGGGGCGGGCGTGGACCGGGAGGTGGTCCTCCTGGCGGGGATCGCCGGGCTCCTCGCCGGCGCCTTCTCCATGGCCGCAGGCGAGTACGCGTCGATGCGAGTGCAGCGGGAGGTGTTCGAGCGCCTCATCCACTGGGAGGCCCATGAGTTGGCCACCGATCCCGAGGGTGAGATGAAGGAGCTCGCGGGGATCCTGGAGCGACGGGGGATCCCGGCCCCTCTGGCCAGGAAGACGTCCGAGGCGGTGATGGAGAATCCTCAGGTCGCCCTGGAAGTGCACGCGAAGGAGGAGCTGGGGCTGGATCCCCAGGAACTCGGCTCACCGTGGGGCGCTGCCGGCTCGTCGTTCGCGGCCTTCGCCGTGGGGGCGATGGTGCCTCTGGCGCCGTTCCTCTTCTCCACTGGGGTGGGGGTCACCTTGACATCGGTGGCCCTCTCGCTCATCTCTTTGTTCGCCGTCGGGGCTTCGATGTCGATGTTCACCGGACGCGCCTGGTGGCTCTCGGGGGGAAGGATGCTCCTGATCGGTGGGGGTGCCGCCCTGGTCACGTACGGGGTCGGCCGCCTTCTGGGCGTGACCGCGCTGGGATAACCCTTACGGCGCGGCCGCCGGGTCGGCCAGGATCACCACGCGCTCCGCAGCCACGCGCGCAGCGGGGATGTCGCCGCCGACGAGGAGCAGTCGGAGAGCCTCGCGCTTCCGCGCACCCTCCACGAGGAACACCGCCACGGGAGCCCCAGAGAGGACGGGAAGCGTGAGGGTGAGCCTCGGATGGTCCGGTCGCTCGACCCGCACGACCAGGCGATCGGTCTCGTCCAGACCCGGATCGCCCGGGAACAGCGATGCCGTGTGTCCGTCCTCGCCGAGACCGAGTATGGCCAGATCCAGCGCCGGGTTCGGCCCGAGGACATCTCGTAGCTCCCGCTCGTAGGCGGGGGCGTCGCAGGACTCCCCCTGCATCCGGTGGACGCGAGCGGGCACCCTGGACAGCAGGGCTTCGTGGGCCATCCGGAAGTTGGAATCCGGGTGAGCCGGAGGAACGCACCGTTCGTCTCCGAAGAACACATCGACTTCGGTCCAGTCGTATTCGACCGACGCGAGGCGCTCGTAGCACGGACGGGGCGTCGTTCCACCGCCCAACGCGATCGTCTTCGGCGCGACCTCGAGGAAAAGATCGGCGTTCGCCGCCGCCAGATCGTCGACCACCCTCAGCTCGCGCCGCATCGTCCGGCACCGTACCCCAGTACGCTGAGGCAATGGGCCTGGAGGTGCGGGAAGTACGGCCCGAGGAGTACGAGGCGGCGGGTGCGGTAACGGCCCTCGCCTACGTGGAGTTCGGCTCGTCGGGTGCGACCAGCTGGGACGAGTACCGGAGGAGGATCGCAGACGTGGCCGCCCGAGCCGAGCGCACCGTGGTTTTGGCCGCCATCGAGGACGGGCGCATCCTCGGCACCGTGACGCTCGAGCTCGATGAGCGCGTCCCGGGTGGACACGAGCGTCCCGCACTTCGACCCGAGCAGGCCCATGTCCGGATGCTTGGGGTACACCCGCAGGCTCGTGGCCGGGGGATAGGCAAACGCCTCATGCATGCCTGCATCGACCGCGCCCGGGGAGTCGGAAAGACCCTGATGACCCTGGACACCACCGAACAGATGGTGGCGGCGCAGCGCCTCTACGAATCGATGGGCTTCCGCCGGGGACCCGATATGGTCTTCGACGACGGCTTTCGGCTGAGGGTGTACGAGCTTCCGCTCTAGTCGTCCCCGTCGATCGTCTGGGACCTCGCCCGGTGCCGGCCCTGACCCCCGAGGGCTCCGCCGATCGCCAGCAGGAACATGGCCAGAAGGACCATCCTCAGGGCGTCGCTGCCCGTCGTGGCCAACGCGCCTCCCCGGACCTGGTCGCCCTCCCCGGCAGCCGCGGTGACCTCTTCCCCCAGCACCACGTCGACTTGCTGCTTGTCTTCGGCCCGAACTTGGATGCCGATGATGTCTGCAGCCGTGGCTGAGCCCACGTTGACGTGGTCGGTGTCACCGAGCGTCGCGGTCGCGGTGAGCGTCACGCTCTGCCCCGGGGCGAGCGAAGGGATATCCCCGATGTGTCCGAGGACGTCGTCGTCCACGGAGATGTTGGTCAGGGTCGTGTCTCCCGTATTCGTGACCTTGAAGGAGAACGTCACGGTGTCACCTGGAGATCCGGACTCGATGTCGGATGTCTTCTCGATGGTGAGCCCGGGATTGATCACATCGACGCTCGCCGTGTCGGTCACCGGACCAACCGGC
>DASQUW010000027.1:0-7576 GCA_035641075.1 Actinomycetota bacterium | reverse complement strand
CATGTCCACGTGGGCGTAGTGGCGGTTCTCGGTCTCGTACTCCACGTGGGCGATGGCGATGGTGATCCCCCGCTCCTTCTCCTCGGGGGCCTTGTCGATCTCCTCGAACGGGGTGAAATCGGCCATGCCCTTCTCCGCCAGGACCTTGGTGATGGCCGCGGTCAGGGTGGTCTTGCCGTGGTCGATGTGGCCGATGGTCCCCACGTTGATGTGGGGCTTGTTCCGCTCGAACTTCCGCTTGCTCATCCTCGTCGCTCCTCGTCTCGCTCGTAGCGGGGGGCGGATTCGAACCGCCGACACAGCGATTATGAGCCGCTTGCTCTGCCCCTGAGCTACCCCGCCCGATCCACCCCCGACCCTCGCGCGCTCCGCGCGCGCGGATTGCGGGGCCCGCGTGAGCTGGAGGCGGGAATCGAACCCGCGACCCCGGACTTACCATGCCCGTGCTCTGCCGACTGAGCTACTCCAGCGGATGGGTCAAACTTGCTTCACATGATAGAGGCATTCAGGCGCCCGCGACACGCGATGCTCGCCCTGGCGTGCGTCGTTGCGGTGGCCTGCGGCGGGGAAACCCCAACGGCCTCGGGCCTCGCGGAGGGGACCCTGGTGATCGAGACAGACCACGGCCCGGTCGAGATCGCGGTGGAGATCGCCGAGACCCCGGAGGAGCAGGCCCGAGGGGTCATGGGCAGGGAAGGCCTCCCCGAGGAGGGCGGGATGGTGTTCTCGAACCCCCAGCCGGCCCAGGTCGGGTTCACGATGGAGAGCGTCACGTTCCCGCTCTCCCTGGCGGTGTGGGGCCCGGAGGGGCGGATCCTGGCCATCCTCGACATGGAGCCGTGCCCGGAGGGCGGCTGCCCCGGCTACGACCCCGGCGTGGCCTGGACCGGCGCGGTCGAGGTCAACCAGGGGTTCTTCGAGGAGCAGGGGGTCGAGGTCGGCGATCGGGTCCGCCTGGAGAGCTAGGCCTCCCCAGGGCTCTTTGTCGGGCATTTGACCTACGCCGTAATCTACGCTAGGCTGGCCAGCGGAACGCAGCCGGGAGGAGGTCCCATGGACATCGGCAAGGAGCGGCGAACCATCTACATCGAGCCGATCGAGGAGCCCGCAAGCCCTGTGGTCCAGGAACCTTCGCCCGAGGTCGACCCACGACCCACCCCTACGGAACGCGAACCCGAGCCCGCCCGTTGAGCATGTTCGCCGTGGACGTGATCCCGGATGGGATCCAGCCCATCGTGGCCTACCGGATGTGGACGTACGCGCTCACGAAGCGGGGAGCAACCCTCCACTCACTGACGTGTCAGGGTATCCGTCGTTGTCCGTGGGAGGATGCGGGACCCGACTGGGTGGTCGCCACCTGCACACGGATCCAGGGACACGCGGCCCCCGCCAACCAGTGCTCCTGCGGCGTGTACGCCGTGGCCACGATCCCCGAACTGCTCCGGCACGCAGTGCCGTTCGAGCGAGGCGACGGGGTGGGGACGTTGATGGGTCGGGTAGAGCTGGCGGGAAAGGTCATCGAACACGAGCGTGGATATCGGGCGGAGAGGGCCCGTATCGTCGGGCTCGTCCCGATCGAGGGAGCGACACGGGACGTCATGAGGTTCGGGAACCGGTTGGGGATCCCCATCTCGCCGGCCGTGCCCTTGCCCTTGGCCGTTCAGCCGTCCGAGCGCGAGATCAAGGTTCTCGAGATGATCGCTTCCGGCTCCACGACCGGGGAGGTGGCGAAGGCCCTGGGGATCTCCCGGAACGCGGTCAAGCGAGATATGGAGCGCACCCTGGACGCCCTCAGGACACCTCTCCTTGCTCAGGTCCTCACCCACTGGCTTCCGCCGCCCGCGGCGGCCTGAGTAGTCCTGTCGGGGACCGCTGCGCCGCTTCAGGCTCTGACCGGTACCAGATGCGGCGACGCCTCGTCTCTGGGCCGAAGGCCCATCGTCCTCATGTCCCTTGGGTGGAAGCGGATCGGTGACGACCGGTCTTGCCCTCGACTCGGCTGCCGCCCCCTCGAGGCGGCTCCGTGATCCCGAAACGCCGGGCGGTACGCTCCCACTCCTTGTCCCCGATCTGAGGGAACTGCGCCCCGACCTGGTTCAGGTCCCGCCGGAGGTCGTCCAGGATCTTCTTGGCGTCTCCACGGAACTCGGGGCGGATGGCGCGGGTCTGTTCGATCTTGCGTCGAAGCGACGCGTACCAGTCCGCCGCCAGAACATGCTGGTCGGCTCGTTGCGCGAAGCCGAAGAACGTCTGGACCGCGGCGAGCACCGCCGCGGCTACGCTGACCGTTCCCACGATGATGCGCAGAGCCATCGGCAGCCGCTCCTCACCCAGAGTGGCGAACAGGGAGGTGCCGACCACCGCGGACAGGACGACCACGGGCAATCCGAGCCGGACGTTGGACCGCTGGAGCTGCGAGGCTCGCCGGTAGTGTGCGAGGGAGGCGGCCCACGCTCGCCGGTGCCAGGTGTCGAGCACCGCCTCGAGCCTCTTGTCCCACTCCAACGGGCGCGGTTGGGGGTCGCCCTTCCCGTCCTCGTCCTTGGATGGATCCAGCTGTCCCACCGCCTTACCCCCCAACAGGGCCCATCCTGCGCGTCCGGCCGAGGAGGTTCTAGTCAGTCAATCGGCTGACATGGTCACTGCGGGATCGCCCTTTCTCGGCCAGGCCTGCAAGGGGCGGCTTCGGGCCGCTAGGCTCTGGAGAGGAAGGAGGATGCATCGCCAGCCGTTCGGTTCCCGGGTTCCTTCCCAGCGAATCGGGCTTCCATTTCCCGAACGCCTTCCCCCGCGTCCCCGTTCGTCGCATCGGCATCCCCGGCGTCGTCAGCCTGCCGATCGGAGATGCCTCGGATGGCCTGTGCGGCGGGATGGCATTCGCCGTGCGCGACTACTTCGAAGCATCACAGCCTCCCCCGCCTGACACGTCTCCACCTTCGGATGGTCCTCTCTTCGACTACCTGGTCCAGCGCCTCCTCGATAGCTTCCACCTGCCGTACGGCCCGGCCCGCTACCTGGAACTGATGAACACGGCCCTGCCCGACGGGGAGACCTGGCTCACGAGGATCGGGGCCCTGCCACACGGGCGCTCGTGGCGCGCCCTCCGGGAGGAGTGGCCAAAGGTCCGGGCCGCGATCGACCGCGGTCATCCCGCGCCGCTCGGGCTCGTTCGGATCAAGTCCCTCAATCCACTCGACCTGAAACACAACCATCAGGTCTTGGCGTACGGATACGAGCTCACGGGGGACTCGCTCCTCCTCCGGATGTACGACCCGAACTTTCCCGATCGCGACGACGTCACCCTCTCGATCCGACCGCTCGATCCGTCTCGACCGGTCCTCATGACGGGGTTCCCGTCCTCGGGTCCGGTCCACGCATTCTTCGCGGTCGACTACCGACCGATCCCTCCTCCGTAACCGCGCTCGGTCGAGGCTTGCCCGGGCTCATTCCCTGTGAGAGCATCGGCACGCCCCGAGGAGGTTCCGGAATGGCCGAGTTCGCTGTCAATCCGCATCGTTTCGACCCGTACAAGTCATTCAAGTTCCGGGTGAAGTGGGACGGAAAGGTGGTCGCCGGGGTGTCGTGGGTCAGCCCGCTTCGCCGCACCACTGAAGTGATCGAGTACCGGAACGGCTCGGAGCCTTCGATCAGTCGGAAGGCGCCGGGACGCACCAGCTTCGACCCCATCACGCTCAAGCGCGGCGTGACGCATGACACCGAGTTCGAGGAGTGGGCCAACAAGGCATGGCGGCTAGGCGCAGGGCTGGGCTCCGAGGTCTCGCTGGCCGATTTCCGCAAGGACATCGTGATCGACCTTCTCAATGAGGCCGGTCAGGTCGTCAAGTCGTATCTGGTGTACAGGTGCTGGCCATCCGAGTACCAGGCGCTCCCCCACCTCGACGCGAACGCCAAGGAGGTCGCGATCGAAACGCTCGTCCTCCAGCACGAGGGATGGGAGCGGGACCATTCGGTCACCGAGCCCAAGGAACCCACGACATGAACGATGGGCCTCCCGTGATCCTGCTCACGGGGGACGGACGCCGCATCTCTCTCCCGATCCTTCCCGAGACGCTGGTCCGGCGGCGGATGGACGATGCAGCCGGGGAGCGGCTGGAGTTCGTCGCCCACCTCGACGATCGGCTCGGCGACACCCCCACCACGAGCGCCCGCACGCTCGAAACCCTGGCGACGCTCAGCGACGATGTCGAGGAGCTGCGTTGGGGGAGTCGCCGATTTCCAGTGCGACTCGTGGGATCGACGGTCACCGAGACCGCCTTCCAGGAGAAGGGCGAGCCGATCGCGGCGACGATCACGTTCGGCTTTGAAGTCATCCCGGGGGAAGGGGACACCGTTTCGGTGACGGTCGCCGGCGAGCGGTGGCGTTCGGTCCCGGACCTCGGCTCGGCTGGTCCCAACGACCCTGTCTATGAGCTGCGTCTCGACGAAGCGGGGTCCCTCTCCCTCCGATTCGGCGATGGGAAGCACGGGGCCCGCCCGCCGGCCGGCGATGTAGTGGTCCAGGCACGGTACAGGCTGGGAACCGGCAGGTCGGGCCGGTAGCCTCTATCGACGACAACGAGCACGCCGCCGGGAGGACCCAGCTTCGTTAGGCCCTCGCTCTCGTGTCTGTCACTCGATGGATCGGGTGACCGCCGTAGGCGTTGCGGAGAAGGGCGTGGGCCTTGGCGGACGGCCAATCGAGGTCCCGGAACTGCATCAGCAGCTGCTGGGATAGCCCGATCACAGGGGAAGGGATGTCCTGGTCCGTCGCCCAGTTCGTCACCCACTTCACTTCTTGGGTGTCCTCCACGTATGTGGACAGCTGGTCCCACTCGCCGAGATGCTCCTCGAGTTGCTGGCCCATCAGCTCGACGAGCCAGGAACGGATCACCGACCCGTGATTCCAATTCAGGAACAGGCGAGGGAGGTCCAGGGTGAAGCCGGAGCGCATCAGCATCTCCACGCCCTCGGCTATGGCCTGGTTCATCCCGAACTCGATCGCGTTGTGGATCAGCTTGACGAAGTGCCCGCTCCCCGGCTCCTCGCTGACGTGTACCGCACCGATCTCGTCCACGGCCAGGTCCTGGACGAGCGGCTCGACCACCGCGTAAGCCTCCTTCGGCCCCCCGGCCATGAAGCATGCTCCCGTCCGGGCCCCGTCCACTCCGCCGCTGGTCCCCATGTCGAGGAAGTGGATCCCCCGCGCCGAGAACTCCCCCGCCCGGCGCTTCGAGTCCATCCAGTGCGAGTTCCCGCCGTCCACCACGATGTCTGTGGGGGCGGCGATGTCGAGAAGCTGCCGGCAGACCTGCTCCGTCAGATCTCCGTGCGGGACGTACAGGAGGATCACCCGGGGGGTGTCGAGCGCGCGCGCCAGCTCCTCGAGGGAGGCGACCGCCTTCATGCCCTCGGCGGCCAGGGCCTGTCGGGCCGCCGCGAGTGGGTCATATCCAACGACCTGGTGACCCTTCTCCATGGCTTGGCGTGCGAGGTTCCCGCCCATCCGTCCCAGCCCTACGATCGCGAAGCGCATGGCAGCTCCTCTCTCTCGTCGGTTCCGCCAACCGTTACCGCATGGTCACGACCCGATCTGGATGATCGTCTTCACATCGTCGGGCTGCCGCTCCAGGGCGCTGGACCACCGATCCAGCGGCACCCTTCGAGTGATCAGGCGTCCCAGCCACCGAGGGTCGGCTGCGGCTAAGGCGCTCGCGGCGGCCTCGTAGTGGCGCCGGTTGGCGTTCACCGATCCGAACACGGCCACATTCTCGAGCACCATCCGCTTGTTCAGGGCATCGGCCTCCACGGGATACGCGCGGTCGCTCCCCGATATCCCGGCCAGCGCCACCACTCCGTTGGGCTGGACCCGGCGGAGAGCATAGAACGCGAGCTCGCCCGCTCCGGTGCATTCGATCACCGCGTCAACGTCGTGGTCGAGCTGCCCGATGTCGGTGTGGTAGGCACCTCCGAGGTCCCCGACCAGGGCCGGCTTCGGCCCCTCGGTGGCTCGGTCCAGCACGTGGACCTCCAGGCCCCGCTGAACGCCGATCATCGCGGCGAGCAGGCCGATCGGCCCCGCCCCGGTGACCAGGGCGCACCGAGGCTGCCACCTGGCTCTGGAGCCGATCCGGTCCAGGTGATCCCAGCACTTCTCCACCACGCTGGTGGGCTCGAGAAGGACGCCGTTCGAGCCCACGGTGGAATCAACCCTCACTAGGTGTCCGGCCTCGAGCCGGTACCGCTCCCGCATGAACCCGTGGCGCTCCTTGATGCCGTGCTCCGTGTACCGGCCGTTTCGGCACATGTCCCACTCGCCCGCGGCGCAGTTGAAGCACGGGGCTGGATCGGGGTGGCGGACGAACCCAACCACGAGGTCACCCGTCGAGAGGCCGGCGCCCGGTGGTGGCTCGACCACCTTCCCGAGCGACTCGTGACCGAGCACTAGGCGCTCCTCCCCCGGCGGAGCCCAGCCGTAGGCGCCCGACACGATCTCCTCGTCCGTGCCACACACCCCGACCGCCACCGACTCCACCAGGACCGGCCCCTCCAGCTCCGACGGCTCAGGGACATCCGTCAGGGCACCGCTCCCGGCTCGCCCGGGGATGACGGTGACCGCCCTCATCGCGTCAGCCCCACCATTCCGCGGACAGTCTCGGCCGCGCGAGGTTCACCTTGCACCGGGCCCGTGGCCGGCCGCCCGATGGTGGGCCGGCCCGCCCTGAGGGGAGAGGTTCAGAGCGCTGTTGATCATCCCGACGTGAGAGAAGGCCTGGGGGAAGTTGCCGACGAGACGACCTGCCTCGGGATCGTACTCCTCGGAGAGCAGTCCCACGTCGTTGCACACCGAAAGCAGCCGCTGGAACAGCTCGGTCGCCTCGCGCCTGCGACCGAGCAAGCAGAGGTTGTCGACGAGCCAAAACGTGCACGCGATGAAGGCTCCCTCCCCACCGGCAAGCCCATCCCCGTCCTCGGAGGTCCCGGTGGGATAGCGCATCACGAAGCCGGCCCGTGTGAGCTCGCGCTGGATGGCGTCCACGGTTCCTCGCACTCGACGGTCCCCGGGGGGAAGGAATCCCACGAGCGGGATCATAAGCAGGCCGGCGTCGAGGTTCGACGAACCGTACGACTGGGTGAAGGTGTTCCGGTCCGCGTCGTACCCGTCCCGACACACCTCGTCGTGGATCGCCCCGCGGAGCCGTCTCCAGCGATCCACGGGCCCATCCAGCCTGTATCGCTCGACCGCCTTGATCGCTCGATCCATGGCCACCCAGGCCATCACCTTGGAGTGAGTGAACTGGCGAGGCCGACCGCGCATCTCCCACATCCCGTCGTCAGGTTCGCGCCACTTCGACTCCAGGAAGTCCATCAGCAGTCGCTGTAGGTCCCAACCGAGCTTGACCGGATCGATCCCGTGAAGCCGGGCCTGATGCAGTCCGTCCATCACCTCTCCGTACACGTCCAGCTGAAAGTGCGCCCGGGCCGCGTTCCCGACCCGCACCGGACGAGATCCTTCGTATCCCGCGAGCCAGCCGAGCTTCCTCTCGTCCAGTCGGCGCTCTCCTGCAGGCCCGTACAC
>DASQUW010000026.1:0-24457 GCA_035641075.1 Actinomycetota bacterium | reverse complement strand
CCGAGTAGCTTACGGCACATACAGTAGGCGGGTCAACGTGCCGTGGAGCTCCGCTCAGGCGAGCTGAGCTTCTTTCAGGGCCAGCATGAGGTCGTGCGGGTTCGACGCGGCCTCCAGGGCGTCGTCCAGGCTCACCAGATTCTCCCGGATCAGCTTCATCAGGGCCTGGTCGAACGTCTGCATCCCGTAGAAGTCACCATCGGAGATGACCTCGGGGATCGTGTTGGTCTGATCGGCGTCGATGATGCGCTCGGACACCCTCCCGGTATTGATCATCACCTCGACGACCGGGAGTCGGCCCTTGCCGTCCACCCGGGGAACCAGGCGCTGACTGAGAACGCCCCTGAGCGAGGAGGCCAGCGAGAGCCGGGCCTGGCGCTGGAGCGCCTCCGGGAAGAGGTCGATGATGCGGTTCACGGTCTCCGTTGCGTCAAGGGTATGCAGCGTGGAGATGACCAGGTGGCCCGTTTCCGCCGCCTGGATCGACGCCTCGACGGTCTCCATGTCCCTGATCTCCCCGATGAAGATGACGTCGGGGTCCTGGCGGACGACCGCGCGGAGGGCCGCCTCGTAGGAGAGCGTGTCCAGGCCGAGCTCCCGCTGCTGGATGACGGACCGGAGGTCGTCGTGGGCGATCTCGATTGGGTCCTCGATCGTCACGATGTGGACCCTCCGGTGGGCGTTGATCCACCCGATCATGGAGGCGATCGTGGTGGTCTTCCCGGTGCCGGTCGGCCCGGTGACCAGGACGAGGCCCCGAAGCTCCTCGGCCAGCTGACGGGCGGCGGGAGGAAGTCGGAGCTCCTCGAACGTGGGGATGTCGGATCGCACACGGCGGATGGCCACGCTGGCCCACCCCCGCTGGCGGTAGGCGTTGACCCGGAACCGACCCACGCCCTCCAGGGTGAAACCGGTGTCGGCCTCGTTCGTCTGCCGGAACTCCTCTCGCTTGAGATCGGAAAGGACCTCTTGCGCCAGCGCCTCCGTGTCCTCGGGCATGAGCGGCGGGAACGGAGAGTGGGAGAGGACGCCGTCGATCCTGACGACGGGCGGAAGGCCCACCTTGAGATGGAGGTCGCTGCCTCCCGTCTCCACCAGGTAGCGCAGAAATTCGGCGATCGCCATGCGCTTTCCCGTATCGGCAGCGTTCGCCGCGACTTGAGATGGTCCGCGACCGCGCACCGGGCAAGCGCGCCGGGCTCTTCCGCTCCGGCTCAATCCCGTGGCGTTTCTGCACCCGTAATTCGGGGTAGGAAGGTCGGCGTAGGAGGTTCTTGCTAATGCGGAGGGACGCGATGACACGAGCGGAAGCGGGCCGCCGAGGCGGCTTGACCACCAAGACGAGGTACGGGGCCGGGTTCTATCAGGAGATCGGTCGCAAGGGCGGAAAGAAGGGCGGACTGACGACGAAGCAGCGGTACGGCCTGGAGTTCTATCAGAAGATCGGCCGGAAGGGCGGCTCCCGGTAGTTTCGAACCGGGAGCCGGTGCTCTCTCAGGCCCCCCACACCGCGATGAGCGTTCCGTACAGGAGAGCCCACAACACGACCCCGGACAGGATCACCGAGCCGGGTTTCTCCAGATAGCCCTTGCTCGATCCGGTGAGCCCGGCCAGGGCGTTCGCCTCGAGAACAAGAGCCAGGACCGAGAAGACCACCCAGTAGATCACCTTGTCGCCGACGCTCGCGTCGCCGAACAGGAACGCTCCGTGGGGCGACGTGATCATGAAGAACAGCATGGGGATCGAGAACAGCACGTTCGTGCGCGAGGCCAGGAACGCCCGCCGCCCCGCGTCCGCGGCCCGGAGGTCCGCCTGTCCGCCGCCCGAAGCCGCCTCCGCCGAGGCGATCACGATCCTCTGGTTTGGCCAGATCACGCCCCAGACGTTCACGAACATCAGGGTTCCAAGGGTCATCCCCGAGAGGATGACTGCCCCGCGGCTGCTCGCCAGGGAGAAGCCGTCCACAAGATAGATCACGATGATGATCAGGCCGGCGAGGAACGTGACCAGGGCCGCGTACCGGAACCACAACAGAGCACGGGGCACCAGCGTCCGCGTGGCCACGCCCTTGACGTCGGCCTCGACCGCGTTCATGAAGGGCCCCTGGACGAAGTTGAAGTAATAGAGGAGGCCGATCCACGTGATGCCCGCGGCGATGTGGATCCAGCGCAGAAGAACCTCGGTGTAGCCGGCCTGCGTGGTGAAAAGATCCATCCCTCCCCCTCTCCTCGACCGCCGGCCGAAGTATAGGAGGAAGGATTGGCTGCCTCTACTTGGTGTCCCAGAAGATCTTGTCGATCTGCCCGATGAAGTCGAGGAGTTCCTGTCCCTGGGCAGGATCCACCGATTGCTTGGCTTTCCCCGCCGCCTTTGTCGCGTTCCAGAAGAGCTCGTGGAGTTCCGGGGACTTCTCGAGATGCTCTGGCTTGAAGTAGTCGGTCCACAGCACCCACAGGTGATGCTTCACCAGTTCCGCCCTGTCTTCCTTGATCTTGATCGCTCGGGTCCTGAACGTCTCGTCGTTCGAATCCTGATACTTCTCCTGGATGGCCTTCACGGACTCCGCCTCGATGCGCGCCTGGGCGGGGTCGTAGACGCCGCACGGCAGGTCGCAGTGGGCGTGCACGACCCGAGATGGCCTCAGAAGACCGGTCACGATGCCTCTCATGACTCCCCCTTTCTCCGATCGGTCACGCATGCCTCCTATGCTTGATTACCCCACGGCAGGCTGGGGTAACCGGCTACGCTTTGGGCGATGAAGCGCCGCGTCCGCAAGGGGATGTTCGTGGCCGCGGGAGCCGCGCTGGCCGGCCTGGGCATGGCCCGGTGGCGGGGAGCATTTCGAACGGCCGTCGAGGGCCACAGCATGGCCCCGACGCTGCTTCCCGGCCAGTTCCTCATCGCCACCCGCCCCCGGCACATCCGCAGGGGAGACGTGGTGGTGCTCCGTTTGCCCTTCCGGGGCATCGACGCGGTGAAGCGGGTCGTCGGCATGCCCGGCGAACGGGTCAGGGTTGCTGATGGCCGGGCCGAGGTCGATGGCCGAACGCTCATCGAGCCACACGCCCATGGGACGGGCGGCTCCGGTGAGTGGTTGTTGAGGGACGACGAATATCTCGTGCTGGGCGACGACCGTGGGGAAAGCACCGACGGCCGGACCTTCGGATCGGTTCCCCGGGAGACGATCGTGGGCATTGTTCGGTTCCGCTACTGGCCCCGGGCGGGCAGGGTTCGCTAACTCCTGAGGAGGCGGTCGAGCCGCCACTGCTCGCCCCGCGAGACTTCCACCCTTCTTCCGTCTGCCAGCCGAAGCCGAAACTTCAACAGCCGCTCTCCCTCACGTTCTTCCTGCCAGGAACCCTCGACCTCGGCGACCTCCACAGGGATCCCGTCCCAGATCACTTCCCGGGGGACCTCATCGCCGCGGGCGCCGGCGTACGAGCGAACATCGATGGGCTCCGGCAGACGCCGCTTCCACATGGCCAGCGCCACGCCTGCGCCAAGAGACAGGGCGCCGGTGAGGGCGATGATGCCGAGCTCCCCGACCGCGGAGATGATGAGCGTGGGGATGAGGGCGGCCAGCACGAACGCGCCGTTGTAGCCGATGTCGTACACCGTGAACGCCCGGCCCCGGTACCGGTCCGGGATCGCTGACTGGATCAAGGTGTCCGAGGCGATCTTGGTGCAGGACATGGCGATGCCCGCGATGACGACCGTCGTCAGAATCGTGGGCCAGGACGGGATGGGCCCGATGACCAGGGCGGCCACGCCGGCCACGGCGAACGCCGCGGGGGCCACCCCCCGATTCCCGAAGCGAGCCGCGGCGGCGGGAACGAGCAGGGCGCCGGCGAAACCACCCACGGCCACGCCACCCAGGATGGCCGAGAACCCCGTAGCCCGAACGTCGAAGCGGCTCCGGAAGAGCACCAGCGCCGCCAGGAGAACGAACCCGAGCAGGGCCCGCATCGCCCACACGGCGGTAACGCCGTAGGTGGCGATCCGCCGGCTGAGGAGGACGCGAAGCCCGTCGCCCACGTCGCGAAGATCGTCGCGAAGCTCGGAGACGATCCCCGCGAGGCCCCGCTTCTCTCCTCGGGGCAGCCTGATCGTGGCTGCGACCACGGCAGCCGCCGCCATGCAGGAGGCTGCCGCGATCAGGGAAGCTTCGGCGGATACCCAGTCCGTCAGAGGCCCGGCGATCACGCCGCCCGTCGCCCCGAAGACCATTCCGATGACGGAGGACAGCGTGTTGGCCACGAGGTACTGGTCCGACGGGACCAGCCCGGGCAGGACCGCGCTCTTCGTGGAATGGAAGAAGCGGTTCACCGAGATGGTGGCCACTGCCAGGAGAAGGAGCGAGCCTTCCGTCCACCCCAGGGCGGGGATCATCAAGAGCGTGAGCGCCAGCCGCACCACGCTCGAGCCGACGAGGATGGACCGCCGAGAGAAGCGGTCGATGAACGGTCCGGTGAAGGGGCCGACGATGGAGAATGGCAGGAGCGTCACGGCGAAGACCTTGGTGACCTGGGTGGGGGTTCGAGCCGCGGAGACGTCGAAGATCAGCACCGAGGCCAGCGCCACCTGGTACAGGCCGTCGCCCGCCTGGGATAGCAGCTGCGAGGTGAACAGGCGGCGGCACCGCGGTATTGCCAGGACCGCCCGGAACTGACTCAGGCGAGAGGCGTCAGCTCTGGTGTTGCGCGTCGAAGAACGCCGTCCAATCGACGTGCTGCGAATCGCCGTTCCCCAGGATGAACTCCTCCACCATCTCCCTGGCCGAGTCATCGGAGAATTGCACCGGCGGCGACTTCATGAAGTACGCCGACGGTCCCACGAGAGGACCGCCGATCCCTCGGTCCATCGCCAGCCGGGCGCAGCGCACGGCGTCGATCACGATTCCGGCGGAGTTCGGGGAGTCCCACACTTCGAGCTTCAGCTCGAGGGACAGCGGGATGTTGCCGAACTCTCTGCCTTCCAGGCGGATGTGGGCCCACTTGCGGTCCTTCAGCCACGGCACGTGATCCGAGGGACCGATGTGGATGTCGTTCGCGGGAAGGCCCTTCCGGAGCTGAGAGGTCACGGCCTGAGTCTTCGAGATTTTCTTGGACTTCAGCCGCTTCCTTTCCAGCATGTTCATGAAGTCCATGTTTCCTCCGAAGTTCAGCTGGGAGGTGTGGTCGAGCTTCACCCCGCGGTCCTCGAAGAGCTTGGCCAGGACCCGGTGCACGATGGTCGCACCGACCTGGGACTTGATGTCGTCGCCGAGGACCGGCAGCTTGGCGCTGGCGAACTGACTGGCCCAGATGGTGTCGGACGCGATGAACACGGGAACGCAGTTGACCAAGCCCGCGCCGCCGGCGATGGCTGCCCCCGCGTAGAAGCGGGTGGCCGCCTCGCTCCCGACGGGGAGGTAGTTCACCACCACGTCGGTGTGGGTCTCCCGAAGGACCCGGGTCACGTCGACCGGAGGAGCATCCGACTCGGTCACGACCTCTCGGTAGAACGTGCCGAGCCCATCGAGCGTGTGGCCCCGGAGCACCTCGACGCCGGTCGGGGAGACGTCCGCGAACCGGATGGTGTTGTTCGGTTCGGTGAAGATCGCCTCGGAGACGTCGCACCCGACCTTCTTGCCATCGACATCGAAGGCCGCCACGATCTCCACATCCGAGACGTGGTACGGACCGATCTTCACGTGCATCAGGCCCGGGACGGTGTCGCGAGGATCCGCATCCCGGTAGTACTCGAGGCCCTGGACCAGCGCCGAGGCGCAGTTCCCCACTCCCACGATCGCCACGCGTGTCTTGGTCATGTGTGCCCTCCCTCCTTCGAAACCGCAGTTCGGCGCTTGGGCTTCCGGCGGGCAGCCTGCCGCTCCGAACGGATCATGTTCTCGAGCCACTGGATGTCGTGCTCGGTGGAGTCCATCCCGTGGCGCATCAGCGAGAGCGTGTACGTGTCCACTCGCTCTCGGTAGGACGTCAGCCTCGTCTTGATGTCGGCAAGTCGGTTCAGCAGGTAGGCCTTCCGCCGCTCCAGCAGGCCGATCCTGGTCTCCGGCTTCAGATACCGGAAGAAGGCCAGGCGTACCCGGAAGCCGTTTTCGTCTTGATTCTCATGCCCCGAGGCCTCCACCAGCTCGGAGAAGAGGCGCTCCCCGGACTCGGTGACCCGGTACACGTTCTTTCGCCGCCCCACGTCTTCCCGGGGAAACACCACCTCGACCGAGCCGTCACGCTGGAGACGCTTGAGCGCCGGATACAGGGACCCGTAGGAGACCTGCCAGAATGGCCCCAGGGTCTCGGAGAGGCGTTTCTTGAGCTGATAGCCGTGCATGGAGCTCTCTTTGAGGAGCCCCAGGATCGCCAGTTCGAGCATCCTTACCTCGCATTACGTATCGGCTCGATATATCGGAACGATATATATAGCCCGGCTTCGGACCGGCTGTCAACTGGAGCAAGCGATGGGGACGGCTCGCTCCGCCGGGCGCGCTGAGCGGGTGAGTAGACTACCCGGCGATGTCACGGGTCCTGCTGATCGGCTGGGATGGGGCGGATTGGCGAATCCTCGACCCCATGTTGGAGGCGGGGATCCTCCCCAACCTCGCCTCGCTGATCGGCCGGGGCGCCAGGGGGACCCTGATGTCAACCGTCCCGAATCACTCCTGGTCGGCATGGCCGTCGTTCCTCACGGGGATGGTGCCCTCGAACCACGGCGTGTACGACATCTTCGAGCGGGACTATTCGGCGCGGCGGAAGCTTCCGGTCACCTACCTCTCGATCCGCGAAACCACGATGCTCTCGGACCTCACCGCAGCGGGAGTTCCCACGGTCATGACCAACGTTCCGCTCACGTTTCCCCCGCCGAAGATCGAGGGGAGGCTCGTCGCCGGCGGCGTTCTCCCCAAGTGGCGGCCGTTCACCCATCCCCCCGAGCTCGCCGAGGAACTGGAGCGCGCCGGCGCACACTTTCCCATCAACGGGATGTCCTGGACCACGTTTCGGAACCGCCCCGAGCCGTTCCTTGCAGAGGCCGTGGAGCTCACCGAGGCCCGGATCAAGGCCAACGAGCATCTCCTCGACACCACTGACTGGCGGTTCGCGTCGCTGGTATTCGTGGCCACGGATCGCGTGCAGCACTGCCTCACCAGGTACGTGTCGCCGGACCATCCGGATCACGCTCGCAGCTCGAGGGAGCCCCTGGCCGAGAAGATCCGGGACGTCTACCGGTTGCTCGACGACGGCCTCGGCCGGCTCGTGGGGAGGGCGGGCCAGGACGATCTCGTCCTGTTCATGTCCGACCACGGCTTCCGCGGAGTCACCCGGGCGCTGCACATGGACCGGCTCCTGGAGCACCTCGGGTTCCTCAGATCCGCCGCGACGCGGGCCGTGTTCGGACCGATGCAGTGGGGCAGGCTGCGCGCCGTGGCCCGGAAGGTCTACGACCTGCTGGGGCTGCACGGCCGGGTCTCGTTGCCGCAATCGGTCAACTGGCAGAAGACGACGGCATACACGGCCGTGCGCTCCACCGGTGAGGGCGTCTCCCTGAACCTCGCCGGGCGGGAGCCGGAGGGGATCGTCGAACCGGGCGATTACGAGCAGGTCCGGGAGCGAGTGATGGGCGCGCTGGCATCGTTCGTGGACCCGGCAACCGGCATGCGGCCGATCGCCAGGGTCCTTCGGCGCGAGGACGTCTTCTCCGGAAAGTACGTGGAGACCGCGCCCGACATCGTCCTCGAGGCTGCGCCTCTGTACAGCCTGACCCACGCCACGTCCGTCGTGGAGGACGCGGACTGGCTCTCCGGGGACCATCGCATCGAAGGTGTCATCGCCGCTGCCGGACCCAAGGTCGAGCCGGACGCGTTCGCCGACCCTGCCCAGCTCGTGGATCTGGCGCCCACCATCCTCGCGGCACTACGGGCACCGGCCTCCGTGAAGCACGACGGCCGGCTGCTCTCCTCGGTCGTCGGAGAGGAGGCCGCCGCGGAGACGACGGCGAGTGTGGCCGCAGACGTTGGCGTGACGGCCGATTCGGGGCTGGACGCGGAGGAGGCCCGTGAGGTGGAGGAGCACCTCCGGGGCCTTGGATACCTCGAATAACCCCGGCTCACCAAAGCGCCGGGTTCGCGGGGCCCTCGAATCCATCCTTCCGTCGGGCCGCTTCTCGGAAGAGCGGACGATCCTCGCCGGAACGGGGCAGAACGCAGTGGGCCTCGTCGCGGCGATGCTGGCGGCGTTCGCCACACAGGTCCTGATCACCCGGGCACTTGGGTCGGCGGCATTCGGCGTGGTCACGGTGGCGACCCAGCTCGCCTTCGTCGGCGGCGCGGCCACGAGGTTCGGGATGGATATGGCCGCCGTGCGCCGAGTGGCCATCGACCTCGGACGTGGGGAGCGGGCCAGGGTCCGGGCCGTGGTGGCTCGGGCGGCGGTTGTGGCCGGGGCCGTGAGTCTCGCCGCCGGCGCCGTGGTATTCGGAGCATCCGACTGGCTGGCTCGCGCGTTCACCACGGCTCCGGGGGACGGCCGCTCGGCGTTTCGGGCCGCGGCCGTGGCGCTTCCCTTCGTCGCCCTCGCTCAGGTGTACCTCGGAGCCACCCGGGGGCTGAAGGTGATGCGACACACCCTGTACATCTACTGGCTGGGGCAGCCTGCGGCGTGGATCGCCCTGATGGTGCTCGGATGGGTGTGGGCGCGGACCGTCGGGGTGAGCGTGCTGGCGTACGCGGGCTCCTGGATCGTGGCCACTGCCGCCGCGGTGTGGGTGTGGCGGCGCCTCACCGCGGGGTTCGGTGGGCTCCCCCCAGAACCAGGCGAGACCGGCGACCTGCTCCGATACGGAGCCCCTCGAGCCCCCGCGGCTCTCTTCTCCCAGCTGCTTTTCTGGACCGACCTGTTCGTGCTGGCCCACTTCGCCTCGTCGTCCGAGGTCGGCGTGTACGCGGCAGCGGTCCGAGCCGCTCAGGTCATCTTGCTGTTCCTCATCTCGGTCAACTACGTGTTCAGCCCATTCGTGGCCGATCTCTACGCGAGGAGGCAGCGCGACCGCCTGGATGCGCTGTTCAAGTCCCTGACCCGGTGGATGCTGGCCGCGACCCTTCCGATCTTCATCGTGTTTGCGGTGGCGCCCGGGACGGTCCTTCGTCTGTTCGGGGAAGGCTTCGGCGCCGGTCGGGGGGCCCTGCTCATCCTCATGGCGGGCCAGCTGATCAACGTGGCCACCGGGAGCGTGGGTTTCATCCTCATCATGGTCGGGCGCACCGCGATCGACCTGGCCGTAAATGCGGGTGCCGTGGCGCTTTCGGTGGCGACGGCGGCCATGCTCGTTCCTCGATACGGCATGGAGGGAGCCGCCGTCGCCGGGGCGCTCACCCTGGCGGTATCGAACCTGTGCCGATTGGCCCTGGTGTGGCGGTACCTTCGGATCCAGCCATTCACGCGGGAGTATCTTCGCCTGGCCGTCCCCGTCATCGCCGGCGCGGTGGCGGCCTTGCTCGCCCATCGGGTGGCCGGGGGCGGAAGTTGGCAGGTTGACCTGGGCAGCACGGCCCTTGCGGGGACCCTCGCCTACGGGGCTGCGCTGGTGGCCGCAGGACTCCCGTCGCGGGAGCGTGTGGCTGCTCTCCGCCTGCTCTCGCTGATCCGCCGAGGGAATTAGGCCGGACTAGGCAGGATTAGTGGTTCTTTCGTCAAATTGTCATAGCGAGCCCCGAGCGCCTTCATTTCTGTACAATTGCGTCGATGGACATAAGCATGACACCGCGTACCGCTGCCCAAGCTCCGCCCAGCCTGGCCTGCGCGTGTGGGGAGCCGCTGGCCGACGGGGTAAACGAGCGAGGCGTCGTCACCGTCGAGGGTCTGGCCGTCGCCTTCCGCCGGCGGACCGATTACGTTCTTTGCTGTATGTGCCTGGCGTTCTATCGGGTGGCGGACCTCCGGATCGGCCGGGTCAGGCCGCTGACCTTGATGGAGATCAAGTTCCTCAACGAGCTCGAAGCCTCCGAGGAGCTCCAGGCCGTCTCCGGACTCTAGACGGGCTCCCCCCCGCCGACCGCACCCAGCGCCAATTCCACAGCTTGCTCCGCCGACCCGGCGCGGATGATCGCGTCGCTTGCTCGGTCTCCCTTGCGAAGCTCCCACGTCTGAAGCCCGACCACCGGCTTCCCCATCTTCAGGGATAGGGCGATCTCGGACAGCGTCCCGAACTCCCCGGAGATGGCGATGACGACATCGGCCGCTCTCACGAGGAGGGCGTTCCGGCCCTCCCCCATTCCCGTGGGGATGGCGGCGGAGAGGTGGGGACTCGAGCCCGCCCTGCTGTCGCCGGGAAGAACGCCGATCGCGACCCCCCCTGCCTCGCGAGCTCCCCGGGCCGCCGCGTCCATCACGCCGCCCAGCCCACCGCACAACAGCACCGCTCCGCTCTCGGCCAGCAGCCGCCCGACCATTTCGGCCACTGCCCGCTCCTCGTCGGTCGCGTCGGCGGGCCCGGACACGGCGACGTACGCCGTCACTCCAGCATCGCCTCGATCAGGGAGGCCGCCTTCGACTTGTCCAGGGGTTCGTTGCCGTTCCCGCACTTCGGCGACTGCACGCAGGAGGGACATCCCGATTGGCAGGGGCACACTCGGATGGCCTCCATTGTGGCGCGCAGCAGGCGTTCTCCGGCCGTGAAGCCCCTCTCCGAGATCCCCGCGCCGCCCGGATACCCGTCGTAGATGAAGATCGCGCACGATCCGGTGTCGGGATGGAAGGCGGTGGACACCCCGCCGACGTCCCATCGGTCGCACGTGGCCACGAGGGGCAGGAGGCCGATGGCGGCGTGCTCGGTAGCATGCGCGGCGCCGGGGAGGGCGGCGGCGGTGACTCCGGCCCGCTCGATGACGGATTCCGGGACCGCCCACCACACCGACCGGGTAATCAGCGTCTGGGCCGGGAGGTCGAGAGGAATGACGTCCACCACCTCCCCCGTCACGTGCAGCTTCCGCTGGAACCCCACGACCTGGTTGGTCACCCGCACGGGTCCGAAGAACATCGGGGTCCCTCCGACCTTCGACTCAACCATCACGCCGAGCACTTCGATGTCCGTGACGTCGCGTGCCTGCGTCCAGAAATCGACGTCGGCCGGGCGCACCAGGGCCACCCGCCGGTCGAGATCGAGCCGGACGACCTCGTACTGCTCGCCCTGATGGAGATAGACGGCTCCCTGATGCACCTGGTAGAAGGCCCGAGCCTCATCCACCGTGCCCAGCAACGCCCCGGTGTCCTCCTCGACGATGAGGAACAGATGACCCGACGCCGATCGGATGTCGACGGCCCGATGCGGTGACTCTCCCCGGTGGTGAAGGAGCTTCCGGCGTTCGACCAGCTTGCCTTCTTGAAGGAGCGAAGCCGCCGCGTCCGGGGCGGTCTCACCGAAGAACCCCAGTTCTTCGGGTCGGAGCGGATGCTCGCGGGCCGCACAGGAGAGGTGAGGTCCGAGGATGTAGGGGTTGGTCGGATCGACCACGGCCGCTTCGGCCGGTTTCCGGAAGAGATCGTCGGGATGGGTCACCAGAAACTGGTCCAGGGGGTCGTCCTGGGCCACCAGGAACGCCAAAGACCCGGCCGCCCTACGGCCCGCTCGGCCGGACTGCTGCCACATCGACGCGCGCGTGCCGGGGTATCCGGCGAGCACGGCGGCATCGAGAGATCCGACGTCGATCCCGAGCTCCAGTGCGGTCGTCGCCGCCACGGCCAGGAGCTCTCCCTCGGCCAGCGCTCGCTCCAGCCGTCGCCGCTCCTCGGGAAGGTAGCCCGCCCGGTACGCCTTCACCTTCCTGCTCAACTCGGCGGGCAGGTCCCTCCGGGTGATGTCGGCGAGGAGCTCGGCGGCCCGCCGGGAGCGACAGAAGGCGATGGCCCGCTCTCCCGACGCGACCAGCCGGGACAGGAGCTGGGCGGACTCCGAGATCGCTCCCTTGCGCACTCCGGCGTCCTCGTCGACGAGGGGTGGGTTCCACAGGCAGAACAGCTTCTCGCCCCGGGGCGATGCGTCCTCGGCCACCTCTTCGAACGGAAGCCCCACGAGTCGCTCGGCCAGCTCGCCGGGGTTACCGATCGTGGCCGAGGCGAGAAGGAACCGAGGATCCCCTCCGTAGTGCGCCACGAGTCGGCGGAGGCGCCGGAGCACCATGGCCACGTGGGACCCGAAGACCCCGCGGGCCACATGGGCCTCGTCGACGACCACGAGCGTGAGGCGCAGGAAGAAATCGGCCCACCGAGCATGCCCGGGAAGGATCGCCGCGTGGAGCATGTCGGGGTTCGTGAGGATGAGATTGGCCGTCCGGCGGATCAGCGGACGCTCGGCGTGCGGCGTGTCGCCGTCGTACACGGCGGGGCGGAGCTGAGGGAGTCGGAGCTCGCGGATCTGCCGGAGCTGGTCCCGAGCCAGCGCCTTCGTCGGGAAGAGGTAGATGGCCGTCCGCCGCCGCTGCTCGAGGACCTCCCTGGCGAAGTGCAGGTTGTACACGAGCGTCTTGCCGCTCGCGGTCCCCGTGGCGACGACGACGTTCTTTCCTTCGGCGAGAAGTTCCAGGCCGCGTCGCTGGTGTGGGTAGAGGCCCCCGATGCCGAGGTTCGACAGGCGAGCCGGGAGCGGCTCCGGGAGCGAGGGAAGCGGTTCCAGGGCGGGTTCTCGAGCCGGAAGAACTTCCAGATGGACCAGACGCTCATCCACGTCGACGTCCGCTCGGAGAGCATCGAGGAAGGCCCGAGCGTCCATCGGCCCCGATGTTCTCACGCCGTGTCATGACCAATGGGGGCTTGACCCGCCCGGACCGCAGGTATCCTTGCGGCTCGTGAGCCGGTTCGAGGGCGAGCTAGCCCACCACCACGCCTACAGGGTCACGTTCCCGCTGGCCGTGGCCCTGACGGTGCCGGGATTACTGGTGCGGATCGGCATCTTCGAGCTCCCGCTGGTATGGGAAGCGCTCTCGTTCGGGCTGGCGATCATGGGTGCGGCGTTCATGCTGTCGTGGGCGGCAGAGGTCGCACAGCTCGACATCTCTCAGACCCTGGCGATCGCGGTTCTCGCGTTGATCGCCGTGCTTCCCGAGTACGCGGTCGATCTCTATCTGGCGTTCTGCGCCGGCCGGGGGCTGGACCCGAGGTGCCACGACGAGGCCATCGCCAACATGACCGGGGCGAATCGCTTGCTGATCGGGGTGGGGTGGGCGGTCGTCGTGCTGATCTACTGGCTGAAGTCCGGGAACAAGAAGGTAGTCCTTCGACGGGAGCAGCGCACCGACGTGGGATTCCTGTTGATCGCGACCCTGTGGGCATTCACGGTCCCTGTCCGGGGACAGCTGTCCCTCTTCGATCTCGCCATCCTCGGGGGGTTGTTCCTCGTCTACATCAGCAGGGCGGCGAGGGAGGAGGTGGAGGCGCCCGATCTCATCGGGGCCGCGGCGGCCATCGGAGCCCTGCCCAAGACGACCCGCCGGGTGGTGGTGATCGTGATGTTCCTGTTCGCCGCGACCGTCATCCTGGCATCGGCCGAGCCGTTCGTGCATAGCCTTCGGGGGATCGGCGAGAGGTTCGGGATCAGCCGGTTCCTCCTGATCCAATGGGTCGCCCCCCTGGCGTCGGAGTCGCCGGAGATGATCATCGCGATCCTATTCACCCTTCGGTTGAAGGCCCAGGCCGGGCTGGGGACCCTGATCTCCTCGAAGGTCAACCAGTGGACGCTCCTTGTCGGGACGCTGCCACTCGTCTTTTCGCTGGCCGGAGCGGGGCTCACGCCGTTCACGCTGTCCCCGGTGCAGAAAGAGGAGGTATTCCTCACGGCGGCCCAGTCCTTGTTCGCGGTTGCGGTGATCGCGAACCTGTCGATCTCCCGCACGGAGGCGGTGGGTCTGCTCGTCCTGTTCTTCGGGCAGTTCGCCATCCCGGTCCCGGCCGTCCGGATCGGCTTCGGGATCGGCTACCTGATACTCGCGGCGGGGATGTTCGCGTTCAACGCCGGGGTGCGAGAGAGCCTTATCGACTCGCTTCGACATGTGTTTCGGCCCCGACGCCGACCGTCGGGCGAGCCGGGCACTTAGCCCTTCACGATCCCGTCTTTGGCCAGATCCGCATAGATCTCCTCGGCGGCGCCGGATATGAACACGACGCTGGCGCCCCCGGCCGAGCCGGTGCCCCCCGGAACCACGAGGTTGGTGACGTTGGCGGCCTCGATCTGCGTGACTGCCAGAGCCAGGTCGAACAGGTCCTTCAAGGGAAGGTCGGTGTCGATGTTCTTCACACCGACCTGGAGCCACTGGAGGAGCGCTGCGGGCCGGCGGCCGAATTGCTTCCGCAGCTTCTCCAGCGCAGCAACCATAAGCCTCCCCTGGTTCTCGGACCTGCCGAAGTCACCGACCGGGGCGCTGTGTCGGTCGCGGGTGAACGCCAGGGCCTGGCCACCGTCCAGCTTCTGTCTTCCCGGCTCGAAGTTCGAGCCGGACGCGGCGTCGTTCATGGGGTACAGGATCTCGATCTGGATTCCGCCGATGCCGTTGACCATGGCCTTCAAGCCGTCGAAGGAAGTGAGCATGTAGTAATCGATGGAGATGCCGGTGATGCTCTCCACGGTGTCGACCATGAGCTCCGGACCTCCGTAGAACAGGCCCTCGTTGATCCGGCGGGTACCGGCGCCGGGGACGTTCACGTAGGAGTCCCGGGGGAATCCCAGGATCGTCGCGGCGCCCTCCTTGGCGTTGAGGCCGATCAGATGGATCGAGTCTGCCCGGCATCTCTCGATGGGCATGCACACGCCGGGGCGTCCGTCGCTGCCGAGAGCGAGGATGAAGATCGGGCGGTTCTTTCCCTTGGCCGGAGCGAATTCAGCCTTCTGAACGCGGTGGATCTCGATGGCGGGCGGAGTCTGAGCCCGGACGATCCTGGGAGTGAAGCTGTGGGCGCCGGCGGCGATCGCCACCACCAGGGCCACCACCGGTGCTCCCCACAGGGCCCTCCTCATGGTGTCGTCACCGCCGGCGTCGGAGTCGCCGCAATGCCGGAGTCGAGCGTTCCATCCACCTCATAGCCCACGATTCGCCACGCACCGTCGATGAGCCGGAGGAAGAACTTCCCCTGGTGCGAAACCGCCAGGTTCCCTCCGCCGGAAAGCTTCCCGCTGGCGAGGAACTCGGTCTCCGCGATGGCCGCCACGGGCTCCTGTTTGCTCATGAGGAAGGCCACCTCGAGGACGCCGTTCTCGGGCTTCACGGACTGAAGGCGCTCGGCCTCGGCCCCCAGGGTCAGCTCGGCAAGGTCCTCCTGGGCCCGTTCGGCGGCAGGCGGGGCGAAGTGCTGGAAGACGCTGGTGAAGGCGCCTTTCTCCCACCGCGACTTGGTCACGAAGCCTGCGTCGTAGACGTCGTTCAGGACGATGTCCACGCCCGCTCGCGCCGCCTCTTTTTGCTCGGGCGTGAGCTTGGCGGCGGAGCCTCCGACGGAGAAGAAGTGCGTCTGCCCACGGGTGAAGGCGAACGGCTTTGCCGGGGCGGCGCGGCGAGTCGGAGGGGCCTCCTCGCGGTTCCGGAGGAACAGATACGCTCCCACGCCCACCCCCACGAGGAGGAGCGGGACCAGGACCAGCGTCCAGTTCACGCCCTCGTCCGGAGCCCGATGTTTGCGTCGCGCCATTGTGAGGGGCGAGGGTATCGGGACGGGCGCCCCCGGGCAAGGAACCCGTGTACGATTTCAGCGGGGTGCCGGGAAGCCTGGTCGGCGAGCCGGTGCCCTTTCTCTTTGGGAGCAGGGGGTGCGGGAGTGAGTGAGTCCTCGGTCCTCGTCGACCTTTTTGTGCTTTTTGCGGCGGCGAAGATCCTGGGGGAGCTGTTCGAGCACTTCGGGCAGCCGGCCGTGCTGGGGGAGCTCCTTGGCGGCGTCCTTGTGGGGCCGCACGTGATCGGGGCGGTCGGTGCGGAGAGCGGGCCGCTGCTTGAGCTGCTGGCCGAGCTCGGAGTGATCATCCTCCTGTTCACGGTGGGATTGGAGACCAACCTGACCGAACTGCGGAACGTCGGCCGCCCCGCCCTGCTCGTTGGGTCTCTCGGCGTGGCCGCCCCGTTCGCGCTGGGCGCCCTCCTCATGGTGGGACTCGGGTACGAGCGAGGGGACACCCTGTTCATAGCGGCGGCCATGGTGGCCACAAGCGTCGGGGTGACCGCCCGGGTCTTTCGAGACCTGGGGGCGCTGCGGACCCCGCCAGGACGGGTGGTGCTGGGAGCCGCGGTGGTCGATGACATCTTGGCGCTGTTGATACTCGCTGTGGTGGGGGGTCTGGCTGCGGGGGATCTCTCGACGGTCGAGCTCACGCTGACGGTCGTCGAGGTCCTGGTGTTCGTCGTCGTGGTTGGACTGGCCGGTCCGCGGGTGGTGAAGAGAGTGTCGGAGTTCGCTCATCTACCGATCGTTCCCGGCTCCCCCCTGGTCTTCGCCCTTCTCCTGACGCTGGGCCTGGCGGCGCTCTCGGAGACGATCGGGCTGGCGGCGATCATCGGAGCATTCCTGGCCGGACTCATCTTCGAGTTCCACAAAACGGAGGTCACCTCGCAGGTGGAGCCGGTCTACGAGTTCCTGGTCCCGTTCTTCTTTGCCGTCACCGGAAGTCGGCTCGACCCCGGCGTATTCGTCGATCCGTCCATCCTGGGGCTGGCCGCGGCGGTCACGGTCCTGGCCGTAGTCACCAAGATGGGTGCCGGCTACTGGGGGTCGCGCTCGCTTGGCAAAGGCGACGCGATGCTGGTGGGAGTGGGCATGGTTCCCCGGGGGGAGGTTGGACTGATCGTGGCATCGATCGGCCTCGGGCTTGGGATCATCTCCACCGACCTGTATGGGGTTGTCGTGGCCATGACCATCGTGACCACGCTGATGACGCCTCCGATCCTCGGGGTCTTGGTTCGACGGCGGCTCCGGGATTCTTCTCGAGCTGACGAGTCCTAGCCGCCCGCGCCCGCGAGGTGCGGCCGGACGAAGAAGACGAACCCGATCCCCACGTAGAAGGCGGCGAGGATGAGCACGCCCGGTCGGAAGGCGATCGGCAGCAGGGCCGGAAGGAACGCCCCGGCGACCCAGGCCATCTGGAACACGACCTCGTAGCGGACGAATACCCGGCCGTGCGCGCCTCCCGGGGCGCTTCGCTGCATGAGGCTGGCGAACGCGAGCTGGCCGAGACGGGTCGCCGCCCCCGCGAGCAGCGTGAACGCGGCCAGGGTCACCAGCGAAAACGTGGCGAAGGCGAAGAGTGCGGCCCCGCCCGCCGCGGCGAGAGCGATGAGGACCACGGCCTCCTCCCGTATCCCCCGGGGAAGATATGGCGCCAGGAAGTCGCCGAGCAGCTGCCCGGTGGCCCCCGCGACGATCAGCACGCCGAGCCAGGAGGCCGGATCCTCGGCCCGCCGCAGGGCGAAGGCCACGAGGAACAACAGGAACCCCTGAGCCGCGCGCAGACCGGCTGAACCGGCGGCGGCCGTTGCGAGCTCCGCGATCCTCCCCCGCCGCTCAACCCTCGCGGCTTCTCGGTGAGGCTCGAGGGGCTGGCGCAGAAACAGCGTGAAAAGCGTTGACAGGAGGTAGACGCCTGCGGCCAGGTACAGGACCGACGTGGCGCCGCCCAGAGACAGCAGCAGGAATCCCGGCGGCAGGGCGAGCACCACCCCGAGCACGGCCATTCGTCCGAGTCGGGCGTTGGAGCGGACGAGGTCGCTGGGCGCATACGCGGCGGTGAGGCCGTTCTTGGTTATCGCGTGGACCCTGGAGAGGACGAGGATGGCGAAGCTCGCCGGGAAAAGCAGCAACGAGGCGATCCGAGGCGCGGCGAAGATGGCCGCGGCCGCCCGGCCCGCTCCCGAGGCGAACGAGATGGCTCTCCGAAACCCGCCCCGATCGAGCAGGGGAACCAGGAGCGGTCCGGCCACGGCCAGCGGCGCCATCGTCAGACTCAGATACAGGGCCACCCGGAGCTTCGCCTCACCGACCGGGAGGGAGAAGAAGATGGAATCGGCGAGCGCGATGCCCACCAGGGCGTCCCCGGCGGCGCTGGCCATGTGGACCAGCGTGTAGTCGTCGAAGGGATCGTCCGACGCCCAGATGCGCCGGAGCGGCCCGGTCAGCCAGTTCCACAGGGCTCGGGGCCAGGTGATGGTGGGATCGGCGATGGCGAACGGAGGATACGCGGCCGGCACGGCTGACGGAATCGAAGCCGGGCTATAATCCGGCGGCCCTGGTCGGGGTGGGACTTACACAACCTTCGGAGGAGAACACGATGCGGTTGATCGCCCAGGAGGGCGGGTCGATCGAGGCCGTCTTCCGCAGTTTCGAGGACAACGCGCTCCTCGTGATTCTGGGAATCTCGCTCCTCGCGCTCGTCGTGGCCTCGGTCCTTCGCCGCGGCGTGCTCCGCGAGTCCGAGGGCACCGAGAAGATGAAGGAGATCGCCGGAGCCATCCAGGAAGGAAGCAAGGCCTATCTGAACCGGCAATTTCGGACGGTGGGGCTATTTCTCGGCATCCTCACGGTCGTTCTGTTCTTCGCGCTCCCCGCCTCCGACACGCCTACCCACTCGGAGCTTTCCATCCGGCTGGGTCGTTCGCTGGCGTTCATACTCGGAGCCGGGTTCTCCGGCGTCACCGGCTACGCGGGCATGTGGCTGGCGGTCCGGGGCAACGTGCGGGTGGCCAACGCCGCCAGGGAACAGGGGCTGAGGCGGGCGCTCACGATCGCTTTCCGCACCGGCGGTGTGGCGGGCATGTTCACGGTCGGGCTGGGGCTGCTCGGCGCCGTGGCCATCCTTCTCATCTACAAGCAGGACGCCACCTCAGTGCTCGTGGGGTTCGGCTTCGGGGGGGCGCTTCTGGCGATGTTCATGCGGGTCGGTGGGGGGATCTTCACCAAGGCCGCCGACATCGGCGCCGACCTGGTGGGGAAAGTGGAGAAGGACATCCCCGAGGACGATCCTCGCAACGCCGCCACGATCGCCGACAACGTAGGCGACAACGTGGGCGACTGCGCCGGCATGGCCGCCGATCTCTTCGAGTCGTACGAAGTGACGCTGGTGGCCTCGCTCATCCTCGGGGCCGCCGCGTTCGCGGAATCCCCGAAGGGCGCCATCGTCGGGGTGATGTTCCCGCTGTTCGTCCGGGCCATCGGCGTGATCACCTCGATCATCGGGATCTACTCCGTGACGCCGCGGAGCGAGGACGAGCACGGGATGAGGTCCATCAACCGGGGCTTTTTCATCTCCGCGGTGCTCTCGGCGATCGCCGTCTACGTCGTTGCCGCTCTGTATGTCGAGGATCTCCGCGTTTTCTGGGCCGTCGTGATCGGGCTCCTGCTCGCGAGCGTCATCCAGCTCCTCACCGAGCACTTCACCTCGACCAGGCGGAAGCCGGTGCAGGAGATCGCCGAGTCATCGTTGACCGGGCCCGCCACCACCATCCTCTCCGGCTTCTCGGTCGGCCTGGAGTCGACCGTGTGGGCCATCCTGGTGATCGCCGGCGCGGTGATCGGCTCGTTCCTGCTGGGGGATTCCATCGCCGAGCGGCTGTACTTCATCTCGCTCGCCGGGATGGGGATGCTCACCACGGTCGGGGTGATCGTCTCGATGGACACCTTTGGGCCTGTCTCGGACAACGCCCACGGCATCGCGGAGATGTCCGGCGGCCTGGGCGAGCGAGCGGACCGCATCATGGCCGGACTGGACGCCGTGGGGAACACGACCAAGGCCATCACCAAGGGTATGGCCATCGCGACTGCGGTCATCGCGGCCACATCGCTGTTCGGCTCCTTCGCGGAGGCCGTGGCGGGGCCCGGCGAGGAGTTCGCGATCCGAATCGACCGGCCGGAGGTCCTGGTTGGGCTACTGATCGGCGGGGCGGTGGCGTTCCTGTTCTCCTCGCTGGCGATCCGGGCGGTGGGCCGGGCGGCCTCTCGCGTGGTCGTCGAGGTTCGCAACCAGTTCCGTGACCATCCCGGCATCATGGCGGGAACCGAGAAGCCCGACTACGGCAGGGTCGTGGATATCTGCACCCGGACCTCGCTGCGGGAGCTGCTCACTCCCGGATTGCTCGCTGTGCTCACCCCGGTGGTCGTCGGGTTCGCGCTCCAGGCCGAGGCCCTCGGTGCCTACCTGGCCGGATCGATCCTCACGGGCCAGCTGCTTGCGGTGATGCTCTCCAACGCCGGAGGCGCATGGGACAACGCCAAGAAGCTCGTGGAGGAGGGTCTGTACGGCGGGAAGGGCTCGGAACCCCACAAGGCCACGGTCATCGGGGACACCGTCGGTGACCCGTTCAAGGACACCGCAGGTCCCGCCCTCAACCCGTTGATCAAGGTGATGAACCTGGTGGCGCTGCTCATCGCCCCGCTGGTCGTGGAGCACGCGCGGAACGAGGGCCTTCGCGCCGGGGTCGCGATCCTGGTTGTCGCGGTGCTGGCGGCGGCCATCTGGAACTCGAAGCGCCGGAAGGCCGATGAGTTGGTCGAGGAGCCTCCCTCCGGTCCTTCGGCCGAAGTGGTGTCCTCGCCCACACAGGGGTAGAAGGGCGTGGGATTTATGCGGCGGTTGGTCCAGACCGACGAGGAACGGCTCGCGGAAGAGATCCGAGAGTGGGCCGAATCGGTCCCCGGGACGACGAGGATCGCTGACTGTCCCTCCCGGAAGCCCGTGCGGGTGGCCGGGGTCGTGCAACGGCTGACGATCAGGCCTCGCGAAGACTGCATGGAGGCCGTGATCTCCGACGGAACGGGAGAGGTCACCGCGGTGTGGACCGGCCGGAGCCACATCCCGGGCCTTTCCCTGGGTAGCCGGGTGACCCTCGAAGGGGTTCTCAGCAGCGAGCGGGAACGAGTCCGGGTCGTCAACCCCCGGTACGAGTTCGCCTGAGCCTTACGCCGGTTCCATCAGCGCGGAACGGATGGCATCTTCCACCTCGGGCGTCGCGATGGCCATGATCTCGTCCCCTGCGACGAGCTGAGTCTCGGGCTGAGGGATCACGACATGCCCACCCCGGAGGATGGCGACGACGGCCGAGTCTTGGGGCAGGCGAAGCTCGTAGAGCGCACGCCCGGCCATCGGGGAAGCCTCGTTGATGGTCACCTCGACCAGCGTCACCTGTCCGCCCTCGAGCTTCAGCAGTCGGACCAGATCGCCGCTGGTGACGGCCTCTTCCACGAGCGCAGTGAGGATGTGCGGTGGGCTCATCGGAACGTCGACCCCCCATTGGGACGTGAACAGCCACTCGTTCTTGGGGTGGTTGACTCGGGCGACCACGCGAGGAACGCCATACTCCTGCTTGGCCAGCAGGGAGGTGACGAGATTGTCCTCGTCATCGCCAGTGGCAGCCACGAGCACGTCGCACGTGGCGAGGTCGGCCTTGTCCAGAACCCAGGGCTCGCAGGCATCGCCGAGGATCACGTCCACCCCAGCCGCTGCCTCCTTTCGAGCGCGGTCCACCACTCCGGGGTCCTGATCGATCACGGTTACCTCGTGCCCTCGAAGCCGAAGATCGTTGGCCATGTGTCGGCCGACGTTTCCCGCGCCCGTAACCACCACTCTCATTCGGCCGCCGGCTCCATCAGGGTGTCGAACATGTCCGTGGCGTCTTTGTGAACGATGAAGTGAGCGATGTCTCCCTCTTGAAAGGTGGAGCCGGCACTGGGAATGAAGCCGCTTCCTCCGCGATCCACCCCGATCACCTCAACTCGGCCGTCCTCGATGACCGACTCGACCTTCTTTCCCACGAGATGCTCCGGGACCTTCACGTGGAGATGGAGGAGAGTGCCTCCGGCGAACGTCTCCTTCAACTCATCGCGGCCGTGAAAGAGGAGGTACTGGATCTGCTTGGCCGCCCATCGGACCGAGGCGACCGTGGGGATGTTGAGCCGTTCGTAGATCTCCGCGCGACGCGGGTCATAGATACGGGCCACGACAGTGGGAACGCGGTAGTACTCTCGGGCGATTCGCGCTGACACGATGTTTGAGTTGTCCCCGTTCGAAACCGCCATGAACGCGTCGGCCTCCCGGATCCCCGCCTCCTCCAGTACCTCGCGGTCGAAGCCCACACCGACGACCGTCTTGGCCTTGAAGTCCGGCGGAAGACGGTCAAAGGCCTGGCGCCGCTTGTCGACGACGGCCACGCTGTGGCCCTTCTTCGAAAGCTCGGCGGTCAGCTGGGCTCCGACCCGGCCGCACCCCATGATCACGAAGTGCATACAAAGAGGGTACTCCGGTCCGTCGTTGGATTGGAGCCGGCCGACCGTAGAATCCACTCCGTGGCCACGGTGACCGGCCGAGTCCTCGACGGAGTCAAGCGGCTTGTCGTGGGCCGAGCGCTTGCGTCGGCGCAGCTCGAGCATCAGCTGCTCCCGAAGACCCTGGCGTTGCCGGTTTTCTCATCGGATCCGCTGTCGTCGGTCGCCTATGCGACCGAGGAGATGATGCTGGTCCTGGTGGCGGCGGGGGCGGCTGCACTGAGCCTCATGGCGCCGATCGCCATCGTCATCGGGCTCGTCCTCGCCATCGTGATCACCTCCTATCGGCAGACGGTCCGAGCCTACCCCCAGGGCGGTGGGTCCTACATCGTGGCCCGCCAGAATCTGGGAGAGATTCCTGGCCTCATAGCGGCTGCGGCGATACTGATCGACTACGTGCTCACCGTAGCCGTGAGCGTGACAGCCGGAACGCTGGCCATCACCTCAGCGGCCCCCAGCCTGGCGGAGCACAAGGTTCTGATGACGCTCGGCTTCATCTTCCTGATCGCCCTGGCCAACCTCCGCGGAGTACGAGAGGCAGGCGCCCTGTTTGCCTTTCCCACCTATGGGTTCGTGGTCATGGTGTACGTCACGCTGATGGCGGGGTTCGTCGACTGCCTGGACGGCTGCCCCATCGCCGACAGTGCCGACGTCCCTCTCGAGGCGGGTGCGAGTCTCACACTCTTTCTCATCCTCAGGGCCTTCGCCTCGGGTTCGACGGCCCTCACGGGAGTGGAGGCCATCGCCGACGGCGTCCAGGCCTTCCGCCGCCCCCAGTCCAAGAATGCCGCCACAACGCTGGCCATCATGGGGGCGATGTCCATATCGATGTTTCTGGGAATCACCGTCCTCGCCCGGGCGCTCCAGATCCGGGCCACCGAAGAGATCTCCGAGGCCAGGTCGGTCTTGGCCCAGATCGGGGACACGATCTTCGGTGAGTCACTTCCCTTCTTTCTCCTTCAGGGGTTCACGGCGGGGATCCTCATACTCGCGGCGAACACTTCCTATCAGGACTTCCCGCGGCTATCGGCCATCCTCGCCCGCGACCACTTCATGCCTCGGCAGTTCACGAATCGCGGCGATCGGCTCGTGTTCTCAAATGGGATCCTGGTGCTGTCGGCTCTGGCCGCGCTTCTCGTTTGGATCTTCGACGCCAACCTGACGAGGCTGATCCAGCTCTATGTGGTCGGTGTCTTCACCGCGTTCACCTTGTCCCAGAGCGGCATGGTGAGACGGTGGCTGAAGCTTCGAGGGCCCGGATGGAAACGGAGCGCGATCATCAACGGGATCGGGGCTACCGCCACGGGCCTCGTACTTCTGATCGTGGCGGCAACAAAGTTCATTCGTGGCGCGTGGATCGTCATCGTGGCCATCCCGATCGTGGTGATCCTTCTGAGAGGCGTGCATCGACATTACACGCACGTTCACGAGCGACTTCACCGGGGAGAGGTCTCGTTCGGTCGGGCGGGTGCGAATCGGGTGATCCTCGTGCTCACCGACATCGATGCCGCCGCGAGCGAGGCACTCGGATACATCCGCTCGTTCCGTCCCACGGAGGTGCGGACGATCTATGTGGGGGCTCGTCCCTCCGGGGAGGTCCAGATCCTGTGGGACCGTCTTGCCCGAACCTCGACGCGGATCGAGTTCCCGGAGGGCAGGGACCGGGTCGACGCCGTCATCGACTACATCCGCCGCCTCCCCCGGGAGCCAGGAGACTTCATCACCGTGGTGATCCCGGAGCTGTTCCGAAGGAGGTCTCTTCTCCACGCGATCCGTCGTCCGGTCACCTTCCGGCTCAAGGTCAGGCTCCTCCGCGAACCGCAGATCGTCGTCACTGATGTTCCGGTTCTCTCGGAGCGGGGTCAGTTGGTCGGCGTCGATGCCCGGCCCCTCCCGCCGGAGCGCACGTCCGTGTTGGTGTTCATCTCCGGCGTGCACGACGCGGCGATCAGGGCCCTGAACTACGCGAGATCGCTCCGGGGAGCCGAGACGCGCGCCGTCTGCGTGGCTCTCGATCCCGAGGAGGCCCGGGACGTGCCCGAGCAGTGGTTGGCCGCGGGCATCAACGTGCAGCTGGACATCGTGGATGCGCCGTTCCGGGACCTCGGCCCCCCCGTGCTCGAGGAGGTCAGGAGGGTGACCCGTGACCCGGAGGCGATCGCCGCGGTCATCCTTCCGGAGTT
>DASQUW010000025.1:0-2847 GCA_035641075.1 Actinomycetota bacterium | reverse complement strand
CCGCGCCTCGCTCCGTCACTGTTGGCGAGGCCCAGATCGACATCGACGAGGTGGGCCGAGCCGAAGCCTTTCCGGGGATGCTTGGGGAGGATCCCTTGGTCGCTGTCGATCGGGAGCAGCTCGTCCAGAGCCTTCGGGCGAGTTCAGCGACCTCCTCCGCCCAGGCGTACGTGTGGGCAAAGGGGCCCACGGATGCGGTCCTGGAGTCCATGGCCCGAGACGGTCTGCCGGTGGAGTTCGCCATCACAGCCCAAGAGACGGCCTCCTCCCGGACGCTGTTGGCGCTGGGCTGGACCCTGTCGACCATGAGGGTGCTCGGCCTGGCGCTGGGCCTCCTCGCCTTGGGGGGACTTCTCCTGTACGTGGCCGCGCGACAGCGGGCCCGGATCCTCTCGTACGGGCTCATGTGGCGCATGGGACTGACGTCCCGGGTCCATCGAGCCGCTCTCGCGATCGAGATTGCCTGCACGCTGGTGGGAGCGGTCGTGGTGGGTGCCGGGCTGGGAGCCGCCTCAGCGGCGCTTCTGCACGAGATCATTGACCTCCTCCCCGAGGTTCCACCCGACCCGCTACTCCGCTTCCCGGTGGGCGACGCTTCAGCGGCCGTCCTCTTCGCCCTGGCCGCCGCTGTTGGGGGCGCCTGGGCCCTGCAGCGAGCGGCGGAGCGAGCGAGTGTGGGGGAGGTGCTCCGGGCTGGTGAGTGACGCCTCCGCGGCCTGTGGCCAGCTCTCCAAGACCTACCGCAGCGCCACCGAGGCCGTGGACGCCCTGATCGAGGTGGATGCGGTCTTCCCCCACAAGGCGCTCACCGTCGTCGTCGGGCCCTCGGGCAGCGGAAAGACCTCGCTCCTGAGAATCCTGGCCGGGCTCGACCGACCGACGTCGGGATGGGCGGAGGTGGATGGTCTCGACATCGGCACCGCGTCTCGCCGACGGCTCACCATGTTGCGCCGCCGCGTCGGGTACGTGTTCCAGAGACCGGCAGACAACACCATCTCCTACCTCTCGGTCATCGATCACCTCAGGCTCACCGCGAGGCTGCGTGGTCTCGGGTCGAAGGCGGTTGAGGGGATGCTGGCAACGCTCGGACTCACCGACCGCAGGCATCACCTGCCGCATCAGCTCTCGGGCGGTGAGCAGCAGCGCCTCGCCTTCGCGCAGGCGGCTTTGGGCGATCCGGCGCTCATCGTCGCGGACGAGCCGACGGCCCAGCTGGATCAGCAAGCGGCCTCTGCGATCCAAGAACTCATCCGAGCCCTTGCCCCGAACGGAGCGACGCTGATCCTGGCGACCCACGACCCCTCCCTGGTGGGCGCCGCCCACGAAGTACTTGCTTTGCGGAACGGCCGCAGGGTGATCAGATGAGGTTGCTTTACTGATGTCGGCTGGAAACGGCGCTCGTGAGGTGCTGGCCTTGGGGGGCGTGGAGAAGACGTATCGGCGTGGACCTGAACGTGTGTGGGCACTCCGCGGGGTCAGTCTCTCCTTCCACCGAGGAGAGGTCGTGTGTATCACCGGACCATCGGGTTCCGGCAAGACGACGCTCCTGAATGTCTGCGCGGGGTGGGAGAAGGCGGATGCCGGCGTTGTCTCGTGGCGCAGAGACTCCGGTACATCCACCCTGGCTCTTCGCTGGGAGGCGATGTCCATCGTGCCTCAGGACCTCGGGCTGGCCGAGGAGCTGACAGTTCGAGAGAACGTTGAGCTGGCGTGGATCATCTCCCGTCCCGGCGATGCCGCCCTAGAGGAACGCGCCAAAGACCTCATGGGTTCGCTCCATTTGGACGGACTGGAGAACCGCCTGCCACATGAGACATCACGAGGCCAGCAGCAGCGGGCCTCGATCGCACGGGCTCTGATCCTGGGGCCGGAACTCCTGCTCGCTGACGAGCCGACAGCGCACCAAGACGTGGATTCCGCGACGACGATTATGCGCGTCCTCCGGCAAACAGCGGAAAGGGGGACCTGTTGTGTTATCGTCACCAATGATTCAGAGCTCGCCCGTCACGCCGACCGCCGAATCTCAATTCAAGAAGGCCGAGTAAGCTCGTAAAGGCCGCAGGACCGCAGGCCGAAGAGGCACCTGGTCCAATCAACGTTTCGGATTAGAGCCTTGTCGCCGAGCTTGCGTGGCCCTCGAGGAGGTCCCGGACCCGTCTGCGGGAGCGAAGAGGAGAGGGAGCGACATTTCGAGTTTATGCGTTGACCAGCCGATATGGGCTCCGACGTGCGGCGATTATCTCGCCTCGGTGGTCAACTCATGGGTTTACCACCAACTTGACCATCGGATTGACCATGGATATGACTACCGTTTTCGCGAGCGATGTCCATGCTGCTCATGCGAGGACACGGACCAACCGTGGCACGAAGCGAGTCGGGGAATCGATGCGCCGACCCTCTCTCGCCTGCGACGTGGGAATCCGCCGCCCCCAGATTAGGCGGAGCATGGTGCGCCTACCGATATGCCTACCGACCCGCCCACCGAGACGCCCCCGATCCGCCCTGGGGTTAGGAAAGGAGCCAGGCTTGGGACGGATCCAGTCCGCTTACGTTCGACTCTCCAGCTGGAATTCCCTCCTCAACGTCAGCGGTGTACGTAAGGTTGAGGGCGGTCCTCCGACACCCGGCTTGAACAGCGAAAAAGAACTTGGGGCGTCGTCCTGACGCCTTTCCCCTTCCGGAGCATGATCCTGGTTCCTAGGCGGATTCCCTCGCGTAGGCGATGGCCTGCTCGATGCTCATGCGCCGGCCCTCCTCCCAGGCGGTCTCGATCTCCTGCTTGGACATGAGCGGCCTGGCCCGCTCGCGCGGGTCGGGGAGCGTGATCAGGTCGGGCGGGGCCTGGCC
>DASQUW010000024.1:0-18635 GCA_035641075.1 Actinomycetota bacterium | reverse complement strand
GCGACGGCCAGCAAGCCGCCGGCCAGGGTGAGCCACCGGAACGGCTCCAACCTGTGAACTACCGCTGCCACGAACGTCACCAATGGGACCGAGGCGAAGACCACGGCGGCCACGGCCACGGGAAGACGCTGAATCCCCCAGTACGCGAAGGCGAAGAATCCGGCGAACGAGAGGCCGCCGAAGAGCAAGGTCCCGGCAAGCGCCCGGCCTTGAGGGAGGGGCTGCCGGCGGAGAAGGAGGACGCCACTCAGGATGAGCCCGGCGGCGGCGAACCGAACGCCGGCGCTCCACATCGGAGCGAGCTCGGCGACCGTGGCCTTCACCGCGTTGGCGTTGATCCCGATCATCAGGATCAGGGCTGCGAAGGCCGTGAGGGTTATTCGATCCGGGCGCGTGCCTATTGATTGCTGAGCGATTTCCGTCGTCACCCCATTCCGGTACCGCCCCGACCTCATGTCGGCGGTGGCTGGCTGGTGTTCTCTTGACATCATGCCTCACGCAGGCGCCGACGTCCTCCGTCACATCTCGCAGGGAGATAGACGGTTACGTTCGACGGTGCGGGGAAAGCTGGGACCCGGGCGGCAGATTGCGGTGGATCATCCCGGGTCCAGCGTGCTGACGCTCCGGGCTGGGGGGGACAGACAGCTAAGCATGAAGACCCTTCTTCTCGTGGTTATCGGCTTGGTCGTCTGCCTCGTTCTGTTCGTGACAGGCATCTTCCTTCCGGCTCGCTCTCGCCGAATGCAGAGAGAAGTTGATGGTTTGACTCGTAAGGGCGAGCAAAAGAGCAAACGAAGGGCAGGCAGATTCGGCGACCTCACAGGGTCGGCGCTCGCCCGGATGCGAATAGCGGCGAACAAGAGCGCACGGAAAGGCCGTGAGCTCCGCGACAATGTTCCGTTGGTCCGTCGGAAAGGCCCGAAATAAGCGGGTGACTAGTCAATAAGGACCAGGAACCGTGTAAACTACCGGCCGACCCGTGCGACCCGCTCGCGCGGCCCCCAGAGATACCCCGAGAGGGAGGGAGAGATGCTCGCCAGGAAGCGCACAGTCACACTGATAGCCGCGTTCGCGTTGCTGGCCATCCCCTGGTCGGTGCCTGCGGCGTCGGCACTCCCGCACCCGGACGGTGACCATTACCAGTACTACTTCCTCTCAACCGACGGCATCACGAACCTCCACGCCGACGTGCTCAGACCCAAGGGCCTCCCGAACCACGTGAAGACTCCGGTGATCCTGACCGTCAGTCCCTACACGAACCACAACGGGGCGACCACCGATACGGACCTCAACGGGGTGGGGCCGAGCCCTCGCTTCTACGACTTCCTGAACCTCAGCAACGCCCTTCGAAAGGGGTACACGTACGTCATGGTCGACCTGCCGGGCTTCGGCGGGTCCGGGGGGTGCAACGACTGGGGTGGCGTCCGGGAGCAGGGAGCGGTCAAGGCTGCGGTGGAGTGGGCCGCATCCCGGCCATGGTCTACCGGCAAGGTTGCCCTGCTCGGCAAGTCTTACGACGGCTGGACCGGGCTCATGGGCATCGCCCAGCAGCCGCGGGGGTTGTCCGCCGTGGTCTCTCTGGAACCTGTCTACGACGGCTACCGCTACATCTGGATGAACGGCATCCGCCGGTCGAACACGGTCGGCACGCTCACGCTGTTCCAAGTGATCGACGCGAAGCCCGGCCGTCCGAGCGACGACCCAGAGTATCTCGCCAACAGCGGCCCCAACGTGTGGTGCTACCCGATCAACATCGTCGGCGCGGGCTTCGACGACAACCCCAACGGTCCCTTCTGGCAGGAGCGGAATCTCGTCCCGACCGCACCTGGAAAGACCACCCCGGTTTTCCTGACCCAAGGTTTCCTGGAGACGAACACGCAGCAGGATGGGGCGTTTCTGTACTGGAACGCGCTATCCGGCAGGGAGAACCGGGCCTGGTTCGGGCAGTTCGATCACTGCCGCGGCTGGGAGACGGAGGGCGCCTGTACGCTCACCAACAACAATCGATTGGCCGTGGGCAGGGAAGGATTCATCACCGAGGTGATGAGCTTCCTCGACGAGCACCTGAAGGGGATCCAGCCCCAGGTGCAGCGGCCAACCATCGCCGTTCAGGACATTCTCGGTCGCTACCGCGGCGAGGAGGAGTGGCCGCCCGCCGACTCGCAGCTGTATGAGACGACTCTCAATCTCGGCTCGTACAACGACACCGGTTCGGGCAACGGGCTGCGTCCGACCGAGACGCAGGGGATCTGGTCGGTCTCGCAGCCGCTTCCGCACGACGTGTGGCTCTCCGGCGAGCCCGTTATCAGCGTGGAGGTGAACGCCCTGCCGAACGCGAACCTCGCCGCGAACATCTACGACATCGGACCCGATGGGCGGGTCCTGATGATCTCTCGGGGAGTGAACCTGCTCCGAGGGGTTGGCCAGCGGACGGCCACTTTCTCGTTGTACGGACACGACTGGCCCATCGCCGCCGGGCATCGCATCGGGGTGCTCATCGGGAGCGCGAACAGCGACCTGTTTACCCACGTTCCGATGAACCAGCCGGTCACGATGCTCTCGGCGAGCGTCAAGCTCCCGTTCCTCACCTACAACCGCACGGCATTCCTCGACGGAGGATCCACGCCCCGGTTGGAGCGGTACCTGGCCGCCACTCGGTCGACCCTTTCGGCGGCGAAGATCGCCTCCTCACAGAGGACCTTCAACATCCCCGGACCGCTCCTGCCGCCTCCCTAGAGATTCGGACCGGAGCACTCGAGACGAACGGGCCCGGAAAGGGGCCCGTTCTCTTCTTACTCGACGGAGATGACGAGCTTGCCGCGAACGTGGCGGCTCTGCATCTGCTCCAATGCCTCTCCCGCACGTTCCAGGGGATACACCTGCGTGCTGGGCGGCTGGAGCTGCTTCTCGTCCACGAGCCGGGTGAGCTCGGGGAGCCGCTCCGGACCGGCCCGGTTGATGTTTCCGCCCCGAAGGCCCCGTTGCGCCAGCACCTCCGGGCCGGCGGCGCCGCTGGCGGATAGAACCTTTCCCCCGGACCGAACGACCTCGCTCAGCCGTGCCAGCGCCGGCTCATCGCTATAGAAGTCGACGAGCGCGTCGACCCCATCCGGGTGGGCCGAGCGGACCCGCTCGAGGAGGTCGCCCTTGGCGTAGTCGATCGTCTCGGACGCTCCGAGCTCTCGTGCGTAGTCGGCCCGTTCCGAGCTCGCGACCGCGACGACCCGGGCCTCACGGCCGGCCGCGAGCTGCGTGAACGAGCTCCCCACGCCGCCGGTGGCGCCGACCACGAGCACGACCTGTCCTTCACGAGGCTCGATCTCGTCAAGGGCGGTGAGGGCCGTCAGCCCGGTGTGTGGCAGTGCCGCCGCCGCGATGTGGTCAACTGACTGAGGCTTCGCCGAGATCCCATCCGCGGGGAACGTGGCGAGCTCCGCATACGTTCCCTCGCCGAGGAACGGCTTGACCGAGACCCCGTAGACCTCACCCCCTTCGGCGAAGGCCGTCACGCCGGCCCCGAGGGTCTCGACGACGCCCGAGGCCTCAACCCCCGGCACCAGGGGAAACCTGTGCTCCATCGCATCCTTCATGGCGCCGTGCACGACCCAGGGGTCGAACACGTTCACGCCGGCCGCCTTGATCCGGACCAGCACCTCGCCTTCCTGCGGCTTCGGGTCCGGGAGGTCCAGGACCGAGCCTGCTTCGCCGAAGCTCTTCAGTGCGAACGCCTGCATCGGATGCTCCTTTCGAGTCGATGTCGTCTCCGCATCCCAACCCTCCTCGACAAGACCGTATTCCTGGAGTCGGAACAGAGACTAGTTTGATTTGGTTCTGATGGGCTATGGCACGCGATGCGGACGGGCGTAGGTTGCTTCCATCACCGGGCGAGGGGGACTGATCCATGGTTACCGCAGCACGTCCAGTTGGGGTCCAGGCGGCCGACACCGCGGCTCGGGCCGTCGACGCCGTGAAGGTCTACGGGAGTGGTGAAGCCGCGGTCCGCGCGCTCGATGGAGTGACGGTGGACTTCGACCGGGCGAAGTACACGGCGATCATGGGCCCTTCCGGATCGGGGAAGTCCACGCTGCTGCACTGCATGGCCGGGCTCGACCGCCTCACCTCCGGCCAGGTCTTCATAGGAGAAGTGGACCTCGCTTCCTTGCACGAGAAAGCCCTCACCCGTTTGCGCCGAGACAAGATCGGATTCGTGTTCCAGGCCTACAATCTCGTTCCTACCCTCACCGCGCTCGAGAACATCACGCTGCCCATGGACATCGCGGGGCGCGATCCGGACCGGGCCTGGCTGGACACCGTGATCGACACGATCGGGATCCGGGACCGCCTGGGGCACGTTCCGTCGCAGCTCTCCGGGGGGCAGCAGCAACGAGTGGCCGCCGGGAGGGCGCTCTCGAGCCGGCCGGAGATCGTGTTCGCCGATGAGCCCACGGGGAACCTCGACTCAAAGTCGGGCGCGGAGCTTCTGGAGTTCCTCCAGCGGGCAGTGCGAGAGTTCGGGCAAACCATCGTCATGGTCACGCACGATCCCGTGGCCGCCGGGTATGCGGACCGGGTCGTCTTCCTCGCCGACGGTCGGATCGTGGATGCCATGGAAGCTCCGACGGCAGAGCGAGTGCTGGACCGGATGAAGACCCTCGGGGGCTGACCCATGTGGAGAGCGACCCTGAAGGGCATCCTGGCGCACAAGTTCCGCCTGGCGCTCACCACGCTCGGCGTCGTGCTGGGGGTGGCGTTCGTGGCGGGCACGTACGTGCTCACTGACACGATGGGGCGCGCCTTCGATGAGGTGTTCACTCAGGCCACGGCGGGAGTGGATGTCGAGGTTCGAGCCGCCGTCTCCTTCACCGGCCAGACCAGCATCGACCGAGGCAGGATCCCGGCGTCCGTTCTGGAGGAGGTGCGAGCCGTTGACGGCGTCGCCGTGGCCGAAGGGGGCATCTCCGGCTATGCCCAGATGGTCGATAAGCAGGGTGAGGCCATCGCTCCGGTGGGACCGCCAACTCTCGGTGTGTCCTGGCCGGAGACGCAGGGGTTCTCCGCGCTGGCGGTTCGGCAGGGGGGTCCTCCCAGGAGAGATGGCGAGGTGGGCATCGATGCGGCCACCGCCCGGGAGCACAGGTTCGGCGTGGGCGACCGGATCCGTGTGCTCTTCCAGGGTCCATCGGAGAACTTCCGGATCGTGGGGATCCTCGGATTCGGGGAAGCGGATAACCTCGGCGGCGCCACCCTGGCGGCGTTCGACTTTCAAACGGCACAACGCGTCCTCCAGGCCGGCGACACGCTCGACTCGGTCCTGGTTCAGGCGGAGAAGGGCGTCTCCGCCCAACAGCTCCGGAACCGGATCGCGCCGCTCCTGCCCGAGGGCGTCGAGGCGGTGACTGGAGAGACCGCCGCGGCCGAGCAGTCCGACGCCATCAAGGAAGGGCTCGGGTTCCTGAGCACGGCCCTGCTGGTGTTCGCCGGCGTGGCCCTGTTCGTCGGCGCGTTCACCATCTTCAACACGTTCAACATCCTGATAACCCAGCGGACCCGAGAGCTGGCCCTGCTCCGGGCCCTGGGTGCGGGACCCGGCCAGGTGACCAGGTCCGTGCTGGCCGAAGCGCTCGCGGTGGGAATCGTGGCCTGGATCCTGGGCCTTCTCGGTGGGATCGGCCTGGCCGTCGGCCTCCAGGCCCTGTTGGGGGCGTTCGGGATCGACCTGCCAACGACGGGCCTGCAGGTGCTGCCCCGAACGATCATCGTCTCGCTCCTCGTGGGCGTTGGCGTGACCCTTGCCGCCTCCGTCGCTCCGGCGAGGCGCGCCGCCAGGATCCCGCCCATCGCGGCCATGCGGGATGTCGAGGCCGTCCGCCCCGTCCCGCTCGGCCGTCGCTCGGCCATCGGTGCAGCGGTGGTCCTGCTCGGGGTCGCGGCCCTGTTCGCCGGACTGTTCCTCGACTTCGGGAGTGCGCTGGCCCTCGTTGGGCTGGGGGTGGCCATCATCTTCCTGGGCGTCTCGGTGCTGAGCCCGGTGATCTCCCGCCCGCTGGCCCGGGCCATCGGTTCCCCGCTGCCGCGGATCGCGGCGATCCCGGGGAAGCTCGGCCGGGAGAACGCCATGCGCAACCCCAGGCGGACCGCATCGACCTCTGCCGCGTTGATGGTCGGACTGGCGCTCGTGGGAACGTTCCTGATCCTGGGGTCGTCTCTGAAAGTGTCGGTGGGAAGAGCGATCGACGCGACCCTTCGCGCCGATTACATGCTGTCCGTGCAGGGCGGCTTCACCGGTTTCAGCCCGGCTCTTGCGGACCAGGCCCGCGAGCTGGACGGGGTCCAGGTGGTGTCTCCGGTGCGGTTCGGGGAATGGCGGAAGCCCGGTTCGGGCGGAACAAGGTTCGTGGCCGCCGTCGACCCTTCGACCGTGGAGCGGGTCATGGAACTGAAGATCCAGGTCGGGAGCCTCTCGGCCCTCGATGAGAAGAGCGTGATGCTCCACAGGGGTGCAGCAGAGAGCGAAGGCCTCGATGTCGGCGACACGATGAACATGGAGTTCGCTTCCACGGGGGTAGTACCCATGCGCGTCATCGGCATCTACGAGGAGAGTCGCCTCGTCGACGACTTCGTGATCTCGCTCGAGTCCTTCGAGTCGAACTTCGCCCAGCAGCTTGACTGGTTGGTCCTGCTGAAGCTCGCTCCGGGGGCCTCCTCGGAGGAAGTCAGGCAGGGGCTGCGGGGACTGGAGCGGGAATTCCCGAACGTCCAGATCCAGAACCAGGCAGAGGTGCGAGAGGCCCAGGAAGAGCAGATCAACGCGGTCCTCGGTCTGGTATCGGCCCTGCTCAGTCTGGCCATCCTCATCGCCCTCCTCGGCATCGTGAACACCCTGGTGCTGTCCGTCTACGAGCGGACCCGGGAACTCGGGTTGCTCAGGGCGGTGGGGATGAGCCGCCGCCAGGTCCGAAGGATGATCCGGTGGGAGTCCGTGGTCATCGCCCTGATCGGGGGCGTCCTCGGTCTCACCGTCGGCATCTTCTTCGGATGGGCGCTGGTCCGGGCCCTGGCGGACGAAGGGGTCACGGACTTCGCCGCTCCCGTCGGCCAACTCGTCGTCTTTCTCCTGACTGCCGGCCTCGTCGGCGTGGTGGCCGCGATCTGGCCGGCCCGCCGCGCCGCCAGGCTCAACGTCCTCCGAGCCATCTCTTACGAGTAGGCCTACCGCTCCTCCCACGAGGGGTCGACCAGTCCCGGCGAGACCGCTCGCCGGAGTACCCTTGCATCCATCCAGATGGCGGATTCGGTGCGGAAAGACGCCGAGGCTTCCTCGGATATCCGTGGGGAGGAGACGGCCGTGGTGGTCGTGTTCTTCGACGACATGAAGGGCTCGCTCGTGCTGAAGGATCAGCTGGCGACGGCCTCAGACGAGCAGGCGTTTCAGATGCTCCGGAGAGAGCACGATGCCCTGGTGACCGAGGTGATCACCAGGGATGGGGCCGGGGAAGTGATCAAGTCGACCGGCGACGGGCTCCTGGCCATCCTGTTCAAGCCCTCCGTCGCCGTCGAACGAGCCGTCGAGATCCAGGAACGACTCCACTCCCACCCCTACATCAAGGTTCGGATCGGGATGGACATGGGAGAGGTGAGTCTCGAGTCCGACGCCTTGAACCGGCGCGATGCGTTCGGGCGTCACGTCGACTGGGCGGCACGGGCGATGGGGCTCGCGGACGCCGGGCACATCTGCGTCACCAAGACCGTGTATACGGACGCCTTCAGCTGGATCCGGAAGAGCCTCATCGCCTGGAAAGACCACGGCGCGTACCGAGTGAAGCAGGGAGAGACCCCTCTGGAGATCTTCGAGCCCTTCAACGCCAACGTCAGCACGCCCATGAGCGAGCTCACTGGGGAGAGGGTGGAACTGCAGGAGGCCATCGCGGCGCAGGACCCGCAGGACGCCCGCCCCGAGGCCGTCGATCAGGAGCACGTCCGCCTGGCTCGATCGTGGGAAGCCGTGGCCCGGGACGGAAGGGACTTCGCGAAGAAAGGCGCGGGGATGATGTACTGGTTCAAGGTGCCTCTTGGGGGAGTGTCGTACCCGGAGGGATTTCGAAACTTCCTCCAGCCGGCGCTGGAGAATCGGCGCATCCCGAAGATCCGCTTCATCCTGGACCAGTCCGTTCCGAAGGTCCCGGCCATCTGGTCAGACCTGGTGATCCCGCTGCTCCAGGAGTGGGCGAACAAGTGCGATCGCACCTTCCTCCTGGAAGAGGGGACTGGAGGTGGGCGCTTCTTCGAGGAGGCGGAGCCCCGCACCGAATTGGGGTGGGTCTTCGGGGATCTGTCCCTGGAGTTCACCCCGTGCTTCAAGCTCCTGGTACCGGACCCCGACACGGACGAGGAGACCGAGACCCGAGCGCAGATCTTCCTCTCGACGGCGCAGCGGACCATGCGATTCAAGGATGGGGAGCTGCATCCGGTCCGCATCCCCGATGCGGTTCTCCGGGTTGACCCGCAAGGGAACGAAAGCCTGCTTCAGGCATTGAACTCCGTGGCGAACCACTGGGACGCGCTGTTCCTCTGATCTTGATCCGTGAGGCAACGTCGGAGGATTGGCCGGCCGTGGCCGGTTCTGGCCGAGCTCGGGCGCCCCGACGTCCGGGAGTCGGGAGAGGAGGAAGGCGCTCGGGAGGTCTTCCTGTCGTACCTGCGTCGTCCAGATGCGGTGGCTCTGGTGGCCGAGGAGGGTGCCCGGGTCCTCGGATTCCTGGATATGGAGTACCGGGTTCGCCTCAACTTCACCACGCCTCAGGCGTGGATCCCCGACCTGATCGTCGGCGAGGGATCCCGGAGCCTCGGGATCGGACGGGTCCTCCTCGAACGGGCCGAAGCGCTGGCTCGAGAGCGCGGCTGCTGGGGTATCACGCTCGAGTCGGCGACGTGGCGAGTCCGAGCCCATGCGTTCTACCTCCGCGAGGGGTCGAAGGACACAGGGAAATCGCTCACGAAGGTGCTTGCCGACATCTCGTGGCCACCGGCCCCGCGCTGATCGGCGCGGGACTTCACATGGTTCGGCGTATGCTACGGCCCCATGGCGGCTGGGAGGTCTCTGACGGTCGATGCTTGGCTGGCTGTGCTCGACCGACTTTACCCGCCGTCGTGGGCTGAGGAGTGGGACAGCACCGGCCTCCAGGTCGGTGACAGGTCCTGGGAAGCGGCCAGGGTCCTGGTGGCCCTGGATCCCACCCCGGAGGTGATCGCGGAGGCCCGGGATCGCGGGTGCGGGCTCCTGATCACGCATCACCCGCTGCTGTTCCGGCCGCTCCAGCGTCTCGATCTCGCGGACCCGGTGGCCCATGCCGCCTCCGCGGCGATCTCCTCTCGCGTTGCGGTCGCGGCCTGCCATACGAACGCCGATGTCGCCCAGCCCGGCGTCTCCGATGCGCTTGCGGATGCTCTCGGTGTGGAGGTGACGGGCGCCCTCCACGAGACCTCAGCCGGAGAGCACCTCAAGCTGGTCACGTTCGTTCCCCCCGAAGCAACGGCAAAGGTGATCGACGCCGTGGCGAACGCGGGCGGGGGTGTCATCGGCGAATACACTCACTGCTCGTTCCGGGTTCGGGGAACCGGCACGTTCTTCCCCTCGGAGCGCGCCCACCCGGCGGTGGGGGAGCGGGGGAGCCTGAACGAGGTCGATGAGGATCGGGTGGAGGTCATCGTCCCTCGAGAACGTCTGAGGCCCGCCGTCGAAGCGCTCGTCGACGCCCACCCCTATGAGGAGCCGGCGTACGACGTTTACCCTCTGGCATCGCTCGGTGGACTCGGTCTCGGCCGGATCGGACACGTCGGGGACGCCTTGAGCGCCGAAGACCTGGCCGAACGCTGCCGCCATCGGCTCCATTCCACGGTCCGCCTGGCCGGCGATCTCGGGAAGCGGGTTCACCGGGTGGCGTTATGCGGAGGATCTGGCGCGTCGCTCATCCCGGACGCGCTGAGGGCCGGAGTCGACGCCTATGTCACCGGTGACCTGAAGCACCATCAGGCTCTGGACGCGACGGCGGCCGGGCTCGTGGTCATCGACGCCGGCCATCACGGCACCGAGTGGCCGTTCGTCCCCGTGCTCGGGGCTCAACTGTCGGAAGCTGGGGTTCATCTGGGCGGAGAAGTGATCGTGTCCGAGATCAGGACGGACCCCTTCGCCTGACGTGAAGGGCCTCGACCGGATCCTGCGCCTCCAGGAGATCGATTCCTCCGTCGACCGGATGGTCGCTCGGATGGAAGAGCTGGAGGCCGGCGAAGAGATCCGCGCCGCCGCTCGCAAGGCCGATGAGCTCGAGGACCGGGTGGGGGAGCTCCGCCTCGGTCTGGACTCGCAGCGCCGGGAACAGGAGCGTCTGGAAACCGAAGTGGGCTCTCTGGAGGCCAAGGTGGCTGCGGAGGAGCGTCGGCTGTACGACGGGTCAGTGGCCAACCCCAAGGAGCTCGGGTCGATCCAAGCGGAGGTGGGCAGCCTTCGAAACCGGAAGGCCAGGATCGAGGACGAGGTGCTGGAGCAGATGGAGCGGCGCGAGGAGATGGAAGGGCGGCTCCCGTCGCTCGAAGCCGAACTCACACAGGCCCGGCAACAGCTGGCGGCACTCGAGTCCGAGGTGGGGCAGGAGATGGGGGAAACGAAGGTGGCGCTGGCCGCGCTCCGCGGCGAGAGGGAAGCCCTCCTCCCGGAGCTCGACGAGGAGCTGTTGGAGCTGTACGAGGACCTGCGGGCCCAGAAGCGCGGGGTGGGAGCGGCCGCACTTGTGGACGGCGTCTGCAGCGGATGCCACCAGAAGCTCAGCCCTCTGGAGCTCGAACGGATCAAGCGGGCCGAAGGTATCCGGAGGTGTGAATACTGCCGGCGGATCCTCGTTCTCGTCTGATCATCTCCGCCGATGGCGCGGCAAGGGGGAACCCCGGTCCGGCGGGGATCGGGGTCGTGGTGTCCGATGAGCGCGGGCGAGCGGTTGCCGAGGTGGCCGAAGGGATCGGCGTGGCCACCAACAACGTCGCCGAGTATCGGGCGGCGATCGAGGGGTTGCGCATCGCTGCGGAACGGGGAGCCCGAGCGGTGGTGCTCCGCTCTGACAGCCGCCTACTGGTGGAGCAGCTCTCGGGACGCTTCCGGGTGAAGGCGCCCACGCTTCAACGGCTCCATGAAGAGGCTCGGGGCCTCTTGGCGCGGTTCGAACGGGTAAAGGTGGAACACGTTCCACGCGAGTTCAACACCGAGGCGGATCGTCTGGCGAACCAAGGCATCGATGCCTGGCTGGAAGGCCCAGGGAAGGGCTACCGCCGGCCCGAGCCGCCACTCGCGCTCTTCGACGAATAGAGGCGGCTAGGCGCTGCTGCCAGGGAGAAAAGCCTCCGCGGGCAGCGTCACCGTGGCGACGGGAGCGGGGTCACCGCGGAAGTGCACCTTCACCAGCTCGGGGTTGCTCATCAGCGTGACCGGAGGGAAATTGAGGGCGCCGTCGACAGAATCCCCCGGGCTGATAGAGAGGCGAAGCGTCGGCGTGCCCTGCATCGCTCCGTGGAATCTACCTCCGACCTGGAGGATGGAATGGGGGATGTCCACGCGGAGGGTTCGGTTGGTGCCGTTTCGGATGCGCATGTTCGCGACCGTTCCCGAGGTGAACCGATAGAGGCTCACCACCTCGATCCGGATGCCGTCCTCGTCAGCCCGCGCCGGGACCTCGTCGAACAGCGTTATGGAGTCCTGCATCGACCGGCCGTCGCGGGTTGCGTCCACGACCTGCCACGACGTGGGATCCTCGGCCGCCCGAGCGAGCAGGACCGGGCTCCCGAAGTTTCGAGGGATCCTGTCCACTCCTCCCTCACCGGGCACGGTGACGGTCACGGTGGCGTCCACGGCCGCGGCGGCAACCTGCTCACCGATCTCGAGCACCCGGAGGTCCCGAAGGTCCAGCTCACCGGCGAGGAGGCCCTCGAGTCCCACGTTCCGCACGCTGAGCCAGCAGACCCAATCCTCCAGATGAGGACCCGCCACCAGCTGCCCCAAGGGTTCTGTGTCCGAACCGCTCTCGGCGTAGGCATCGAGGAAGTCCACGACGACCTGGCGGATCGCGGCGTTCTCGACCCCCATGGTGGCCACGCGGGCCGGATCGACGGATCCCGGGGGCTCGGAGGGGTCGGCCGGCGCGCCGCAGCCGGCGAGCGACAGGTACACGAGGAGGACGACGGGGACTCGAACTCCCACCGAGCCGATTATAGGGTCGCCTATACTCTTATTGGAGGAGCTGGCCGGGCGGCCGCGGCCTCGGGTCTCCGAGGTCGAGGAAAGTCCGGACTCCACAGGGCAAGGTGCTGGGTAACACCCAGGCGGGGCGACCCGCGGAAAGTGCCACAGAGAGAAGACCGCCCCGTAAGGGGTAAGGGTGAAACGGTGAGGTAAGAGCTCACCAGCGCGCCGGGCAACCGGTGCGGCTCGGCAAACCCCACCCGGAGCAAGGCCAAGCAGGGAGCACGGCCGGCAACGGCCGGCGGGCGGCCCGCCCAAATGCTCCCGGGTAGGCTGCACGAGGGCCGCGGCAACGCGGCTCCCAGACAGATGGCCGCCTCCGCGGTCACCGCGGACAGAATCCGGCTTACAGGCCGGCTCCTCCACACCCTCCCAAGACCGTCGCGGTGCGATAGCGTTTCGGTGATGCGGAGCCTTTCTCGCGGAAACATCCTTCTCCTGGCGGGCGTCCTGGGCCTCGGTGGCGCCCTGGCGACCCTGGCGGCCAACATGGAGCGCAGCCCTCCCGAGCCCGCGGTCGAGGTAGAGGGCCCCATGCCCAGCATCGACCGGCTCGCCCTGACCGGTGGCCGAGTCACTCCCGACCGGTTCCGGGGCAGGGTAACCCTGGTCAACTTCTGGGCTTCTTGGTGTGGACCGTGCCGCCTGGAGCAGCCCGGGCTGGAACGCCTGTCGAGGGAGCTCGAAGAAGATGGCGTGCGGTTCCTCGGGATCAACTTCCAGGACGACCGCGCCGCGGCTCTGGCCTACCTCGATGAGTTCGACGTCGGCTATCCGAGCGTTGCCGATCGAGAAGGGATCTTGGCTCACCGTTTCGGCGTCCCATATCTCCCGGCCACCGTGCTCGTCGACGCACGGGGAGAGATGCGGTACCGGCTTGTCGGCGCGCAGACGGAAACCACCCTGAGGCGGTATCTCACCCAGCTCCTAGGGGAGCGGGCGCCTACCCCGAACGCCTAAGCCCTACGGGATCGACGTTCGGATCGACTGAACCCTGAAGTCGTACGCTGGAGCGACGTCGATCAGGTTGAACTTCAGCCCGCCGATGCCCCCACTGGGTGGCACCGAATTGGCCGACGCCTCCAGGGTCATCGTGCTGGCCGTCACACTGAATAGGCGGCTCCCAGCGATCGGATTCGGCACGGACACGAGACTGGTCGGGACGTCGATCGTGATCGTGCCGGGGGCGGTCGGTGTGTACGAGCCCGTCACCGCCGTGGTGCCGGGGTACGTCATGTACACGCCTCCCCCCTGAAGGGTCGTTGCGTTCTCTCCGACGAAGAACTGCGGAGTCCCGCCGTTGAACGACTCCATGAACACGTGGAAGTTCTTTCCTCCATCCGGGCTCGTGGCCGACGGCTTGATCCACTGGGTCGACCACACCAGGTTCCTGTCGGGGTTCTGGCTGGTCGGACTGGGAGCGAGGCTGGTGAGGTCGGCCACCACCATCCTGATGCGGTACCGAGCCGGGCTCGAAAGCAACGACACCCTCGACGAGAGGATGTCCAGGTTCGGCTGACTCGGGCCCGTCAGGCCGAGTGCCTCGAAGGTCGCATCACCGGAAGGGTCGGGGACGGCATTGGTCGGAGCGGGGTCACCGTTTATCACGGGGTTGGAGGCGAAGACACCGGATCCGCCGTTCTGGCGGACGGTCATGAGGTGCGTGGAGATCGAGATCCGGTTGTTGGAGTCGGTGAACGCGAAGATAGCTTCGCCCTGGTTCCCGATCCGCATCTGGAAGAAGTCGCCAAGCTCCTGTCGATCGCCGCACTGGTTCCCGATCAGGGTGAACGCGGTGCTGTGCGAGACATGGTGCTCTCCGACGAGGATCGGGGGCAGGAACGTCGGCGAGGCATCGGTGCCGTTCAGCGTCTGGGTCATGTACAGGCTCCAGTTGCCGTTGGCACCGTCCGGCCCCTCACATCCTCCGGGGCCGTCGACTGCGTTGGTGCCGTACCAGGCCACGTCGACCCTTCCGTCGTCACCAGCGGCCGCCCACGCGAAGATGTTGTTGTGGAGGCCGGGTGTGGGGATCTGCACGGGCGTCGTCCACGAGTTGCCTTCCGTGGTGGATGAGGACCAGTACAGCAGTGTGTCTCCGATGACGTTGCCGGCCCCATCGACCGGAGCCTGCTCCCACACGGCAAACAGATTCCCGGCCTTGTCGATGGCCAGGGTGGGGAAGTTCGCACCGGTGATGAAACCCGGGAAGCTCGCCACTGGGAGATCGACGCAGGACAGCCCGGTGGGGTCGGAGGTGAATGGGACCCTCTCGCAGCGTCCGATCAGGATGCGGTCCAGGTCGTTGTTGTCGTGGATGACGAAGATCTTGTGCGTGGTCGGACTGACCTCCACATTGCCCATGATCGCTTCGTCGCAAGGACCACTGATCTCCTTCTCCGGTGCGAAGACGATGCCGGCGCTGGGTCCGACACCACCGGCCGGGGATCGGGCCATGACCAGCTGATTGTTTCCGATGGTGATGTTGCCGCCGGGGCAATTAGGGTTGCCCTGGAGGAACTTGTTGTGAACGAGGTAGAGATCTCCGCCGGCCGTCGGATCGCCGTCCGTTGCGTACCACTGCCGATCCACCACCGTGTTGATCACTCCGACGCAGCTGCCTCCGGGCGGAAGGAAGGTGCGCCCCTGGTCCTCCGAGCGAGACACGCTGAAGTTCGCCAGCGTGAGTTCGTTGAAGTAGATGTTGTTATCGGTGTCGACGGCGAGCTCACTGTCACCGCCGCCCGCGCACGTCGGAAGCTTCCCCTCTTTCGGAGACGCCGCGGGGACCCACTTGTACGTCTTTCCACCGTCCCGCGAGATCCAGATCCAGCTCGTCCCCGACGAGAGCGAATTGGGGGAGTGGGTGTAGATCCGTCCCGCGGAGTCCACTCGGGTCCCGGGCTCGAACCCCGCACCCTGGATGCTGCTCATCGTGGCGCGTCCGAAGGTCGGGAGAGGCGGCGCCTGTGCCGTTGCTCGAGGGGTCCCGGACCCCGGCGCGTTCACACCGATGGCGACCGACGTCACAACCAGCCCCAGAAGAACCGAAAGAGAGAGAACGAGCGAGCGACGGGCAGGCATCTGAGCCTCCTTTTCGTTTCTCCCCGCTCCACCAGGGAAACGGGCGAGCCCCTGCGGGACCTCAACTTTACTTGCTCGTTCTCGAGGCGGCAAGGGGAATACCCCAAGCCGGACAAACCGCGAGGTGAGGGGGCTATCGTCCGACCGCGCGGGCCAGTTGTTTACCGGCGTGGTACGAGGAACGGACCAGCGGACCCGCCTCGACATGGGCGAATCCCAGCCCCATACCTTCGTCGGCAAGTTCGCGGAATTCCTCGGGGGTGACCCATCGATCCACGGGGAGATGGAACTTCGTCGGCTGGAGGTACTGGCTGAGCGTGACCAGATCCACGTCGGCGGTACGGAGGTCCCTCAGCGACTCGAGGACCTCGTTCCTGTCCTCACCCATCCCCATGATGATCCCCGATTTGGTGAACTGCCCGGGGCGAAGTTCCTTGGCGACGCGCAACACTTCGATCGTTCTGTCGTAGCCGAACGCGGGGCGGATCCGCCCGTGCAGCCGGCGAACCGTCTCCAGGTTGAGAGCGAAGACGTCCGGCTGGGCATCCATCACTGTTGCCAGGGCCTCTCGGTCTCCCTTGAAGTCCGGCGTGAGCACCTCGACCCCGCATTCTGGAAGCTGTGCCCTGATGGCGCGGATGCACGCGGCCCAGATGCGGGCGCCGCCGTCCGGCAGATCGTCTCGGGCCACGCTCGTCAACACGACGTGCCGCAGGCCCATGGCCTGGACCGCCCGGGCGATCTTTTCCGGTTCCTCTTCGTCGACTGCGAACGGCTTCGCCGTCTGTACGTCGCAGAAGCCGCACCGCCTCGTGCACCGGTCGCCGAGGATGAGGAAGGTCGCCTCCCGATCCTCCCAGCACTCGTAGATGTTCGGGCAGCCGGCCTCCTCGCACACCGTGTGGAGGTCGAGGTCGTTCATCATCTTCTTGAGGTCCCGGAAGTTGGGACCGAACGACGCCTTTACCCGGAGCCATTCGGGCCTTCGGCCCACCGGTTGGGCCGTCTGCGCGCATCCAACGGAGTGAGCGACGTGCGTATCGGCGACGTGCTCCGTGTGGCCGTTTCCGTTTCCGTTCGCGTCGACGATCGGCAGGTAGAGGCGCCGCTGGTGCGGGTTCTTGTCCCTTGACGGGGCCCTCAAAACTCGGCCAGCTCCTTCATCGCCGCGTGGATTCCCTCGACGTTCGGCATGAAGAAGTGCTCGAGCGGGCCGGAGAAGGGCATGGCCGGGATATCGGGTCCGCCGACGCGCACGAGCGGGCCGTCCAGGTCGAACATGGCCTCTTCCGCGATGGTGGCGACGATCTCGGCCCCGGCCCCGTAGGTCCTGTTGTCCTCGTAGACGACCATGGCCTTCCCAGTCTTCCGCACAGATTCGAGGATCGTCTCCTTGTCGAGCGGGGCGATCGTGCGAACGTCCACGACCTCGACCGAGACTCCGTCCTCGTCGGCGAGCTTGCCCGCGGCTTCGAGGCAGTAATGGAGCATCAGCCCATAGGCCACGCAGGTGAGGTCGTCTCCCTCACGTTTCACGTCGGCCTTGCCGATGGGAACCTCGAATGGTTCGTCGGGCACCTCTCCCTTGATGAGCCGGTACGTCTTCTTGTGCTCGAGGAACAGAACGGGGTCGGGATCCCGGATGGCCGTTCGGAGCATCCCCTTCACGTCGTACGGAGTTGCCGGAACCACGACCTTGAGGCCGGGTACATGCCCGTAGAACGCCTCGATCGATTGGGAGTGGTACAGGGCTCCGTGCACCCCTCCGCCGTAGGGCGCCCGCACGACCATCGGGACCGCGAAGTCGCCGTTCGACCTGTATCGAAGCCGGGCGGCCTCGGACACGAGCTGGTCGAAGGCCGGGTGGATGAAGTCGGCGAACTGGATCTCGGCCACCGGGATGAGGCCGTGCAGGGCCATCCCGATGGCCAGGCCGACGATGGAAGATTCTGCCAGCGGCGTATCGAGCACTCGGGTCTCGCCGAACTCATCGAGGAAATCAGCGGTAGCCCGAAACACGCCGCCCCGGGCGCCGACGTCCTCGCCCATGACCAGCACTCGGTCGTTCTCCTTCATCTCCTCCCACAGCGTGTCGTGGATCGTCTGGACGATGTTCTTTTCGGCCACGTCAGTCCTCCTCGGCGAAGACGTGACGGAGGGCCGATTCGGGCTCTGGATCGGCGGCGTTCCACGCCTCGTCCACTTCCTTGTCGATCTCGGCCTTCAGCTCTTCCCGGAGGGTCTCGACCTTGTCGTCGTCGATGATGCCCGCCTGCTTCAGGTAGTTGGCGAACGCGGGGATGGGATCCTTCTTCTTGGCCTCCTCGACCTCCTCGCGGGTGCGATAGGTCCGATCGTCGTCGTCGGAGGTGTGAGGGAAGAAACGGTAGGTCTTGCATTCGATAAGGGTGGGGCCGCCCCCGGACCTGGCTCGATCCACGGCCTCTTGCATGACCTCGTAGCACGCGAGTACGTCGTTGCCGTCGACGCTCACGCCGGGAAAGCCGTAGGCCTCCCCGCGGACCGAGACATCCTTGATGCCCATCTGCTTCGAGAGCGGGACCGAGATCGCGTAGAGGTTGTTCTCGCAGACGAACACGATGGGGAGGTCGTGTATCCCGGCGAAGTTCAGCGCCTCGTGCCAGTCTCCCTCGCTGGTGGCTCCATCCCCGAACCAACACCCCACGATGGCCTCCTGGCCCAGGTACTTCATGGCGTACGCGATGCCGGACGCATGCGGCATCTGCGTGGCGATGGGGGAGGAACCGGAGATGATGCCAAGCCTTCTGTGTCCCCAGTGAGCCGGCATCTGCCGTCCCCCCGACGAGGGGTCATCGGCCTTTGCGAACACACCGAGAAAGATGTCTTTCGCAGTCATCCCGGCGACGAGACACACGGCCAGATCGCGGTAGTAGGGAACGAAGATGTCTGTACCCTTGATAAGGGGCCACGCCGTCCCCACCTGACAGCCTTCGTGGCCGGACACCGGAACCACGAACGGCGCCTTCCCTTGCCGGTTGAGCCGAAACTGCTGCTCGTCGCAGAGGCGCGCCGTCACCATGGTGCGGTACATGGCCATGAGATCGTCTTCGGTCAATCCGAGTCGGGAATGGCGGTCGGTCGGACGCTTTTGCTTCACGCGTGTAGCCACCGTTGCTACCTCCTCGTCCGAGGACGTATGCGAGCGCGGACTTGGGCGATCTGCCCGCCTGGATGATTCTAGCATCGGGCCTTTTCGCCCCAAGCCGGGGATACAGTACGCTCGTGC
>DASQUW010000023.1:0-3617 GCA_035641075.1 Actinomycetota bacterium | reverse complement strand
CGAATGTGGGTATGTTGCCTGCTGTGAGTCCCAGCGTGCGCACAATCGCCAGCACGCCCGGGAAGCCAGGCACCCGGTGATCGTCTCCCTTCCCCTGGGCCCACACTCCTTCACCTGGTGCTACGAGTGCGCGCGCTACGTAGACGCGGAGGTCGGCTAGCCCGCGAAGAGTGCCGCCACGACACTTCCTTCCGCCAGAACGGATGCACCGCAGGGTCTGGTGATTCCCTCTGTGAAGGGTCACCGTATCCGACGGCTCCGCCAGCCTGGTTACCACGCTCGGCGTCAAACTAGGAGACGGAATCACCGCTGTGCCCACCGCGTCCGTAGGGTGGGATCGGTCCGTGGGATCGAGAAGCGGCTCGATCTGCCAGCTGCCCTGTTCGCGCTCGGGCACGCTCCGGACGCGATCTGTCACCTCGGGCCCTCCTGGGCCCCAGACACGAAGGGAGGAGCAAGATGCGAAGGACCATGCTTGCGCGGTCGCCCTCTGCGTGGCCCGTCGCCGCAGCGCTCCTGTTGCTGCTCGTGGCGTGCGGCAACGGCGGAGGCGACCAGGGAGCGCCGGAAAGCGGGGGCCTCCAGGCCGCCACGGCCGCCGCCATAACCGAGGACGAACTGCCGTCCGGTTTCGAGCCTGCCCCCACCGTGACGGTGGACGGCCAGGAGCTCCAGTTCGACACGATCCCCGGGCACTACTGGAAGGTCCTCGATGACAGCGGCTTCGCCATGGGGCTGCATTTCCAGTCCGAGGACCCCTTCCGGTGGGCAATGGACGCGGACGATAACGAGCTCCTCTACCTCGTCTACGCCATACCGGGGAGCTGCGAGCCGGGTGGGAACTTCAACGCCGCCCTAGAGGCCGGCGACTCCACGGTGCTCGGGGCGGTGCCGCCCGGGTTCGATCACTGGCACGGCCTTCTCGGGGCGGGTCCCGCCCAGGGGCACTGGCTCCTCCACATCCCGGTCCGCGACTTCACCTTCGCCGGCCCGGAGGGGAACCCGCTCCAGGGGGAGAAGATCACCGGCGGTACCCCGGAGTTCATCCCCGTGTGCGAGCCGCGATGAGCCACCGCCTGGGCAGCTTGGTCACGGCCGCGGCCCTGGCGATGGCAGCCTGCGGTGGCGGGGCCGGGGACGCTGACGGAGGCGAATCTCCCCAGGCCTCGGTCGAGTCGCCCGGCGACCAGGCGAGCGGAGTCACGATCAAGATGACGGAGGGGCTGCAGTTCGATCCGGCCGAGGTCACAGCGAGGGTCGGTGAGATGGTGACGTGGGTGAACGATGCCTCTGTGGATCACACGGCAACCGGAGATCCAGCGAAGGCCGCCGAGATGGGCGACGCCGACCTTCCCCAGGGGGCCGAACCCTGGGACTCGGGGTTCGTGAAGCCCGGAGCGTCTTTCACCCTGACGTTCGATGTCCCGGGGACGTACCGGTACTTCTGCGTCCCTCACGAGAACGTCGACATGCTGGGCGTGATCGAGGTGGTGCCCTGAGATGAGCTCGTCGCTCCACGAGGAGTTCCTCGCCGAGACCCTCCCCTCGCTCGATCTGGTCTTCAACCTGGCGCGGCGGATGCTGCGCAGACCGGAGGACGTGGAGGACCTGGTCCAGGAGACCTATCTCCACGCGTTCGGCGCCTGGGCGAAGGGCCGCCGGCCCCGTAAGGTCGAGCCGTGGATCGCCACGATCTGCTTGAACGCGGGCCGAAGCTGGCTCCGCCGGGCGGTGGCTCGGCACGAGGAGCCGGAGGACCTCGACAGGTTTGAGGACGCCCTCGCCTCCGAGCATGTCGAAGAAGAGGCGCTGGGCCGGCTCCGCCGGGAGATGGTGCATCGGGCACTGTGGAGGCTTTCAGAGGGCCAGCGGATCGCGATCGCTCTGATGGATCTGGACGGGCTGACGGCGGCTCAAGTCTCGCAAGTCACGGGATGGCCTCGCGGAACCGTCCTATCTCGGGTCCACCGGGGTCGGAAACGCCTGGCTGAGCTCCTCGAAAGGAAGGTGGGGCTGCGTGAAGAAGCATGATCCCGAGACGAGCGCCGCCGCGTACCTAGCAGGCGTCACTTCGCGACGAGCGCGACGACGCTTCGAGGCGCACATCCTCGAGTGCGAGGAGTGTTGGGGCGAGGTTCGGCTCGGCCGATCCGGTCGACAGCTGGCCGAGACCGCGCGCGAGCTCGCTCCGCAACCCTTGCGCGAGCGGGTGCGAGCTGCCGTCTCCTTGTTGCCGAAGCCGCGAGTCCCGTGGCAGCGGAGGTTACGGCTCGTCACGATCGTCGTGTTCGGGGCGTTCGTGGCAGTGTTCGCCACTCAGCTCGTTCTTCCGCAGCAGCCTGAGCTGATCCAGACCCTGATCAGTCACTTCGAGGAACAGGAGCCGCCGGGCAGGCCGGTGTCGCCGGCGTTCCCCGAGCGGCTCGGCGACCTTCGCCTGCTGAGCGCGCGATCGCTCCAAGTGGAAGGAGTCAGCATCGGCGCCCACCGCTACCGAGATCCGGCCGGGCACGAGCTGGTGGTCTACCGCGCTGCGCGCTCGTTCCCCATGGCGACCGGAGCCCGCACACGGGGAACCGGGTGGGAGGCCAGCGACGACGGCACGGTCCTGCTCTGCACCGACCGGCCAGCACCCTCGCTCATCGCCGGCGACGACGGCGCCGAGGTTCGCCTCGCCGCGCGCCTGCTCGGCCTGGCATAGCGATCGCTTTCTCTACGGAGCTTGCTTCGCCTTGCCCGCTTCTTCGGCCTCTTTCAGCTGCTCGTCGGAAAGGACCCTGTGATCGCGGTCTGGGCCGCCGCTCGGCTGGAACTTCAGGCCCTCCATGTACGGCGTCGGCTCCTTCTTTCGGAACGCCAGGAACTCATGGGCGTAGTAGTCCCGAGCCTCATCGACGGTCTTCTTGCCCTCCGCGACGTCGTTTGCCAAGTTGAGAGCCAAGAAATTCGCTTCCTCGTCGTGGCAGCGAGCCGACAGCTCTCCGCGTGTTCGGTTGAACGCAACGCTGCCATCGAACTCTGCCAGCGGACCGGCCTTCTCGGGCGGGATCGAATGCTCAAGGAACGACTCCACCGAGTCGTTGTGGGGTGCCGGGAAGTTGTGCGGGTCGAAGTCCCGATAGGCGACGATCCGCTTCCACGGTCCGGGCTTGTTCCATATCAGCGTCGAGTCCGTGGCCTCGTCCGGGTCTCCGTACTTGTCGATAACGAGCTGGGCCGCCTCCTTTGCCTCCTGCGGCCATCCTTCCATGAGAGCCATTGCAACCTCCTCCTCTGCTACTGGTTGTAGTCCTTCTTGGGGTTCTGCACGTCGCCTCGGTTCTGTTGGATCTCGATGAGCTCGATCAAGTTCTTCATGGCCTGCTCGACCCGGCGCGCTTGATTGTCTCTGTCTGCCCCCCCCTCTTCAGATGCCCTTCCACGATGTTGGCCGGGTCGCCATGATCCTCATAGGGCAGCTTGCATCCGCACGTGTAGCACGTGCATTGCCACCACCTCCTTTATCTAGACGTATACCCGGGCTCCTCGGCCACCTCGATGTGGGTCACGGCGTGGAATACGGGCCCTGCGTCGCGTCCCACTACCAACGAAGGGAGGGGCTCGTCCGAGTAGAACAG
>DASQUW010000022.1:0-8640 GCA_035641075.1 Actinomycetota bacterium | reverse complement strand
ACCGCCGTCACCAGGCGCTGCGAAGTGGGCGGTGCTCACCATCGCAGTGCGCTGATGTCGTCCACGCTGGCGGTCGCTCTTCTTCGAAAGATGGCGACGATGATGGCCAGGCCCACAACAACTTCGGCAGCTGCCACGACCATGGAAAAGAAGGCAAGGATCTGTCCGTCCACCTCGCCCAGCCTTCGAGAGAACGCGATCAGGGACAGGTTCACCGCGTTCAGCTGCAGCTCGATCGACATGAAGATCACGAGCGCATTCCGGCGGACCAGCACGCCAACCGTGCCGATCGTGAACAGCAGGCCGGAGAGCACCAGGTAGTAACCGATCGGCGTCCTCACGGCACCGGCTCCGTCACCGAAGCTTCGCGTTGCGATGCGGCCGGAGCCGGCAGCGTCTCATCCCGGTCGGGCAGCCCTCGAGCCTTCCGGCGAGCCATGACCATCGCGGCGATGGCCGCCACGATGAGCAGCACCGAGGTCACCTCGAACGGGAAGAGATAGTCGGTGAAGAGGACGCGGGCAACGGCACGCACGTTGGGCCCCCGTGGCGCCGGAGGAACGGTCCCGCCCAGGAGACCCACCCCCAGTCGGACCGCCAGCACCAGCCCCGCGGCGAGGAGCAGGCCGAGGGCCAGGGCCAGAGGGCGCTGTCCGCGCACGCGCTCGCGAAGCACCTCCTGCCGGTCGACGCCCAGAAGCATGATCACGAAGAGGAACAGCACCATGATCGCGCCCGCGTACACGATGACCTGTACGGCGGCCAGGAAATGAGCGTCAAGGAGAACGAAGAACACCGCCAGCGTGAACTGGTTCACGATCAGGAGCAGGGCCGCGTGGACGGCGTTGCGCTGCAGGAGCATGAGAACGGCAGCCGCCACGCTCACGGCGGCCGTGATCCAGAACACGATGAGGTCCATCTATCCCTGCTCCGTTCCCGGCGCCGAGCCGAGCGGCGCCGGCGGCTGGAGGAGCTGCTCCTTGTCCAGCACGGCGTCCTCCCTCGTCTCCCAGGACATCTCGTAGTTACTGGTGAGGGTGAGGGCTCGGGTGGGGCAGGCCTCCACGCAGAGGCCGCACATGATGCAGCGCAGGTAGTTGATCTGATAGTCCTTGGCGAAACGCTCCCCGGCGGAGACCGGCTCGATCGGATCGTTGTCCTCCCCCACGACCCAGATGGCGTCGGCCGGGCAGGCCCAGGCGCACAGCTCGCACCCAATGCACTTCTCCAAGCCGTTCTGGTGGCGGTTGAGCAGATGCCGGCCACCGTGCGACCGTGGCGGCAGCTCCTTGATCTCCTTCGGGTACGCCACCGTGACCGGCCTCCGGAACATGTTCCGGAACGTCACCGAGAGGCCCTTGAGCAGTTCCCAGATCACCGCGCCAGCTCCCTCTCACTCGGCGTCGGCGCTTCCCGCGGCTTCCTCGAGAACAACGGAGCGATCAGGGTAAGCAACAGCACGATGCCCGCCCCGATGGCGGCCCATCGGAAGAAGCGGTCCCGGCCATAGACGTCGGGAAGCACGATGATCGCCCCGGTGGCCAGCACCCACAGCAGCCCCAGCGGAATGAGCACCTTCCATCCGAAGGACATCAGCCGGTCGTATCGGAACCGAGGGAGCGTCGCCCGAACCCAGATGTACACGAACACCACCGCCGACACCTTCAGCACGAACCACACCAGAGGCCAGATCCACGGCGCGAAGTCGAAGATGGGGCCGCGCCAACCGCCCAGGAACAGCGTCACGGCCACCGCCGACACCGTGATGGTGTGGAGGTACTCGGCCAGGAAGAACATGGCGAACCTGATGCCCGAGTACTCCGTGTGGTACCCGGCAACGAGTTCGGTCTCGGCCTCGGGAAGATCGAACGGCGGGCGATTCGTCTCGGCGAGCGCCGCGATCGTGTAGATCAGGAACGCCGGGAACTGCGGGACGATGTTCCACACCCGGCCCTGCGCGGCCACGATCTCCGACATCTGCACGGTCCCCGTGTACATGAGCACGCCGACCACGCCCAGCCCCATCCCCACTTCGTACGAGATCATCTGGGCGCTCGACCTGATGCTGCCGAGCAACGGATAGGCTGAGCCGGAGGACCAGCCCGCCAGGACGACTCCGTACACGGCCAGTGATCCCATCGCCAGCACGAACAGGATCCCGACGTTGAGATCCGCGATCTGCAGGGGGATCGTTCGGCCGAACACCGTGACCTCGGTTCCCAGCGGTACCACGGCGAATGCGAGCACCGCGGGAACCAGCGACACGATCGGGGCGAGCACGTACACACGGCGGTCGGCCATGGCCGGGGTGATGCCCTCCTTGAAGAACAGCTTGATGCCGTCGGCGAGCGTGATCAGGATCCCGAACGGGCCCGCTCGCTTCGGGCCGATGCGCGTCTGCATGTCGGCGACGACCTTCCGCTCCGCCCAGATGACCAGCATCACGGAGATCAGGAGGACCCCGAAGACGAGGGCGACGCGGGCGACAAGCAGCAGCCAGTCGAGCCAATCCATCAGCCGGCCTCCTCGGCCGCCACGGGCTCCCTCTGGCCCGCCGGCTCCACGGTTGCACCCGTGAAGAAGCGTCCCGAGAGCAGCTGGTTCGCCCGGAACCCTGCCTGGGTGTACGGAACAAACACCGATCCCGGAGCGACCGCATCCGTGACCCGAACGGGAAGCTCCGCTTCGCCAGATTCCGTCCGGACCCTGGCGGGTTCTCCGGGAGCGAGCCGGAGTCGGTCGGCGTCTTCCGGGTGGATCTCCACGAAGGGCCCTTCCGCGAGAGCGGCCTTCAGCTCGTCCGAGTCCACCGAGAGCCGCCCATCGTCCACCAACAGGGGATACGTGAACAGCTTGAGTTCGCCTGGGGAGGAGCCGCTCGGGCCACCTTCGTCGGATCCTCGCGCTCGTCCCTCGCGCTCGGAGATTACCTCCTCCGGTAGCCCTCGCGGCTCCACCGTCCGCGGCGCAAGTAGCTGGCCCATCTCCTGATGGAGGGCGTCGAGCGAGTGGAAGCCCATGTCGGCGTCCATGACCTCGGACAGCTCCTGGAAGATCTGCCAATCGGGGCGGGCCAGCCCCGGTGGGTTCCGGACCGGACGGAGACGCTGGCCTCGACCCTCCCAATCCGTGAAGTGGCCATCCTTCTCCAGGAATGCCGCGGCCGGAAGCGCGGCGTCCGCGAACAGCGCGTAATCCCTGAGCGCGATGTCCTGCACCACGCGGAATGGAGCGTTGGCCACGGCGCGCCTGGCGAGGTTCGCGTCGGGGAAGTCCACCAGCGGGTCCACGCCCACGAGGAAGAGGACATCGATCTCCCGCCGCGCCGCAGCCTCGAGGATCCCCCGGGCGTCCAGGCCGGGGTCCGGGGGCAGCCGCCCCCACCGCTCTTCAACCCGAGCGCGTTCGGCGACGCCGCCGGGAGCCATGTCATCGGAGACGAGGCGCCCGCCGGGCAGAAGCCCGGGATGGACGCCGGCGCGCAACGCGCCGCGGTCTCCGGCCCGCCGGGGCAGGTAGGCGAACCGCCCGCCGAGCTTCGCGGCGATGGAGGCCGCAGCTTCGACCGCGCCCGGGCTCTCTCCCAGCCTCGGCCCCGCGAGGACCACGACATTCTCGCCCGCCTCCTGGAGGGCCCGAGCCACCCGCCCCACATCGGTCCTCGAAGCTCGCGTGGTGGCCAGGCGGTCCAGGACCGCCGGCTCCTCGCCGGGGAGACAGAACAAGTGCTCGGCAACGTCGGAGAGCGCGGGTCGGCGGGGGTGGATCACGAACACCTTCGCCCCGTTCCTCCGGACCGCCTTCCGGATCCGAAGGTGAAGGATCGGAAGCTCCTCCCGTGTGTCGAGCCCCACCACCAGGATGGCCTTCGCCGCCTCCACGTCCCGGTAGCTCACGGGAACCCCGGGCGTGGCTCCGATCCTCTCCGCATCCCCCAGGATCTGCGCCGAGCCGGCGAGACGATGATCGATGTCGTTCGTCCCGAACACCGTGCGGGCGAGCTTCGACATCGCGTAGTTGTCCTCATCCGTCAGCCGCCCCCCTCCCAGGAAGGCGACCCGTCCCCCCCGCGCCCGATCCGCGACCGCTCGGAACACTTCCTGGAAGGACGCAGGGGCGAGTCCCGGAAGGCGAAGCAACGGAGTGGTCAGGCGGTCACGGTCGGGGAACCGGAACGCGTACCGTCCCTTGTCACACAGCCACGCGTCGTTGACGTCCTCGTTGTCGCGGGCCAGGTGGCGGACGACCTCCCCCCGCCGGACGTCCACGCGGATGTTGCAGCCACATGCGCAGTGCGGGCAGATCGAGTCCTCCGACTTCACGTCGAAGGGCCGCGCCGCGAAGCGATAGGTCGATGAGGTCAGCGCTCCCACCGGGCAGATCTGCACGGTGTTGCCGGAGAAGGGAGACGCGAACTCCTCTCCCGCGGCGATCGAGACCCTCTCTCCCGGTCCCCGATCGAAGAGCTCGATGAAGCGCTCGCCCGAGATCTCGTCGCAGAACCGGGTGCATCGGGCGCAGAGGACGCACCGTTCTCGATCGAGCAACACCAGCGGAGAGAGAGGCACCGGCTTCTCGTACACGCGCTTCGGATCGATGTACCGGCTCTCGCCGGGCCCGAAGGCGAGAGTCTGGTCCTGGAGCGGGCACTCGCCGCCGCGGTCGCAGACCGGGCAGTCGAGCGGATGGTTGATGAGAAGGAACTCGAGCACGCTCTCCTGCGCCTTGCGTGCCTCCTCGCTGGTGTTCTGGGTCCGAACGACCATGCCCTCCGCGACCGGGGTCGTGCACGACGTGGCCAGCTTCTTCTGTCCCTCGATCTCCACCATGCACTGCCGGCAGGCCCCCAGCGGGTCCAGCATCGGATGGTCGCAGAACCTGGGGATCTCGATCCCCACCGCCTCGGCGGCCCGGATCACCAGGGTCCCGGCGGGAACCGACACCTGCCGCCCGTCGATCGTCAGCGTGACGAGCTCCGGGGTCATCCGAGCACCTCCCGGAGAGAGATCGCGGGCTCGGCGCCGATCTCTCGGGGCTCGGCGGCCGCCACAGGTTCGCGACGGAAGGGGCATCCGCCTGCACTCACGTGCTCCTCGTACTCGTCCCTGAAGTACTTGATCGAGGAGTCGATCGGCGAGACGGCTCCGTCCCCGAGCGCGCAGAAGGACTTGAACAGGATGTTGTCGCCGACGTCCTTCATGATGTCGATGTCCTCGATTCGGCCGCCCCCTCGTTCCATCCGGTTGAGAACCTTCACCATCCACCACGTTCCCTCGCGGCAGGGAGTGCACTTCCCGCAGGACTCGTGGGCGTAGAACTGCGTGAACCGAAGCACGGTGTCCACGATGCAGTCCGTCTCATCGAGGACGATCACCGCGCCGGTTCCCAAGAGCGATCCCTGGGCGGCGATGGATTCGAAATCCATCGGGGTGTCGAGATGGTCAGCCGTCAGGAACGGGGTCGAGGAACCGCCCGGCGTCCACGCCTTGATCGCCTTTCCGTTCCGGACCCCCCCGCCCAGCTCGTCGATGATCACGCGCGCGGGCGTGCCCATCGGTGCCTCGTAGTTCCCGGGTCGGACGACCTTCCCCGAGACGCAGAAGACTTTGGTCCCGGCCGAGGACTGGGGACCGATCTTCGCGTGCCAGTCGGCTCCCCGGGCCAGGATGTGCGGCACAACGGATAGCGTCTCCACGTTGTTGATCACGGTGGGTGAGCCGTACAGGCCTTCCACCGCAGGGAAGGGAGGCCGGAGCCGGGGCTGGCCTCGCCGCCCCTCGAGTGACTCGAGGAGGGCCGTCTCTTCTCCGCAGATGTACGCCCCGGCGCCGCGGTGCATGACGATGTCGAGACTGAAATCGCTGCCCGTGACCCGCTTCCCCAGGAACTTCTCCTTCTTCGCTTCCGCGATGGCTCGCTCCATCTGGCGAGCCGCCTCGAGGAATTCCCCGCGCATGTAGATGAACGCGGTGTGGCAGCCGACCGCGTAGGAGGTGATGGCGATGCCCTCGATGAGCTGGTGGGGATCGCGCTCCATGAGCTCCCGGTCCTTGAACGTGCCCGGCTCTCCTTCATCGGCGTTGACGACGACGTAGACCGGCTTCCCTGAATCCTTGGGGATGAACGACCACTTCGCCCCGGTCGGGAACCCGGCGCCGCCCCGCCCTCGCAGGCCCGATGCCTTGACCTCCTCGATGACCTCCTGGGGAGACATCGTCAGGGCGTTGCGAAGCCCCTCGTAGCCGCCGGACTTCAGGTACCCCTTGATCCCATCGGCGCCCTCCACGCCCCATCGGGCCGTCACGACCGGCTCGAACTCAGGCACGCTCGTCTCCCAGTCCGGCCAGGATCCGGGCGGTGGCCGCGTGATCCACGGGCTTCGGACCTCTGGAAGGCTCCGGGATATCGCCCGCACGGAGCCGTTCGATCATGTGCACGAGCGCATCCCCGGAGACCCCGACGTAGTTGCAGTAGTTGACCTGGACGACGGGCGCCCCGTCGCATGCGCCCAGACACTCCACCTCCTCCAGCGTGAACTCCCCATCGTTGGCCGCACCCTGGGCGTCGCTTCCCAGAACCTCGCGCGCCCGCTCGTACAGCTTCCGGCCGCCGAGGAGAGCGCAGGAGACGTTGGTGCACACCGATACGAGCCATCTCCCCGTCGGCTGCTTCTTGAACATCGTGTAGAAGGTGGCCACCGCTTCGACCTCGGCGGTTGTCAACCCCAGGATTTCGGCGACCTCTCGCATCCCTTCCCGGGTCACGTGGCCCGCTTCGGCCTGGACCAGGTACAGCAGCGGCATCAGCGCGGATCGCGGCTCCGGATACCCGGCCACGAGCTTCTCGGCTTTCGCCCGAAGCTCCTCCGAGAGCACGGCCATCACCGATCCACCCCGCCCATCACCGGGTCCACGCTCGCGACGGAGGCGATGACGTCGGCTACCAGCCGGCCCCGGACCATCTCCGGCAGCGCCAACAGGTTGCAGAAAGAGGGATCGCGGACCCGAACCCGATACGGCCGGACGCCCCCGTCGGAGACCACGTAGTATCCGAGCTCTCCTCGGGGAGACTCCACCGGTGTGTAGACCTCGCCCGCCGGGACCGTGATCCCCTTCGTCACGATCTTGAAGTGATTGATGAGCGCCTCCATCGACTCCTCCATGATGTGGTGGACGTACTCCTCGGAGTTCCCGATGCCGTCGGGACCCACCGAGAGATGGGCGGGCCAGGCGAGCTTGGGGTCCTCGATCATGACGCGGCCCCCCGGCAGCGAGTCGAGGACCTGTTCCACGATGCGTAGGGATTGGCGCATCTCCGCCACGCGAACCTCGTACCGCGCGTAGCAATCCGCCTGGGTTCGCACCGGCACGTCGAAGTCATACTCGTCGTAGCCGGAGCCGGGGTCAGCCTTCCGCAGATCGTGCTCGACCCCCGCCGCCCGAAGGATCGGTCCGGTCACGCCGAGCGCGAAGCACTGGTCGGCCGTGAGGGTCCCGACTCCCTTGTTCCGCTCGAGCCAGATGGGGTTCCCGGAGAGGAGCCCCTCGTACTCGTCGATGCGCTTCGGCATCTCCTTCGCGAACGCCCTGATCCTCTGCTCGGCGCCTTCCGGGAGGTCCATGGCCAGTCCGCCGATCCGGATGTACGAGTGGTTCATGCGAAGGCCCGAGATCATCTCGAAGATGTCCAGGATCCGCTCACGCTCGCGGAACCCGTACAGCATCATCGAGATCGCCCCGAGCTCCAGGCTCGACGTTGCGAGCCACACGAGATGGCTGGCGATCCGGTTCAGCTCGCACACCAGAACCCGCACCGCTCGAGCTCGCGGCGGCGACTCGATCCCGAGCAGCCGCTCAACGGAGGCGCAGTACGCCAGCTCGTTGAAGAACGGAGCAAGGTAGTCCATACGGGTCACGAACGTCACGCCCTGCTGCCACGTCCGATATTCGGTGTTCTTCTCGATGCCGGTATGGAGGTAGCCGACCACCGGCTTGCAATCGACGACGGTCTCGCCGTCGAGGGTGAGCACCAGCCGAAGCACGCCGTGCGTGGAGGGGTGCTGCGGCCCCATGTTCACCACGAGCAGGTCCTCTCGCAGCCGCTGGGTCTGCACGCCGCGCCCGACCTCCGCCCCGCCGATCTCCTCGGGCACGTTCATCTCTACAGGCCTCGCTCGTCGGGTGGTGGAATCGTGGCCCCCTTGTACCGGGTGACGACACCTCCCAGCGGTTGATCCTTGCGCAGCGGATGTCCCTCCCACTCATCGGGAAGGAGGATGCGGCGAAGGTCCGGGTGGCCCTCGAATACCACGCCGAACAGGTCGTAGACCTCGCGCTCGTGCCAGTCGGCCGCCGGGAACATCGGCGTGAGCGAGCCGACCCGGAGGTCATCCTCGGGCAATCCGGCCTTCACCCGTATGCGGTGCCCGTGTTCCAAGGAGTGCAGGTGATAGGCCATCCAGATACGGGGATCCCGTCCCGGCCAGTCCGTGCAGGAGACGTCGCTCAGGAAGGTGAATGCGAGGTCGGCCTCATCGCGGAGCCACGCGAGCGACTCCGGGAGCTCTTCCCGGGAAACCGTGATCGTGACCTCCCCCCGGGCCAGCAGGACATCGGCGAACCGATCGCCAACCCTCCCCGC
>DASQUW010000021.1:0-8945 GCA_035641075.1 Actinomycetota bacterium | reverse complement strand
CCCTCGCCGGTGTGCATCCCCATCCGAACCCGGATCGGTTGCCCGTGCGACCATCGATGTGCGTTGAAAGCTTGCTGCGCCGCCACGGCAGCTTGCACGGCTCGGCCTGCGGAGGGGAAGACCGCGAAGAAGGAATCGCCTTCAGTGCGTAGTTCTATGCCGTCCCCCGCCGCGATGGCTTCGCGCATGAGGCGCATGTGGTCGTTCTGGACCGTTCCGTAGGCCTCACCGAGCTCCTGGAGCAGCTTCGTCGAGCCCTCGATGTCCGTGAACAGGAACGTGACCGTTCCGGTAGGTAGCTCCATTTCCCTCTGTTCGAATGATACCGACGCGAAGGTTGCGTCAGTCGCGGTGTCCCAGTAGGAAGTATGTCTGCATCTTGCCCTTGCCCTTCAGATCGACCTTTCCGCGAGGCTCGAGCCTGTATCGATCACCCAGTTCCTTGGCCACGAGTTCGGAGATCTGGATTCGGCCTGGCAAGGATGAAGTCTCCAGCCTGCTCGCTATGTTCACCGCATCCCCCCAGACGTCGTACACGAACTTGTGGCTGCCGATGACGCCGGCGACGGCCCCCCCAGTATGGATGCCGATCCTGACCTGCCACCGTGCTCGACTCGTTTGATTGACTTTCTCGATGGCGCTCACCATCTCCAACGCAGTCTCGGCGATCGCAACAGTATGGTCGATGCGCGTGCGCGGAAGCCCCCCGACGGCCATGTACGCGTCCCCGATGGTCTTCACCTTCTCCACAGACATCCGCTCACAGAGCGCGTCGAACTCCGAGAACAGGCGGTTCAGCTCCGCCACGAGGACCGGTGCCGGAATATTGGCGGAGATCTCGGTGAAGCCCACGAAGTCGCTGAAGAGGACGGTGACGGCATCGTAGCGGTCTGCAATCACGGTCTCCCCCGCCTCAAGGCGATCGATGATCTCCTCCGGGAGGATGTTCAGGAGGAGCGACCTTGACTTCTCCCTCTCCTCCTCGAGTTCCCGCATCAATTTCGAGAGGAGCTTGGAGTTCGAATCCTGGATCTCTTCCATCTGGCGCACGTTGTCCTGGAGCCGAGCAAGCTTCCTTGAGAGAAGGCGGTTTTCCTTCTCGGCCTCTCGTTGCCGAGCTTCGGGGTCGGGCGTTGCGCCAGCCACCTCCCTTAGGTGGAGCCCAAAAGGATGGCGACGATGGTCTCGTTGTGGAAACGCGCGGGTCCAACCGACTCGAGCGGAGCGATCTCCCCCAACGAGTAGAAGCCGCAGATGGGCATGGCCGCTCCGAAGGCTTCGCGCATCATCTCCAACTCGTTACCGGTGCGGGTTCCTAGAAGGAACTTGCGGATGGCGCAGGAGAAAACCAGAGCGGCCTGCGGGTCCGCACCCTCGGGGTATGCTCCGAGAGCCTTCGAGAGAGCGGACTGCGTCCCCTCGAAGATCTCATCTGTTGCCGCTACGGTCAGCTGAACCGTGAAGTTCTCCGGGACGCCACCGGCGAATCGGACCGAACCGGACGACCGGTCGTGAAAGATGGGAGCCCGAAGGTAGAACTGCTCGGAATCATCCTCGAATACCGCCAACGGGTTGGCGACGGCTGGCTCCGCTCCGGGTCCGAGGTACCGCTCGAAGAAGGCGAGAGCAGGTTCGCCGTCGATCTCGTAAACCTCGCCATCCGAGGCGCGGGTTACTCGGGCCTTCGGACCGACCGGCTTCCAGCCGGTATCGATCCCGAACGAGTAGGAAAGCGGTCCGGACAAGAGGAGGAGCGGAACGGAGTCCTGAGTAACCGTGTCGTTGTAGAACTGATACGCGTCCGCCCCGGCGCCGCGGGTCGTTTGCGCCACCGCGCCCCCTCCAAAGACCTCTACTCCCTCCCCGATCTGCGAGCTCAAGTGAGCGAGGAGAGCCGTGGGGTTCCCGATCCGGACCGAAGGCGTGGTGATACACAGACGAGGCTCCTTCTTGGTCCCACGGCGCGCCTGCTCGACAGCCTGGCGAGCTGCAGCTTGAATATCGATGGACAGGTCGGTTCCCAGCCCGGCTGTGAAGTCGATCTCGTCCGAGGCGAAGAGCGCGAGGGTGACCGAGTCCTCCCGAAAGCCCAGGACCGAGGACATCTCCCCCGACGACGTCGAGCCGATCAGAACGATGTCCGGAAATCCATTTCTCACGCCGGCGAGCACCGCCTGGTGATCGGTGTCGAAGGTGCAGAAGAGAAGGCCTGCCTTCGGCTCGACTCCGTTCAGCGCCTGTTCGCACTGAGCGACGATGGTTTCTGCCGCCGCCTCGGGATCGACGTCGTCGCTATGGCCGACCGCCATCCGAAACATAGCCGTAGGATACGTCCAGCTCAGAAGTCGCGGCGTCCCTCGAAGTGAGCGGCCACTTCAGGGCGCGTTAGCTGATAGAGAGCGACGCGGTGGCCGCCCGGTGTGCGGAACGAGCAGCAGGGCCCGTGGGGGATCTCGAAGGTCGTCTCCCGGTTCCATCCGCGAGCCTCGAGGGCGTCGAGAGCCTCGGTGAGGTCCGGCACCCGGTACACGAGAACGGGAGCCTCGCCATCGAGGTGATCGGCGAACAGCACCAAGGGAGGCCCCGCGCCCTGGGCGACGGCGGCAACCCGGGTACCGGTGGCCTCGATGGCGAAGAGGATGCGGCCGCCGAGGACCTCGGCGAAGTAGGCGGCATCCATGGCCACGTCACGGCTCGGCATGTACAGGAAATCGAGCTGTTCGAGAAACGGCCGGGACATCGCCCCACCTTAGTCCTCCCCGTATCCTGTCTGGGTGGCACCTTCCAAGGAAATCCTGGACGTCGTCGGCCGCGAGGTGACGGTGTCCAACCCGGACAAGATCTTTTTCCCTCGCACCGGCCACACGAAGCTGGATCTGGTCCGGTATTACCTGGCCGTGGCAGACGGCGCTCTGCGTGGTGTGGCCGGCCGACCCATGGCCCTGAAACGGTACGTGAACGGAGCGGAGGGCGAGTTCTTCTTCCAGAAGCGGGCGCCCAAGACACTTCCCGACTGGATCGAGACGGTCGAGCTCAGCTTCCCGTCCGGGCGAACCGCACACGAGGTCGTTCTCCGAGACGCCGCTCAGCTCGCTTGGGTGATCAATCTCGGCTGCATCGACCTCAACCCGCACCCGGTCCGGGCAGACAACCTCGGCCACCCGGACGAGCTCCGGATCGACCTCGATCCGGTCCCCGGTGTGAAGTGGGAACAGATCCGCGAGGTCGCCCTGGTGACGAAGGAGGTGTTGGAGAGCGTGGGATTGGTGGGGTGGCCGAAGACATCCGGCTCCCGCGGTTTTCACATCTACTGCAGGATCAGGAGACGGTGGACGTTCGATCAGGTCCGGAGGGCCGCCGTCGCTCTTGCCCGCGAAGTGGAGAGACGGGCGCCGGATCTTGCCACCAGCAGGTGGTGGAAGGAGGAACGTCACGGCGTGTTTCTCGACTACAACCAGAACGCGAAGGACCGAACGGTCGCCTCCGCCTACTCGGTCCGGCCAACGCCAGACGCCCGGGTGTCCACTCCGCTCTCGTGGGACGAGGTTCCGGACTGTGAGCCCGAGGCTTTCACGATCGACACGGTCCCCAAACGGTTCGCAGAGAGCGGCGACCCGTCAGAGGGCATCGATCGGACTGCCGGCTCGCTCAGGCCACTGCTCGACCTCGCGGCCGAGCACGAGGCCGCGGGGTTCGGCGATGCCCCCTGGCCCCCTCAATTCGCCAAGCAGAAGGGCGAGCCGCCGAGGGTCCAGCTCACGAAGCGCCGGAAGACCGAGGAGGCCCCGGGTCGCGAGGGGGTGGTGCCGCCGCCGGCGCCGGGGAAGAGGGCCGGGCCGACGGGAAGACGACGGACAAAGATGCCTCTCATCGAGATCGCTCGAGCGGCCACCGAGGCCGAGGCGATGGAGGGGCTGAAGCGCTGGAGGAAGAGACATCCAGACGTTTGGTCACACCTCGCACCCGCGGACGTGCTGGTCGACTCGATGCGCGGACGAAGCACCACGTGGACCCGGATCCGGCTCAACCTCCGCAACATCCCGGAGGCGGAGCGGCCACCGCAGGAAGCCCTCGAGGTCGACTACGACCCGTGGGAGGGACGGGAATGGCCTGATCGGTCGGGCAAGGCGAACCGCAAACGTCGGGGCTAGTCTCGGATGATGGATCGGGCCGCGGCTCATGTCACAGTGGATGGCCTTGCCATGCTCGGTGCGGAGGACCACCGGGCGTACCTCGAGGCCGTCGGCCGGGGTCGACGTGAGGCTCTGATGGCCAAACTGCTGAAGGAGGCCGTTCGACCGGGCTACACGTTTGTCGACGTCGGCGCGTTCCTCGGCCACTTCACACTTCTGGCTGCTCGGGCGGCGGGCCCGTCCGGCCACGTGCACGCGTTCGAGCCCGATCCTCGCGACCATCCATGGCTCGTCCGAAACATCGAAGCGAACGGCTTCACCGACCGGGTGACCCCAGAACCGATGGCCGTATCGGATCGTACCGGGGCAGTTCTCCTTCACCTGGCTCAGCGCGACAGGAGCCAGAGCAGCATCGTGCTCATTCAGGACTCCCGAGACTCCATCCCGGTGCCGGCGGTGGCGCTCGATGAGCATCTGCCTTCGGATGCGGAGGTAAGCGTGGTCAAGATCGATGTCGAAGGGGCGGAGATTCGGGCCCTTCGCGGCATGCAGCGCATCTTGGGCGCCTCGCCCGGTGTGGCTCTGTTCATAGAGGTGAATCCGAGCGCTCTCGAGGCCGCCGGTGCAAGCACCGATGCCCTACTCGAGTGCCTTGTGGGCCTTGGTTTTGATTTCCAACTGATCGACGAGGAGCGGTGGACGCTCGCCCCCTTCGATGGGCGGGTCCAAGGAGTGAATTTCGTGAACCTGATGTGTATCAAGGGAGATCCCCTTCCCGGCTAGGAATCCGCGACTGCCTTTACACCGTAGTACCTACGCCCGTCGGAGAGACGCGAGCCCAGCTGCTCGTTACCCGTGCCGAGGCAGCGGGGCTCGCGGCTCCGAGCGGAGGGGCGGAGGAGAATGCTGGGGGCCCGGCAGTACCGACCCGACGGCCGCCGACTCCTCCGCCCTCATGTCTTCTCGCTCCGCAAGGGAATCGCCGGACCTCCGGCGGGGTTACTCTAGAAAGAAGGTGTTTGCAGCTACGACTGAGAGGACGGGATGACTCAGAACGAGACCAAGACAGACCGGGAGTGGCGTGAGGAGCTTTCGCCCGAGGAGTACCACGTGCTTCGGGAGGCCGGCACGGAGCGAGCCTTCACAGGAACGTACTGGGATCACCACGAGGATGGGACGTATCGGTGCCGGGCGTGCGGCGCCAAGCTCTTCGACTCGGGTACCAAGTTCGATTCGGGCACGGGATGGCCGAGCTTCACCGAGCCCCTGAACCTGGAGCATGTTGATCTGCGGGCCGATAACAGCTACGGGATGGTGCGCACGGAGGTCCGCTGCGCGGCCTGCGGGTCTCACCTGGGACACGTCTTCGACGACGGGCCCGGCCCCACCGGGCAGCGGTACTGCATCAACTCATGCGCTCTCGAGTTCCGCGGGCGCGACGAGGCGGTTTCCTAGCCAGGGCCGTCCGGGCTCGCCCCGCTTGCTGGGTAGCAGAAGTTCCGTCAAATCGGCAGACGGTCGGCTCGCAGGTGGCCGATTGGTAAGCTTTGCCGATGTCCGCTGAAGCGCAGGCCGGCCGGAGTCGCCGGCTTGCTTGGATTCTGGCCGCGGCGGTCGTGTCGATCCTGTTCCTGCTCCCACTCGTGGCCATGCTCAGTGGTTCGCTCCGCCCGCAGGGGCTCCCACCGCCGCGCGGGGTCGAGCTCATCCCGGCCGACCCGTCCCTCGGTGCGTACCGGACGGCGTTCTCCATCGTGCCACTGGCTCGCTCGGTGCTGAACTCGCTGGTGGTGGCGGCCATCAGCGTGCCGATCGCCGTGCTCTCGGCATCGTGGGGCGGGTTCGCACTGGCGCAGCTCGACGGACGAGCCCGGCGGCGGGCCCTGGTCTTTCTTCTCCTCGTGCTGATGGTCCCGGTGAGCGCGGTGTGGCTGACTCGGTTCGCCATGTTCAAAGCCGCGGGACTAACGGACTCGTACGCCCCGCTGGTGGCGCCGGCGGTGATGGGTGGGAGCCCGCTGTTCGTGCTCCTGTACTGGCTGGCCTTCCGCCGGATCCCCGGCGACATCGTCAGCGCTGCGCGACTCGAGGGTGCCGGGCCATGGCGCGTGTGGCGCGCAGTGGCCATGCCACTGGTGCGAAGCACCACCATTGCCGTGGGGCTGCTGTCGTTCGCCCTGTCGTGGGCGAACTTCATCGATCCGCTTCTGTATCTGAGCACCGAAGAGCGGTATACCGCACCGCTCGTGCTCCGGTCGCTCGAGCAGCTCGGGCCCACGAACTGGCCCGTGATACTGTCGGGCGCCGCCGTCGTAACACTGCCGGTGGCCGTGGCGTTCGCGGCCGCGCTCCGCTTCGTCGTCCCGAGGAAGGGGGCAGGTTGGCTCGGCGGATGAGTCTCATTGCCGCAACGCTCGCCGCTGCGCTTGTGGCAAGCGCCTGTTCCGGCAGCGCTACCGCGAGGACGCGAGTCGTTCTCCAGGTCTTCGCGGATCCGGCTGAGGCATCCGCGTACCAGGAGCTGATCGGCGCGTTCGAGCAGGCGAACGAGGACGTCGAAATCAAGCTCGTGCCTGTCGGAAGCCAGTCGGACCATATGGCCAAGCTCTCCACGGCCTTCTCTGCGGGAAACCCCCCTGATCTGTTCCTGGTGAACTACCGGCGCTTCGGTCAGTTCGCCGGCGCAGGGGTGCTGGAACCGCTCGGAGCGCGGCTCGCTCGGAGCAATCTCTTCGAGGAGCAGGACCTCTTCCCGGAAGCTGTGGACGCCTTCCGGTTCGAAGGGACGCTGCTTTGCCTGCCTCAAAACATCTCCACGCCCGTCGTGTACTGGAACCGCGAACTCTTTCGCGAGGCAGGATTGGCTCCGCCGGCCGAGGGCTGGACATGGGATGACATGCTCCGGGCGGCCAAGGCGCTGACGAAAGACGACAACGGAGATGACATCATCGATATCCGTGGGCTTGGCTTCGAGCCCAGCCTCAATCGCTTCGCACCGTTCATCTGGCAGGCCGGCGGGCGGATCGTCGACGACCTCGAGCACCCGACCAAGATGTCGCTGTTCGACCCGGGGGCGCTCGAGGCCCTCACGTTTCTGGCGGAGCTTCAGTTCAGGCACCATGTGGTTCCGACCCTGGCGGAGTTCGCTTCCGAGGATGTCGAGCATCAGTTCGCGAACGGTCGCTTGGGAATGCTGATCGAGAGCCGCCGGGCAACGACGGCCCTGCGCGTTGTACAGGATCTCGACTGGGATGTCGCCCCACTCCCCGTCCACCCGGTGCGGCGGGAACCCGCAGTGATGCTCCACTCCGACGCGTACTGCATGGCGAAATCGTCGGCAGTGAAGGGGGCGGCGTTCCGGTTCGTCGAGTATGCCCTGGGCCCCGAAGGGGCGCCGATCCTCGCGGGCACGGGCCGCACGGTCCCCTCGCTTCGTTCCGTTGCGGAGAGCGAGGCGTTCCTCGACCCCTCGCAGCCTCCGGAATCCGCGCAGGTCTTCCTGGACCAGATCCCGGCGATCATGAGATTCCCGAATATCGCCGCGTGGCATGAGATCGAGTCCAAGGCCGACCCCGTCGTCGAGGAATGGTCGTTCGGCAACGAACCGCCGCAGGCCCTCGGACTCGAGATCGACGTGGCCACGCTGGAGCTGCTTCTCCCGCAGACGTAGTGAGCACGCTCTCCCTCCGGGTGATCGGTCATGCGTACGGAGATCGCCCGTCGCTGCGCGACCTCTCACTCGATGTCGCTGAGGGTGAGCTGTTTGTGCTGCTCGGCCCGTCGGGGAGCGGGAAGACCACCGTTCTGCGGCTGGTAGCGGGCCTCGAATCGCCGCAGTCTGGAGGGGTGATGATCGGCGAGCGCGACGTGACCCGGCTTCCTCCCAACGAGCGGAATGTGGGCATGGTGTTCCAGAGCTACGCGCTCTTCCCTCACATGACCGTGGAGCAAAACGTGGCCTTCGGGATGGCCGTCCGGCGTCGGCCGCGCGAGGAGATCGTGCGGCGGGTCAAAGAGGTTGCGACAGTCCTGGAGATCGAGGGGCTCCTCGATCGCCTGCCGCGTGAGCTGTCGGGAGGTGAGCGGCAGCGGATCGCTCTCGGCCGGGCCCTGGTGCGGGACCCCGACGTGTTGCTGCTGGACGAGCCGCTGTCGAACCTCGACGCGCAGCTTCGGATCCAGACCCGCACGGAGATCGTCCGGCTCCAGGCGCGTCTCCACATCACCACCGTGTACGTGACCCACGACCAAACCGAGGCTCTGGGGATGGGACACCGAGTGGGTGTGCTTCGAGATGGTCGCCTCGAGCAGGTCGGGACTCCCCAGGAGATCTACGAGCAACCGGCGACCCTGTTCGTGGGGCGGTTCGTGGGCACCCCGCCGATGAACATCTTCCCGGCTCGGGCTCAGGACGGGATGATCTGGGCGGGGGGTGTGGGGCTGGCCCCGGCGCGGAACGTGTCGGGGGAGGTGCTACTGGGCGTCCGGCCCGAGCACGTTCACGTCCGAGGGTCTCGGTGGTCGGCCAACGTTCCCGAAGAGAATCTCGTTCCTGCCACCGTGGAGCTTATCGAATCTGCGGGCGACCAGGTGTTCCTCACGCTGCAAACACCACCGGGGACGCTTGTGGCACGCGTGGAGCCGTCGCTCAGGCCGTCGCCGGGCGCACGATTCGATGTGTGGCTCGACCCGTCGCGTGTTCACGTCTTCGATCCCGAGACGAAGCGTGCGATCGGATGAGGCGCCTGAACTGGTTCCTGATGCCCGTCGTGGCAGGTGCCCTGGTGCTCGTGGTCGTCCCGGCGCTCCTCA
>DASQUW010000020.1:0-13812 GCA_035641075.1 Actinomycetota bacterium | reverse complement strand
GGACCCGGCCCGGATCCACGTCGTCCCCCTGGCCGCTTCGCTGCCGTCGAGCGAGGTCGATCCCGACGAAACCCTTCGGCGGATGAAGATTCCCCGTCCGTACCTGCTCTTCGTCGGCACACTCGAGCCTCGAAAGAACCTCGTGCGGCTGGTGCGCGCCTATCGCCGAGCGGCCGCGAGGGCCGCGCTTCCGCATCGTCTCGTGCTGGCCGGCCCGCTTGGCTGGCGGCCCCGGCCGCTCCTCCGAGAGATCGCTGTTGACGGCCCCGGCGAGATCCTACTGACCGGGAAGAGAAGTCCCGACGAGCTCGACGCGCTCTACCGGGCGGCGGCGGCGTTTACGTACCCCTCGCTGTACGAAGGATTTGGACTTCCGGTTCTCGAGGCCATGGCCCGAGGCCTTCCCTGCATCGTCTCGACCACATCGTCGCTCCCCGAGGTGGCCGGCGAGGCGGCTCTGGCCGTGGAACCGCGCTCGGTTGCCGGCCTTACCTTGGCGATCGAACACGTGCTCACCGACCAGGCAGCGGCCGCCAAGCTCTCGACGGCCGCTCGAGCTCGCGCCGCGCAGTTCTCCTGGGAACAGACCGCCCGAATGACTCTCAAGGTCTACGAGTCGCTCTTGTAGACCTGGTCAGCCCACCCTCGGCTACACTCGCCAGCGGTGAAGGTTTCGCTCATCGCGACGGTGAAGGACGGCGGCCCCGCAGTGGCCGAGTTCCTCACATCGGTGCGTGGACAGATGCGAGCGCCCGATGAATTGGTGATCGTTGACGGAGGCTCCACGGATGGAACGCTGGAGACACTCCGCGCGGCCACCGACGTGACGCTGATCGAGAGCCCCGGCGCGAACATTGCGGAGGGCCGCAACCTGGCCGTTCGTGCGGCCACGCACGAAGTCATCGCGGTCTCCGACGCCGACTGCATCCTTGCACCTGACTGGCTCGATCATCTTCTCGCCGCGGTGGAAGACGGGGCCGACGTGGCGATGGGCTTCTACCGACCCATCTATCGATCCTTCCTCGAGGCGTGCTCTGCGGCGGTTTCGCTTCCCGAGGAGCACGAGGTGAACCCGGAGCGGTTCATGCCGTCCTCGCGTTCAGTCGCCTTCCGCCGCGAAGCCTTCGAGCGGGCGGGTGGCTATCCGGAGTGGCTCGACATCGGGGAGGACATGTACCTCAACCATCGGTTCCGCGAGTTGGGGATCCGAATGGACTTCGTGGGGAGCGCGGTCGCGTTCTGGCGGGTCAGACCAACGATCGCCTCAACGTGGCGTCAGTACTTCGAGTATGCGCGAGGCGACGGCGTCGCTGGGATGCACTCCGTACGGCACGCCCTCCGCTTCGCCGTCTACGGAAGCGCTGCGCTCGCTCTCCTCACCGGGCGTAGACGAATGCTCCTCGCTCTCGGCGCGGCTGCCGGTTGGTACGCGTCCGGCAGGATCCGCAGGGCTCTGAAGCTCCTCCCCCACCACCCGGCGGAACGCTTTGGAGCGGTCGCCGTCGTCCCTGCGATGATGCTCCTCGCGGACACCGCGAAGATGGCCGGTTACCTTGCCGGTCGACGGGCCAGGGCTCGCTCGCGTACGTGAGCATCAGCCTCGAAAAGCTCCGCGACCACCTCCCCGCTCTGCAGCGATTCGTCTGGCTGAACACCCCAACGGTCCCTCCCGCGGCACGTCCGGTTGTCGAAGCGCTTCGCCGGGCCGAAGCGGACTGGGAGCGCGGCGAGTTTTCCTGGCAGGCCTGGGAGGCCGACGCCTACGCCACCAGATCGCTCTTTGCCCGGCTCATCGGGGCTCCGGACGATTCCGTGGCCCTCGTCGGCTCGGTGGCAGAGGCCGCCGCCACCGTGGCCGCCTCGCTTCCCGCCGGGCGGGTCGTCGTCGGTTCAAGAGAGTTTCAGAGCAACCTGTTGCCCTGGCTCGCGCTCCGTCAACGCGGGCGGGACGTCATGGAGGTCCCCGCCAAGGACGGCGTTGTCTCCACGGAAGCGCTGGCCGCGGAGATCGACGAGCGAACGGCGCTGGTGGCCGTGAGCGAGGTGCAATCGTCCAATGGATACAGGATCAATGTGTCCGAGCTCGCCGGGCGATGCCGTGACACCGGCACTCGACTCTTCGTGAACCTCACTCAGGCTGCGGGAGTGCTCCGCTTCGATGCCTCGGCGTTGCGGCCGGACTTCGTCACGGCCAGCGGGTACAAGTGGCTTCTCGGCGTACGGGGCGCCTCGTGGCTCCATGTCCGCCCCGATAGGCGAACGGAACTCTCGCCGCTCATCCCCAACTGGCACTCGGTCGAGGAGCCGTACTCCGACTACTACGGGGGATCGGTGCAGATCGCGTCCGAGACGCGGGGACTCGACACTTCCTTCTCGTGGCTCCCGTGGGTGGGGTCAAGGGCTGCACTGGAGCTTCTGGGCTCGGTCGACGCAGACACGGTGGAGCGGCGATCTCTCAATCTTGCGGCGGCGTTCCGCCAAGGCGTCAGGGAGATCGGCTTCGAACAGAGTCCGGAGGAGGTTCCCAGTCAGATCGTTGCCGTCTTGGTCCCCGACGCGGAACAGGTGCGTGCTCGGCTGAAGGAGCGAGGCGTCGTCGCGGCCGTTCGAGCAGGCTCGATCCGCTTCGGCTTCCACGGGTTCAATGACGAGAGCGACGTCGCCGCCGCCCTGGAGGCGCTCGCTCGCGCAAGAACGAGCTAGGCGATCGGACGGCGTTCGGAGAGGCGCTGCTACGTGGAGGACGTCGGCTGAGGGCGAAGCGCCGCCAGCACGGCGTGGGCGACTTCCGCCCATCGGCCAGCGGTGCCCTCATCCCCGGCTTCAAGAGCGTCGGCGAATCGCCGTTCGCAGAGGAGCAGTGCCTGGGACAGGGTGCGCACATCGTGGCATATGTCCGTCATCTCGACCCGGCCGGTACCGACGCACCGGGGGCCTCGAGAATTGGTCCGGCGGACCTCTTGAGTTCGGTCTGCTCGAGTCTTTTTAAAGTCCATCGGTGGCCCCTGTCGTCGTGGCGTCGTTTGTCGCGAGTAAGTTCGACGGCTCGGGCTCGCCTCCTGCCAGAAAACAAAAAAGAAGGAAAAATGGCTCGGATGGCGTAGGACATATGTCCCCTAAAGAGCCGGTTCGGATCAGATTTGCAGGCGAAGGAGCCTGGCGGCGTTCCGCCAGAGCACATTCTGAGCTGCCTCATCCGGCATCCCCAGGGACTGGAACTCCTCGAACCACCGGTCGACTGAGATGAACGGGTAGTCGCTGCCGAAAAGCGTCCTCTCGTTCAGCCGTTTCCCGGCCTCCCGAACGACCTCGGGGGGAAGGTACTTCGGAGCCCAACCGGAGAGCTCGATCCACACGTTGGACTTGTGCAGAGCGAGGGCCAGACACTCGAGGAACCACGGCCACCCGAAGTGGGCGGCGATCCAGGTGATCCCGGGAAAATCGGCCGCCACCGAGTCGAGGAAGCCGGGATGCGAATACCGGATCTTGGTCCCGCCAGCGCCCGGTGTTCCCGCGCCGATCCCGCAGGTCCCGGTGTGGAATAGGAGCACCAGCCCACGCTCCTGACAGCGCTCCCACAGGGGGTAGAACCGCTCGTCCCCGGGGTGGAAGGCCTGCATCGTGGGGTGGAGCTTCAGCCCCGCCAGACCGAGATCGGCCGCACGGGAGATCTCATCCGAAGCGTTCTCCGCATGCGGATCCACCGAGCCGAAGCCCATCAGCGTCCCCGGATACCTCGTCGCGAGGGAGGCCATGAAGTCGTTGCCGAGCCAGGGCCGGCCCGTCACGGATCGGTCGTCCCAGTCGAGGACGACTCCGAGGACGTCGCGCGCCCGATACTCCTCGGCCACCTCGTCCAGGGTCTTCCGCGGCGGCGACTTCCGGAAATACGCCTCGGTGGCCTCGAGGTGTGGTCCGATGGAATTCTCCAGCCACTCCTCCGTGGGGAGGTGGACGTGGAGATCGACGGCCTTCACCGCTCCTTCGAGTAGTCGTAGAAGCCCCGCCCCGACTTCCTCCCGAGGTATCCGGCCTGGACCATCCGGCGCAGAAGCGGCGGCGGCGCGAAGTCCGGATCGCGGAATTCCTCGAAGAGCACCTCGGAGACGAACACGGCCGTGTCAAGCCCGATGAAGTCCAGGAGGGTCAGGGGTCCCATCGGATGGCTGAGGCCGAGCTGGATAGCGGTGTCGATGTCTTCCTTGGACGCGAAGCCCTCTTCGTACATTCGGACGGCCCCGTTCAGGTACGGGATCAGGAGCATGTTCACGATGAACCCGGCGCGGTCTTTTGAGAGGACGGGGATCTTCCCGATCCGGTCGGAGAAGCCCCGGGCGAAATCGAGGGTCTCATCCGACGTGGTGAGCGCCCGCACCAGCTCGATGAGCTTCATGATCGGCGGGGGGTTGAAGAAGTGCATCCCGACCACCTTGTCGGGACGGCCGGTGGCCGTGGCCAGCCTGACGATGGGAAGCGACGAGGTATTGGTGGCCAGGATCACGTCCTCCCGAGTGATGCGATCGAGGGTGGCAAAGACGCGCAGCTTCTCGTCGATGTTCTCGGTGACGGCCTCGATCACCAGATCGGCATCACCGACGCTCTCCAGGTCGGTCGATCCCTTGATCCGTCCGAGGATCTCATCGCGCTCGGCTTCGGTCAGCTTCTCCCGCTCCACCGCCTTGGCCAGAGAACGCTCGATGGACTTCTGTCCGGTACTGAGGACCTCATCGTCGACTTCGACGACGGTCACCTCGACGCCGGCCTTGGCGCAGACCTCCGTGATGCCGGAGCCCATGATCCCGCATCCGATCACTCCGACCTTCTTCACGTCCTCCGGCTTCATCGTTGCCTCCAGTCGCTTCCTTGCGCCTAGCCTATCGGCCGTGGCGGAGTCGTCGCAAAGGTGAAGCTAATCCCCGGGAAGCGGGCGGCGGTCGGGGCCGTCGTACTCCACGTTCTCCCAGCCGACGTCGCGATACGGGCGCTCCCGATCCTTCTCTTCGAACACGTGGGCCACCAGGCCCGGAGCTCGCCCGATGACGTAGAACGCCTTCCCCAGCCGCCAGTCCAGGCCCAGCTCCAGCAGCAGCGCCCCCATCGCTCCATCGACGTTCATTGGCAGTTGTTTCCCGAAGACTTTCTCGGTGGTGTTCTCGAACACCTGTGCCAGTCCGCACCATCGCCCCCGAAACCCCAGCTCGTCGGCGACTTCGAGGAGGCGCGTGGCACGGGGGTCGGCGGTGTGCACGTTGTGGCCGTACCCGGGAAGCCGACGCCCCTGTTCCTTGAGCCGCATCGCAACCTCCAGGGCTGCATCCCCATCCGCCTTCCCCGTCTCCTCGGCATCGAGGAATACCCGGGCTGCTGCGTCGACCGCTCCTCCGTGAAGGTCTCCCAGCCCCGCGATCCCCGCCCCGACCGCACCCTGAAGCGGCACCCCTGCCGAGGCCACGAACCGGGCCGCATTCACCGACGGCGCCACGACGGAGTGCTCGGCCGCGGCAACGAGTAGGGCATCCACCATCCGCCCCTCGTTGCCTCCGGGCAGGTCCCCGGCCAGAAGGAGATACACCACGTCGCCGAAGGGCTTCCGGCCGATCAGCTCCGTCAGGTCATAGCCTCGGATCAGGATCTCGTCCGGGCGCACGCGACCGATCGCGGTTCGCCATTGCTTGGGTCCATCGGTCACGGGCGAAGGATATCCGCGGGAGCCTCGGGGACGCGGCCGTCGCGGATCCCGAGCACGCGGTCGGCGTCCTTCGGACTTCACCTCGCCCCGGCCGCCACCAGGTCCGCGATCTCGCCCATCATCGCCGTGAGGTCGTGATCCCTCGGGGTGTAAACGCGGGCCACTCCCAGCTCGCGCAGCTTCACCGCGTCGTCGTCCGGGATGACCCCGCCCACCACCACGGGGATCTGCGCCGGGTCCAGGCCCTGTTCTCGAAGGCGGTCGATCACCTGCGGCACCAGCAGGTTGTGGGCGCCGGACAGGATCGAGATGCCGATCACCTGGACGTCCTCCTCCACCGCCGCGCGGGCGATCTGCTCGGGCGTGAGTCGGATCCCCTGGTACACCACTTCGAAACCCACATCCCGCGCGCGCACGGCGACCTGCTCCGCGGCGTTGGAATGCCCATCCAGGCCCGGCTTCCCCACGAGCATCCGGGCGCGCGTCACCCCGGCACGACGGGCCGCGTCTTCCACCTTCCGTCGTACGTCCGTGAGCGCCTCGAGGGATGCCCCGCCACCGCTCCTGCCGGTCACTCCGGTCGGCGCGCGGTATTCCCCGAACACCTCCCGGAGAGCCTCGGCCCACTCACCCGTCGTCACACCGGCCTTCGCCGCTACCACGGAGACCGGAACGAGGTTGGCGTCGCCGTCGGCGGTGCGACGAAGCCCGTCGATGGCTCGGCGAACAGCGTCCTCGTCTCGACCAGAGCGCCACCGGTCCAGCGCCTCGACGTGCTCGGCCTCGGCGGCGGGGTCGATCTTGTGGACGGAGAACCCCTCGCCAAGTCCCTCCACGAGCGGTGACGGCTCGGTCTCCGCAAGGCGGTTCACTCCTACGAGGGGGAGATCGCTCCGTTCGATGGCCCGAAGGCGCTCGGACAAGCGGGCCACCAGGCGCTCCTTCATGTACCCGAGAGCATCGACGGAACCACCGAGGTCCAACACTCGTTCCAGCTCCTCCCATGCCTCTTGCTCGATCTCGACTGTCTTCGCCTCGGCGACCTTCGAGCCTTCGAACAGATCGTCGTACTCGAGGAGGTCGGTCTCGTACGCCAGGATCTGCTGGGCTCGAAGCGACCACTGCTGATCCCAGGCCCGTGGAAGCCCGAGGGCCTCGTTCCACGCGGGAAGCTGCACCGCCCGGGCCCGGGCATCCTTCGAGAGCGTCACACCGAGCATCTCCAGGAGGATGCGGTGCACGTTGTTCTCGGGTTGAAGGGCCGAGAGCCCGAGAGAGTTCACCTGCACCCCGTATCGGAACCGACGGTACTTCGGGTCATGCACGCCGTAGCGCTCGTACGTCAGGCGATCCCACAGGCGGGTGAACGCCCGCATCTTGCACATCTCCTCCACGAACCGGATCCCCGCGTTGCAGAAGAAGGAGATCCGACCCACCAGCCTGGGGAAGTCATCGTCCCGGACCCGCCCCGTCCGTTGGACCGCGTCCAGAACGGCTACGGCGTTGGCCAGCGTGAAGGCAACCTCGAGCACCGGGTCGGCTCCGGCCTCCTGGAGATGGTACGAGCACACGTTGATCGGGTTCCACAGCGGAACCTCGTCGAAGGTCCAGGTGATCAGGTCGGTGGTGAGGCGCATCGACGGCTCCGGAGGGAACGCGTACGTTCCCCGGGACAGGTATTCCTTGAGGATGTCGTTCTGGGTCGTTCCGGCGAGCGAGTTGTGTTCCGCGCCGTGCTCTTCCGCGACGGCCACGTAGAGAGCCAGCAGCCACACCGCGGTGGCGTTGATCGTCATCGACGTGTTCATCTCCGCAAGCGGTATGCCCTCGAGCAGCGTCCTCATATCGCCGAGGTGGCTCACGGGGACACCGACGCGCCCGACCTCTCCGGCCGACATCGGATGATCCGCGTCGTAGCCGCACTGGGTGGGGAGGTCGAAGGCGATCGACAGACCGGTCTGGCCCTTGGCCAGGTTCGCCTTGAACCGCTCGTTCGTGGCCCGAGGCGTCGCGTATCCGGCGTAGGTTCGAAAGATCCAGGGCTGGTCGGGACTCATCCGCGGTGCCTCGTGCCCCAGTATAGGGACCGGTGGGAAGGGGTCTCGGAGACTACCCGGCGCCTCCCGGCCCGCACACCTCGTTGAGGTAGAAGTACGGCGTCACCGCTGGCCCTCCACCCGGGTGGTACTCGAAGTGGTCGTGCGGCGGGGCCCCCGCAGCGTTCCCGCTGTCGCCCACATAGCCGATGAGATCTCCGGCGCTCACCGCACCGCCCACCCCCGCGTACTTCGAAAGGTGAGCGTTGTACACGTAGTCGCCGGTTCCGTTGCTGGCGTACACGTGGACACTGAGACCGCCGAGCCCGTTCGATCCCTCCACGGCGTTCCCGTCGAAGGGGGCGAGGATTGGCGTTCCGAAGGGAGCGAAGATGTCGTTTCCCTGGTGGGTGTGCCCAACCCTGGGGAAGCCGAAGTCGTTGATGTACGCCCGCGGCTGGTCCACGGGGCAGGCGTAGAACGGCCCGGGCTCGGCGAGGTCGGGCGGCGGACGCCCCTGCCCGGCCACGATGGAGGCCAACAGCTCCTGCTGGTACTTCTGCTCGAGCGTCTCAACCGCCTCTTTGGCCTCGGCGAGCTTCGCCGCGATCTCTTTCTGCACCGCAAGCATCACCGCAAACTTCTCTTTCAGCTCGGTGCCCTTCGACCGAAGCAGCTTGAGGAGGGCGATCTGGTCCCGGCGGACCCGGGCAAGCTCGTCCACGTACCGCCGAAGCTGCTGTCGCTCCACGTCGATACCGACGGCCAGATTGGAGTCGGAGCGGGAGAGCGAATCGATGAACGCAACGCGGTCGGAGACATCCACCAGAGACTCCGCCTCCAGCACCACCTCGACGATCTCGAGCGGCCCCCGGATGTACACATCTCTGGCCCGCTCGTTCAACCGCCCCTGGAGCTCCCGGATCCGGCTCCCGGACTTCTTCACGGATCTCCGCGTGTCCTTGATGTGGGCCTCGATGGCGTATTTCTGGGCCAGGGCCTGGGCCACCTGACGGGTGAGCGACTCAACCGCGAGCCGGACGACGTCAAGGCGGGCCTGTGCGGAGCGAAGCTCTCTCTCGATCCGTTTGACCTTGGCCCTGGCTCGGTCGAGCTCCTCCTTGGTATCTGCCTGCACCGAGCCGGCCATCTGGGCAAGCAGGATGAGGACCGCGGCGGCGGCAAGCCGCCGGAGCCATGCGCGACCCGAGCCCCGGTCAGGAGTCACAATCCGCTACCTCTACCTCATTTGTGGGACGGAAGTCAATTCTTGTTACCAGAGTGACGTCTACTCGGAAGCGCTGCAAGCATACTGGGGAGCCGGGCTACAGCTCGGTGTCGGGGAGCCCCAGGTCCCGGGCAATCAGGATCCGTTGGATCTCGTTGGTTCCCTCCCCGATCTCCAGGACCTTGGCGTCCCGGTAGTACCTGGCCACGGGGAACTCTTCGATGTATCCGTACGCGCCGTGGATCTGGAGGGCCTCCCGGGCGCAGTTCATGGCGATCTCGCTGGAGTGGAGCTTGGCCAGGGAAGCCTCGGCCTTGTACGAACGTCCCTGTTCCTTCAGCCACGCGGCTCTGTACGTCACCAGCCGGGCCGTCTCCACGGCCACCTTCATATCGGCGATCTTGAACTGGAGACCCTGGAAACCGCCGATGGGACGACCGAAGGCCTCCCGCTCGCCCGCGTACTTGACGCTCTCCTCCAGGCACCCCTGGGCCAGGCCGACGCCGATCGAAGCGATGGCGATCCGCCCATCGTCCAGGATCTGGAGAAACTGAGCGTAGCCCTTCCCTTTCTCGCCCAACAGGTTCTCTTCAGGAACCCGGCAATCGTTGAAGGCCAGCTCGTGGGTGTCGCTCGCCCTCCACCCCACCTTCCGGTAGGACTTCCCGACCTCGAAACCCGGGGTGTCGGTAGGAACGATGATCGAGGAGATCTCCTTCCGTCCGTCCGTCTCCCCGGTGACGGCGGTGATCGTGGCCACCTGGGAGATGGGCGTCCCCGAATTGGTGATGAAGGCCTTCGAGCCGTTGATGACCCACTCCCCTCCCTCGAGGCGAGCCGTGGTCTTGGTGGCGGCGGCGTCGGAGCCCCCACCCGGCTCGGTGAGCCCGAACGCGCCCAGGATCTCGCCGCGGCACATCGGGACGAGCCACCGCTCTTTCTGTTCCTCGGTCCCGTACCGGTAGATCGGGTTGGCCCCCAGACCGACCGCGGCCTCCAGCGTGATCGCCATGGACGAGTCCACCCGGGCGATCTCCTCGATGGCCAGACAGAGCGTGAGGAAGTCCGCGCCCTGGCCCCCGTACTCTTCGGGGAACGGAAGGCCGAACAGCCCCATCTCTCCCATCTGCTTGACGATGTCCATGGGGAGCTCCTCTTTCCGGTCCATCTCCTCCGCCCGAGGGGCGATGACCTCCTCGGCGAACGTGCGGACGGCTCGGCGGAACTCCTCCTGCTCCTCACTGAGATCGAAGTTCATGCGGGACAGGGTATCCGGTAGTCGCTCAGCGACGGGCGGGGCGAAAGCCCCGGATGTCCAAGATGGAGCCCGTTCGCTTCGCCTTCGGCTCCAGGACGGCTTCCACGCGCTCGCCGATCGCGGCGTCCTCGGTGTCGACAAGGAAGTGGAGGAACATGGAGTCGGCCCCATCCAGCCGCACCAGGGCAACCATCACCGGTTCTTCCAGGGGCTCGCCCTCGACCCCCACCGAGCCCACCGTGAACGACTCGAGGACGCCGCCGGGTCCGACCCTCGTGTCCGCCTCCAGCTCCGAGAAGCACCGCTCGCAGAAGAGGCGGGCGGGGCAGTAGGTGATGCCGCAGCTGGCACACCGCGATCCGAGGAACTCACCCCGGTCCTTCAGCGCCCTGAAGAAGGCCTCCCCTGCCACGCCGGGCGTGTACCGGTGCCGGATGGGGATCTGCCCCGGCCACAACAGAACCTCCGTCGGATCGGTGAGCTTCTCGAACACCTATCGCTTCCTCTTCCTCGTCGACTTCCTCGCGGCTGCCTTCCTGCGTCCGCGGGATGCCCCCTTCTCCCGGAGCTCCGAGTCCTTCGGGCGGAAGTACCGGATGTCCAGGATCGAACCTTCCCGGTCTTCGGCCGGCTTCCACACGGCCTCGACCTCCATGCCCACGTGGACCCGATCGGGGTCCACCTCGCCCAGCTTGTGCATGAACCCGATGGACGGCGAGGCACCGTCGATCTCGATCACCGCAGGGATCTCCGGGATCTTCAGCGGTTCCATGTCCCACCGGACGTAGCAGATCGAGAAGGTGTTCACCCGGCCGGAGTCCTGGACTTCCACCCATCGGTCGGTGGGGCGGAAGTCCTGCTCACAGAACATCCGGGGCGGCACGAGTATCCGCCGGCACTTCCGGCACTCCCGGGCCAGGATCTTCCCCTGCTTCAGCCCGCGCAGGTACCGGCTGACGGCCACGCCTGTGTCCCAGGCGTAGCGGGCATCCACGCCGAAGTCCACGGCCCCCACTGCCGACCGAAACTCCTGGTCTCGAAGGTGCCTGGGTCCGAGGAGAACCGCCGGTCGCTCTTCCGTCCCCGGGCCCTCCACCGCGCGGAGCCTTCTTCGAGCGGTCATTTGCCCATCACCACAACGGTTCCCACCTGCATCAGATCACCCCAGGCCTGGGCGACTCCCCGGCGCGGATCTCCCGGGACCTGCCGGGCCCCCGCCTCGCCGCGGAGCTGCCAGAAGAGCTCGGCGATCTTCATGAGCCCGGCCGCGGCGATGGGGTTGCCGACGCCCAGCAATCCGCCGGACGGGGTGGACGGAAGGTCGCCGTCGCGGTTGAGCACGCCGTCGCGCATCGCCTCCGGCGCCTTCCCCTTGTCGAAGAGGAGCAGCCCCTCCAGGTGGTGGAGTTCCTTGTAGTCGAACGGGTCGTAGGCCTCGGCGATGTGGATCTCCTTCCGCGGCTCCCGGATCCCCGCCATGTCGTAGGCCATCCGAGCCGCGTACTCCACGTAGTCGGGGTAGTACAGATCTCGATTCGTCCAGTACGCAGTGTCGAGATGCCAGCCGACGCCGTCGATCCACACCGGCCTGTCCGTGACCCGTTTGGCGACGTGCTCCGCGGCGAGCACGACGGCAACGGCGCCATCGGAGACCGGGGAGACGTCCAGGCGCTGGACCGGCCACGCCAGCACTTCGCTGTTCAGGACGTCATCGACGGTGATGTCGGCCTCTCCCAGGAGCGCGGCCGGGTGCCCCGCGGCGTTCTGCTTGTTCTTCACCGACACCGCGGCGATGTCCCTCTTCTCCAGCCCGTGCACGCTCATGTACCGGTTCATCTCGAGCGCGAAGATCCACAGCAGGTTCGGGCCGAGGGGACGCTCCAGGATGTTGTCGAAGATCGTGATGAACGCTCCCTGCGCGTGCGGCTGCGTCGAGGACATCTTTTCCTCCGCCACGACCAGGCAGGTATCGAACATCCCCGAAGCCACCTGGTACCAGCCGTGGATCGTGACGAACACACCGGTGCCGCCGCCCACGTAGGTACGGAAGTACGGCTTCCCCCACCCGCCCGCGCCGTCGGAGAGGTACTCCCCCTTCATGTGCACGCCGTCGAAGGCGTCAGGGGCGGTGCCCATGGCAACGCAGTCGATGTCGTCCAGGGTCATCTCGCAGGAATCGAGGGCTGCCTTCGCCGCCTGCCAGGAGAGCTCCTTCCCCGTCTCCTGGGCCCGGCGAACGAACCTGGTCATTCCCGCCCCGACCACGGCAACCCGCTGCCCCACGCCTACTCCCCCCGATCCCGGCTCGCGTACTCGATGATCTGCACCCGGTTCCCGTCCGGATCGAAGAACGAGGCGAACCGGGCGTACCCCTCCACCTCGCCGATGCGCTCGTCGAAGCGCACCCCCTTGACCTCCAGATCCGCCCGGGCGGCATCCAGATCGTCCACTCGAAAGACCGCCGTGGCCCCGCCGGTCTCGATCGGCCGCCCTTCCACCGCCCCGTGGAGCGCCAGGCGGACGTCCGAGCCCGCTTCGAACATCGCCCAGGAGGGGCCCTCACGGCGGGCGAGGCGGAGGCCGACCACGTCCCCATAGAACGTGACCGCCCGGTCCATGTCCGAGACCCAGTAGTAGACGTGGTCGAGTCGCCGGATCATCAGGCCACCGCCTCGTCGGAGGCGAACACGGCCGCGGCCGCGCTGGTCGTGGGGACTCCTCGCCACGACTGGGCCACGGCCACAGCCGCGTCATCCACCTGGCGCTCACCGGCCTCCCCGCGGAGCTGGAGGACGCATTCCAGCGTCCGGACCAGGCCGTTTGCTTCGAACAGGTACCCCTGGCCCAGGGAGCCGCCGGAGACGTTCACCGGCAGCTCTCCGTCTCGATCGAAGAAGCCCTCCTCGAGCATGGGGCCGGCATCTCCCGTTCGAGCCAGCCGGAGGGCCTCCAGGTGCATCAGCTCTCGGTACGAGTAGGTGTCGTCCACTTCGGCCAGATCCACGTCGCGGGTGGGGTGGCCGATGCCGGCCATCCGGTAGGCTCGGTCCCCCGCGGCCCGGACGTAGTCCGCTTCCTCCCACGACCGGCTCTCGAGCGTGGGACTCCCCGACGACCACCCCACACCCAGGACCCAGACCGGCGCATCGGTGAGATCCGCGACGCGGTCCCCTGCCGCGAGGACCAGGACCACGCATCCATCCGCTCGCTCGGCGACCTCCAGGCGTCGAAGCGGCCACCACAGGGGCTCGGAGACGGCGACATCGTCGGCGGTGATCTCCGTCGGGTAGGCGGCACGTGGATTGTCCAGGGCGCCCCGGCGGTTCTTCTGGACGACCAGGGCGCACTGCTCCTCCGATGTCCCGGTGGCCTCGAGGTACCGGTTCATCTCCAGACCGGCGATGGCATGAGGCGAGATCCCGAGCGGTCTGTTGTACACGGGATCCATGGCGAACTGATGGATGCTCCCGAGCGTCAGGATGTCCGATGCCTTGCTGTGTCCCTCCACCACGACAACCTCGGCGGCTCCGGAGCGGATCAACATCACCGCGGTGGCCACGGCGAAGAGTCCGTCGGCCGAGACGGTGTGAACGGGACGGAG
>DASQUW010000019.1:0-2941 GCA_035641075.1 Actinomycetota bacterium | reverse complement strand
TACCGACGCGGATACCTCTGCGGAATGGTCCGGGGCGACGGACACCTCGGCACGTACCGATATCCGCGTCGGCGAGAAGGAGGGTCGGTCGTTCACCGATTCCGGCTCGCCCTCGTCGATCTCGAGGCGCTTCGCCGCGCTCGACGCTATCTCGAGGCATTCGAGGTGCCCACCCAGGAGTTCGTTTTCCAGGCGGCCTCAGCGAACGGAAGCCCGCTCCGGGCGATCAGGACGAGTCGTCGCGCTGGCGTCGAATCCATCGAGCGGGCCATCGAGTGGCCCGAGAAGCCATCCCAGGGTTGGACGAAGGGCTTCCTGGCGGGCATCTTCGATGCGGAAGGAAGCTACAGCCAGCGCGTGCTGCGCTTCTCCAATACCAACCTTGAGATCATCGCCCACATTGCCTCGGGACTGGAGCGATTGGGCTTCTCCGCCAGGGTGGAGGTAACGGGCAAGCCGAACGGGCTGTGCACGGTTCGGGTGTTGGGGGGCCTTCGGGAAGCGCTCCGGTTCTTCCTCAGTGTCGATCCGGCCATCACCAGAAAGCGGACGATCGAGGGACGGGCCACCAGGAGCGACGCACGGCTCAAGGTCGTCTCGATCGAGTCGCTCGGAATCCAATTGCCTATGTACGACATCACCACGGGGACGGGGGACTTCATCGCCAACGGGGTCGTGTCCCACAACTGCTTCGCTCGGAAGACCCACACCTACCTTGACCTCGACTACGGCGAGGACTTCGACACGAAGATCGTCGTGAAGGTCAACGCCCCCGAGCTGCTCCGGAAGGAGCTGGCCGCTCCGAAGTGGAAGGGCGAGCACATCGCCATGGGGACGAACGTCGACACGTACCAGCGCGCCGAGGGGCGGTACCGGCTGATGCGCGGCATCCTCGAGGCGCTCCGCGACTTCGCCAACCCGTTCTCGATCCTGACGAAGGGCACGCTGATCCTCCGGGACCTCGACCTGCTCCGCGAGTGCGCCGAGGTGACGGACGTCGGCACGAACTTCTCTGTCGGCTCGGTCGACCCCGAGCTGTGGCGCGCCGTCGAGCCCGGCACGCCGGCGCCGACCCGCCGCCTCGACGCGGCCCGAAAGCTGAACGAGGCCGGGATCGCTTGTGGCGTCCTGATGGCGCCCATCATCCCGTTCCTCTCCGACTCCGACGAGGCCATGGAGGAGACCGTCCGGGCCATCGCCGCGTCCGGCGCCACGCACGTGATGCCGATCGTCCTCCACCTCCGCAAGGGCGGGGCCCGCGAGTGGTGGATGCGATGGCTCCGCGAGCACCGGCCGGACCTGGTCCCCGAGTACTGGAAGCTGTACGGCGACCGGGCCTACGCTCCGAAGGAGTTCCAGCAGCAGGTCGCCGAGCGGGTTCACGCACTGGCCCGACGGTTCCGGGTCGGCGCGGCGGAGGGGCCTCGGCGGGCCAGGCGGATCGCCCCACCGGCTCCGGAGCCCGAGCAGCTCGCGCTGCCCGAGCCGGGTCAGCGCCCCAGATAGCCCTCGATCCGGGTGAGGAGGGCGAACACGGCATCGTCGCCGCGCCCCTCCCCCAGCACGTCCATGATCGAGCGGTTCCCCAGCGCAGGGAACGACACGGACGCGAACCGCTCGGGATGATGGATGCCCAGCCGGAGGATCCGATCGCGGACCGGGCCGGGCAGGTCGACCAGCTCGTGGTCCATGTGTCCTCATTAAGGTCTTCGGCCCGAGCGTGCCGATCCTTGACCGCTCAGCTGAGCCGCTCCGCCAGGTACTTCAGCCCGAGGGGATAGCGGTACTCGATCAGCATGTGGGTGGCGTCGAACAGCTCGAAGGAGACATCGGTCACGCCGATCGCCTCGAGCTCCCTCCGGTAGGCCTCGGCGCCGAGGTCGAGGAACCACTCGTCGCGCTTCCCGGCGTCGATGTAGATGGCCCGCATCGAGCGGAGCGCCTCGGCGTGGTCGGGCACCATGCGCACCGGGTCGAGGGCCAGCCACCGCTCCCACACCTCGGGAATCAGCCGGCCGGTGGCCGGGTCGTAGGGGAGACGAACGGTGCCGTCCGGATCGGCCGAGTAGCACGCCGCCATGCACCAGTCGTTGAGGAGGTGCATATCGGATTCCTTCGAGAAGGCCGGCCGGCTCCGGAAGTCCTCCCAGAATCGCTCGAACGACCCCTCGTAGTCGTCCCGGAGGGCTCGGGCCGATGCCCGGAAGTCGGGGAGGTAGCACGCCTCGAAGAGCGCGTCGCCGGCGTGGGTGGCCAGACCGCCGAACAGGTCTTCGCGCAGCATCGGCACGACCATGGCCCCGTAGCCGCCGCTGGACTTCCCGGCGATCCCGCGGTGCTCTCGCTCGGCCATCGTTCGGTATCGGGCGTCCACCCACGGGACCACCTCGTCGCACAGATATGTCAGGTAGTTGCCGGTTCCGGGCGAGTCGAGGAACTGGCTGCCACCGAGCGAGGTCCAGCAGTCGACCCACACCACGATGCAGGGCGGGATCTCACCCGAGGCGATCCCGCGGTCGGCCAGCTCCGGGAAGGTGGGACGCATCGGTGGCCGGTTCCGCCACATGTCGAGCTGGCCCGTGAGCCCCTGGATCATGTAGATGGATGGGTAGCGCCGTTCGGCCTCCTGGTCGTAGCCGGGAGGGACGTACACCCACAACGGGCGGCGATGCGGATCGCCGAGCGGGTTCCCGCGGAGCGCCTCGCTCTCCAGGACGTCCTCGTCGAACCGGCCGGCCGGTTCACGCGACCAGGGCTCCATATCGAACTCCTCTCAGCGTCGGGTCCGCCGCTCCCGCTGCCAGCACGCCGTGTGCCAGTGACGGCGGAGGCTCGGATCGTGGTTCGGGACCACAACGACGTGCACGGTGCCGGGCCGGATCTCCTGGTCGCATCCCGGGCACCGGTAGGGGCGGTCACCGGTCACCTGACGCACGGTGAC
>DASQUW010000018.1:0-2065 GCA_035641075.1 Actinomycetota bacterium | reverse complement strand
CGAGACGTTCGCCCGCGTGATCCTGGGGAACCTCGGAGCCCGGGATGAGGACGTCCTGGTCGGACCCCAACACGGGGTTGATGCCGGCGTCGTGCGGGTGGCGCCCGGCGTGGCCATGGCGCTCACGGCCGACCCGGTATTCGTCGTGCCGGCGTACGGGTGGGAGCGGGCAGCATGGTTCGCGGTCCACATCCTTGCCTCGGACGCCGCTACGAGCGGTCTTCCCCTCAGGTGGATGTCCGTCGACCTGAACCTGCCCCTGGAACTCTCCGACGAGGACCTGGAGACACTATGGAACGCCTACGCCAAGGCATGCGAGGACCTGGGCATCGCCGTCGTCACCGGGCACACCGGTCGCTATGAGGGCTGCAACTGGCCGATGGTCGGAGGCGCCACTTGCCTCGCCATCGGCCCCGAGGACGCCTATGTATCGCCGCCGATGGCCCGCGCCGGTGATCGGGTCCTGGTGACCAAGGGCCCGGCTATCGAGACCACCGCCCTGTTCGCGGCAACCTTCCCCGACCGGATGAAAAGGGAACTCGGCGAGGAGGTTTGGGCCGCGGCGGACGCGCTGTTCGAGCAGATGACCGTGGTCCCCGAGGGCCGGGTGGCCGCCGGATACGGACTGCGCGAGCGGGGAGTGACCGCCATGCACGACGCCACCGAAGGAGGAGTGATCGGCGGGTTGGCCGAGGTCGCGACCGCGTCGAAGCTGGGCATGCGGATTCAGTTCGAATCCATCCCCATCAGGCCCGAGGTCCGGGCCGTGTCCGACCATCTGGGCATCGACCCGTACACGTCGATCTCCGAGGGAACCTTGATTGCCACCGTTCGGCCCGACCACGCTCCGGGGTTCCTGGGTGCTCTTCGGGAAGAAGGCATCGAGGCTGCTGACGTGGGCGAGATCACGGAAGCTGAGGGAGGGGCGGTCGTCGTCGTGGACGGAGAGGAGCGGCCACTCGAACATCCGGGTCTCGACCCGTTCTGGGAGGCTTTCGGCCGCTGGGCTGAGGAAGCGGCCCAGGAGATCTAGACGAAGCAGTTCCGGTCCGTCTGATCAATATTGGCGACCTCGACATGCTCAGCGAACTTCGCTTAGCTTGCGGTCGGGACGGATGGGGCGAAATGATCGCAGCGAGCGGCAAGCTGCTAAGAGATGCTAAGGAGGAGTGATGGCCGCAGAGAAGAACGCACAGGTGACCTGGCGAGGCGACCTGGCTACCGGGAGGGGCATGATCGAGCGCGTCGGGAGCGGTGCCTTCGCCTCGCTCGGCGTCTCGTGGCCGGCGCGCACCGGCGACGAGGCCGATTTGACGAGCCCGGAGGAACTTATCGCAGCCGCCCATGCGGCGTGCTTCTCGATGGCGCTCTCGGGCGGCTTAACCGAGAAGGGCAACGCGCCGGAAAGCCTAACCGTCTCGGCGACGGTGACCTTCGTGCCGGGCACGGGGATCACGAAGTCGGCACTCGACGTCATCGGGAACGTGCCCAGGATCGATGATGCCGCCTTCCATGAGGCCTGTGAGCGGGCGAAGGAGAACTGCCCGGTCTCCAAGGCGCTCCAAGGGAATGTCGAGATAACGGTCACGGCGCGGCTGGCCCCCTCCTAGACGAGCGCGGCGTCGCGAGCGTACACAGGCCCCCTTCGAGCGTCGCCGCCTAGTGCGAACTGTGGCCGGATCTCGCGCGCGATTTGGTCACACTCCTGGTCACACTGGCGCCGTTCCGCATGGGTTCGGGAGCGTCCATGGCCGCTCGCCGTGGGGTCGGAACTCCGTTGACCTGCGCCGCGAACGAAGGCGCACGATCGCGAACGGGTCCCACGTCATTGAGGGCCTGGTCCGGGTAGCCCCGGGTGGGGGTTCAAATCCCCCCTCCGACACGAACAATCTCCCTGAAGGCCCGGAGCCTTCGGCCCCGGGGAGTCACCTGTTTCCGCAACATTCTCCGGCGACGCGGCTAGGAGGGCAGGCTGGTCGCAGGGGTGCCGATAGAGGTTTTCTCGCGGTCTACGTGGAGCCCGAGCGGCGGATCGAAGGGGTGCAGGAACGGCTGTTTGAGGGGG
>DASQUW010000017.1:0-18935 GCA_035641075.1 Actinomycetota bacterium | reverse complement strand
CCTCCACCGTCGTGTTGAGGACCGCCCCGAGTTCGAGCCGATGGCGCCCACCGTGCTATCGATCGCCTGCTTCCGATACGTACCGCCCGACTTGCTTGCTGGGCCGGGACGAGACGAGTACCTAGACACGCTGAACGAGCGGCTGATGATTGAACTGCAGCTCGACGGCCGAGTGTTCCCTTCGAACGCGGTGCTGCGAGGGAGGTTCGCGCTGCGAGCATGCATCGTCAACTTTCGGACGGAGGCGGAGGAAATGGACCTACTCCTCGACGTGGCTGCAGAGTTAGGAGCGGGGCTGGATCGGGATCTCCGCCCGAACACGTTGCGATCCTAATCCTGCCGCTGGGGGGCATTTCGCCTGGTGGCCGCCGAATGGGCAAGGTTGTCCGTCGGGGAGTACAGATTGAGGGGCATCGACGTCCGCCAACAGGGCAACAGCGTGATCGTCGCGGTACAGGTCAGGCCGAAGTCTCGGCCCGGCATCGATCTCACCGACGTCGGTCTGGTCATCCGGGTCGGAGCTGCTCCAGAGAAGGGTCGGGCCACGGACGAGGCTCGCCGCGCGCTAGCCAACGCTCTCGATGTGCCGCCATCTGCCGTGTCTCTCCGAACCGGTCGGACTGGTCGGCGCAAGACGTTCACGGTCGGAGTAGCGAGCGTCACCGAAGTTCGGGCGAGGCTTCTGGCAGCAGTTCGCGAAAGGATGTAGCCCGGCGTGGACGGTCGCACGGAGTTCGAGAGCCGCGTACGCAGAGTGGTCATGGGACTGCGAAAGGGGGAGGTCGCCACATACGGTGAGGTGGCGGAGGAGGCCGGCTTTCCCGGTGCGGCCCGAGCGGTCGGCAACGTCCTCGCGCGGAGCGAGGGCCTGCCGTGGTGGCGTGTGGTCTCGGCCACGGGACGCCTGGTGCCCGGCCATGAGTCGGAGCACGCCCGGCGACTTCGCCAGGAGGGATTCACCATTCCGAGAGGTCATCTCCGTCGGTCGAACAAGAGAACCCGGTCCTTTCCCATGTCCGCTTTCCCCGAGTAGACTGAGGGCATGGCCTCGAAGGACAAGGGCGCCGGGAAGGTGACCAAGAAGGCCGCCCAGAAGAATCTCAAAGAGAAGCGCCAGGCGAAGAAGCAGAAGAAGGCCGGCAAGTAGCGGGTCTGGACCGCCTCATCTGCGCTTCGCAGTTCCTCCGCCGAGGACTCAGGGAGCTTTGTCGTTCACCGGAACACACCCCGAATCACGTATACTGATTAAGAGGGTTCAGCGTGCAGTAGCTACGGCAGTTCCCTCAGCCGGCATCAGGCCGGAGGCCGACGGACAGCACTCAGGTTCGTGCGGGCCATGGAAGGAGGGAATGCAGTGGCAACTGGCACCGTGAAGTGGTTTAACCCTGACAAGGGTTTCGGCTTCATCTCCCAGGAGGATGGTGGTCCCGACGTGTTCGTGCACTTCAGCGCGATCGCGGGTGAGGGATACAAGAATCTTGAGGAGAATCAGAAGGTCGAGTTCGAGGTTACCCAGGGACCGAAGGGTCCCCAGGCCTCGACCGTTCGCGCCATCGCGTAACGGCACACTCACCGTAAGCTGAAGGCAGCGGGACCGTCGCGTCATGCGGCGGTCTCTGCCTTTAGCGTGTGCCCACGACCATAAGCGCGTACACTGAGAGCCATGGGATCTCCCGTCGTCTACCGAACAGGTCCGGGGATGATCTTCCGGGTCACCGAGACGGATGAAGGCGGTCTGAAGGTAGACGTCCTCAGGAACGGCGCGTGGGAGCCCGGCCGCATCGGAATGGTGGGGTTGCGCCTGGCGCCATCCACCAGGGCGCTCGGCGCCAGCGCCATCCGGGACCTTCCCGTCTAGCTCCAACCCACAAAGAGTCATCCTCCTAACACCTTCGTATCAAAAGCACACAGTGCCGCCGACCTTCCCACCGAGCGCGCCTTGGTGTCAGGTCGGATCAGCCGAAGATCAGCCGGAGCAGCGCGGTGGTTGCAGCGGCCACGAGGACCACGACCACGAGCGGCGCGCGGAGAACGAGGGCAACCAGGGCCGCGCCCAGGCCGACCAGCCGCTCATCGAGGACGATCGCCCGATCGCCGCCGAGGGCCTGGACGACGACGAGCGCGGCGAGGACCGCGGGAGCGAGGAGACCGACGGCCCCCATCACCGGTTCGGGCAGGTCGCGGCCCCCCAACAGGACCGGCCCCAACGCCTTCAATGCTGCCGTGGCGCCCCCTACCGTGATCACCACGAGCCAGGCCTCGCTCAACGCTCCACCAAACCCATGAGGCTTGCGGCTGCGGCGGCGATGATCGGCACGCCCGGGGGAGCGAACGGGATGAGAACCAACGCGATCAGACCACCCAAGGCCGCGGCGACGGCGGCGCGAGGAGCCTTCAGCTGAGGCCACAACAGCGCCAGGAAGAGTGCGGGGAATGCGGCGTCCAGGCCGAGTGTCTCAGGGTCACCCAGCACGTCCGCACCAAGGGCCCCGACCGCCGTGCTTGAGACCCACGCGACGTAGAGGACCAGTCCCGCCCCGATCAATCGGCCCCGGTCGTACCGGCCTTCGCCGAGATGAGCGATGGCCCAGGACTCGTCCACCACCAGTTGGGCAAGCAAGAACCGCACGAGAGGGCTTCCTCCGAGCGCTGGAGCCACGGAGATGCCGATGGCCGCGTACCGAGCGTTCAGCAAGACCGCCGCAGTGATCGCCGAAACGACGGTGCCTCCGGCGGCGAGGATTCCCGCGGCGGCGAACTGAGCGGAGCCCGCGAACGTCGTGCCAGACATGATCGTGGCCTCGAGCGGACCAAGACTCGCCGACCTCGCCAGGAGGCCGAAGGAGACGCCGAAGCCGACAACGGCCACGCAGAAGGGAAGCGCGGTTCGGGCCCCCCTCTGTATGCCGGCGCGACCTCGCGTCCCTCGTTCACCCATGCTTCCAGACTAGGCGACCTTCTCGGATCCGGACCTGCCCCGCCGAGGCCTTAGCCTCTAGATTAGCCACATGGGTGCCGCCGATCTCTTCACGCTCCCCTGGCCGGGCCCCGGAAACAGCGAGGGGCCGGTGAACCCAGAGATATGGGAGGGGGGTGAGCCCGCGGGACTTGAAGCGAACACTGGCTTGGAGCGCTTCGGGACCGACTTGGTGGCAACCTCTCCCTGGCCTGGTCCCGGAGACAGCGAGTAAGGAGCGCTCCCTCTACGGCGAAGGAAAGTACCGGGCGCCGACGAAACCGTCGCCCTCGGTTTCCAGGACCCAAGTCGAGCCCTTGCGCAGGGGTGGTGGATCCGGGAGCTTCAGTCCTTCGGCGGAGAGATGTTGCAGGACCTCCTGGATCACGGGGAGGTGCGTCCGAGCCCCGGCTTCGGCGACGTGGCCGGGTGCGCGAACCTCCCCAGGAGCCACCGGTCATGCTCGTAGCTGACCAGCGCCTCGGCCTGATCCAGCGGGAGCCAGCGGAGCTCGTCCACCTCATCGGAAGGAACGAAGGATCCCGCGATCGGGCGCATGAGCCAATACCGCACGGTCTTCGGCCGGCCGCGGCGATCCACGTAGTGGATCCTTCCGATCGGACGCTCCAGGACGCAGCGCAGTCCCGTTTCCTCCTCGACCTCCCGAACGGCCGTCTTTTCCTCTGTCTCGCCGGGGTGCAGCTTTCCCTTGGGCAGGGTCCAGTCGTCGTACTTCGGTCGATGAACCAGGGCGACTTCGACGACGCCGTCCGCGCCGGTCCGCCACACGATCCCGCCGGCCGCTCGGATCCAGCTCGTCACGAGCATGAAGGTACCCGCTTTCTCTCCAGGCGACGCCACGCCGCAGGGCCACGCATCTCGCGCGTCTCGGCTCCATCCAAGAGCCGCGGCGGCGAGCATCCCGGCGGCGAACGCCTGGGCCGCCGGCGCCGGATGGGCTACGAACGAGCGAACCGAGTCGTATCCGGGACGAGGTGGGAGAGACGAAGACGGTCCCAGGCGCGCCGCAAGGCAAGAAGCGGCACGAAGGTCTTGATCCTGACCGGCTCACGGCGAAGTTCCTCGACGCTCTGAGTGAACGAATGATGAAGCCGACGCTACCTGGCCCCAGCCTGAGGGAACTCTAGGATGCCTCCCAGCCTTCTCTAAGGTTCGGCTGCTTCAATGAGTCGGAAGGAGGTGTTCGACATCGTTCCGATCCATCATGCACGTGGCTTCGTTGATCGCGACTGGGGATGGGGATTCTTCGGCGGCATCATACCGATGGTGCTGCTTCTCCTCCTGATTGGCGTTGCCGTGTGGGCCATCGTGCGTGCGACGACCCGGGGACCCACAGTCGTTCAGACGTCCACTCCGGCGGCACCGGTTGTCCTCCGGGACGGAGCGCTGGAAGAGGTCCGCCTGCGGTACGCTCGAGGAGAGTTGACCCGGGAGGAATTCGTGCAGCGGTCCCGGGATCTCGGCGCGTCGCTACCGGAGCCTGCGTCAGGCCAGGCCGCACCGCCGGAGTCCGGATAGAGGAGATCCGATGTTGGGAGCGACGGGAGCCTCCGCGGTCCCGGGATCATCAGCAGCGGAGGTTCCCGTGCGCGTGCTCGTCGTCGACGACGAGCCGCACATCACGGACCTCGTGGCCACGGGCCTTGGCTACGAGGGGTTCGAGGTCGCATCCGCGGATAGCGGCCGAGCGGCACTCGCTCTCGTCGAGTCGTTCCGGCCCGAGCTGATCGTGCTCGACGTCATGCTTCCCGACCTGGACGGGTTCGAGGTGCAGCGACGGTTGATGGATGGCGGGCGGCGTGTCCCGGTGCTGTTCCTCACGGCCAAAGATGCCACCGAAGACAAGGTCCGGGGCCTCTCCATCGGGGGAGACGATTACGTCACCAAACCGTTCAGCCTGGAGGAACTGATCGCGCGCGTCCGAGCCGTCCTCCGGCGCACGCGCGGTCCCGGATCCGACACGGAGCGGCTGCGATTCGCCGACATCGAGATGGACGAGGGGACTCACGAAGTCTGGAGAGGCGGCCGAGCCATCGATCTCACACCCACCGAGTTCAGCCTGCTGAGGTTCCTACTCGCCAACCCCCGGCGAGTGCTGTCCAAGGACCAGATCCTCGACCACGTCTGGAACTACGACTTCGGCGGGGAGTCGTCGATCGTGGAGACATACGTCAGCTATCTCAGGAAGAAGGTTGACATCGAGGATCCCCCGCTGATCCACACCGTGCGGGGAGTGGGGTACGTCCTGCGCCTCCCGCCGGAGTGAGGGTGTCTCTACGAGCTCGTCTCCTGATCACGACCGTCGTCCTGGTGGCGGCGGGGCTCCTTGCGGCGAACCTCGTGACCTACCGGTTCCTATCGTCGTTCCTCCTCGACCGGGTGGACGAGCAGTTGGTGTCGGCCCAGCCGTTCGCGGCGCAAGCGCTCTCGATCACGGAGCGTTTCGGAGATGGCGGGCCTCCGACCGGCCTGTTCGTTCCCCCGGGGACATACGCCGAGTTCCGTGACGGCTCGGGCGACTCGATCGCGACCACATTCTTCGGGTTCCACGCGCTCGCTCGCCCCGTTCTTTCGTCGGCCCTCCCCGGTTCCGGGGCCTCACCGGGAATCCGTTCTCGCACCTTCAACACGAGGTCCGCCGGCGGAGCGATCGACTACCGCGTCCTAGCGACGGGCATCGGCCCTCGGAGGGGAACGCTCATCGTGGCCATCCCTCTGCAGGAGGTGGCGGCAACCCTTCATCGGCTCGTGGTCGTCGAGGGCGTGGTGAGTGGGGTCGTTCTCCTTCTGGTCGCCGTCCTGGCTCTGTGGTTGGTCCGAGTGGGACTAAGGCCGCTCGCCGGGATAGGCGAGACGGCGGGAGCGATCGCCGCCGGAGACCTCACCCGCCGTGTCGAACCGGCCGATGAGAGGACCGAGGTGGGCCGCCTTGGCCTGGCGCTGAACTCGATGCTCGCCCAGATCGAGGCCGCGTTCGAGGAGCGCCGTGCTTCCGAGGGACGTCTTCGCCGTTTCGTCGCCGACGCCTCGCATGAGCTTCGGACGCCGTTGACATCGATCCGAGGGTATGCGGAGCTCTTCCGGCGAGGCGCCGGCTCCCGTCCCGATGACCTGGCCAAGACAATGCGGCGCATCGAAGACGCGGCCTCCCGGATGGGGGTCCTCGTGGACGACCTCCTCTTGCTGGCCCGGCTCGATCAGGGCCGCCCGCTCGAGCAGGAGCAGGTGGACCTCTCCGAGCTCGTGGCAGACGCAGTGGAGGCAGCCCGAGCAATCGAGCCGGACCGGCCGATTGACCTGAAGCTGAATGGCCCCGTCTCGGTGATCGGAGACCACGGGCGGCTTCGCCAAGTCGTTGACGCTCTTCTCGACAACGTCCGCCTCCACACGCCGTCAGGAACACCGGCGCGAGTCACCGTGGCAAGGGATCACGACGAGGTGCTCCTGTCGGTGGCGGACGAGGGTCCGGGGGTCCCACCCGAAATGGTCGGTCGCGTGTTCGAACGCTTCTATCGAGGTGACCCGACTCGATCCAGGGGCACCGGCGGAGTCGGCCTGGGCCTCGCGATCGTTTCGGCCATCGTCGAGGCCCACGGTGGGAGCGTGGCCGTCGGGCCCAGTGAGCTTGCGGGTGCGACGTTCGAGGTGCGGCTGCCCCTTCGCCCCACCGATCCGGCCTCCCCAAAGGCAAACTGATCGATTCACAGCCGATTCCAAATCTCGTTTCAGGTACCGCTAAACCCGGCGCTCTTTGATCTCCTCATGGACGGCCCAGTCCCTTGAGGCTCCACGAGGGGAGGTGATAGGCAGATGAGGAGCAAGGACGTCCCGCGGTCGGAACGCTCGAGGCCTCTGAATCCGCGAGTTCACCGGCCGCGGCCGTCCTTGCACGGCCCTCTCCTCCGCGAACTTGAGTGCATATCGCTCAGGTTCGGGAATAGCACGGATCTCTGAGCGTTCTCCTTTAGAAGGACATGCGTACTCGAGGATAGGAGACAAGGTGCCTGACAAGCTGGACACGAAGATCCTCCCGCTCCTGCCCCTGCAGACTGGGGTCGTTCTTCCTCACATGGTGGTGACGCTCACGCTGGAATCGCCGGAGGCGGGGCCGGCCATCGAGGCTGCCCGCTCCGCTGAGGACACCCTCCTTCTGGTGCCTCGGACCCAGGCAGGCGCGTACGCCCGAGTAGGGACCGTGGCCGTGATCGAGGAGATGGGCCAGACTCCCGGAGGCGTCGAGGCCGTGGTCATCCGGGGCCTGCACCGGGCCCTGATCGGCTCGGGCGTGGCAGGGACCGGAGAAGCCATATGGGTCCAGGTGGAGCCCTGCCCGGACGCCGAGCCCGTCAGCGAACGCGCCGAGCAGCTGGCCCGGGAGTACCGAGCGACTGTTGAGAGCATCGTTGAGTCTCGAGGGATCCCTCAGCTCGCGCAGTTCCTGCGGGGCATCGAGGAGCCGGGCGCTCTTGCGGACATGGCCGGATACTCGCCGGACCTTTCGTTCGATCAGAAGATCCAGGTCCTGGAGACCATCGACGTCGAGCAACGGCTGGAGCTGGTCCTGGCCTGGGCCAAGGACACGCTGGCTGAGGTGGCGTTGAAGGACAAGATCCGCTCCGAGGTCTCTGAGGGGATGCAGCGCAACCAGCGCGAGTACATCCTCCGCCAGCAGCTCGAGGCCATCCAGAAGGAGCTCGGCGAAGACGGCGACGAGAACGTCGCAGAGGAATATCGGAAGAAGATCGAGGCCGCGGGGATGCCGGAAGCAGTGAAGGCACAGGCCGAGCGGGAGCTCCAGCGCCTGGAGCGGACGTCGGCTCAGAACCCCGAGTACGGCTGGATCCGGACCTACCTCGACTGGCTGGTGGAGATCCCGTGGTCCAACCGGACCGAGGACAACTTCGACATCGCCGGGGCCCGGCGCATCCTCGACGAGGACCACACCGGACTCGCTGACGTCAAGGACCGGATCATCGAGTACCTGGCCGTCCGGAAGCTCCGGGCCGAGCGAGGACTTGCGGAGGTCGCCAGCGGCCGCGGTTCCGGGGCCATCCTCACGCTGATCGGCCCGCCCGGGGTGGGGAAGACCAGCCTCGGCGAGTCGGTGGCCCGGGCCCTCGGTCGCAAGTTCGTCCGGTTCTCGCTCGGGGGCATCCACGACGAGGCCGAGATCCGGGGACACCGTCGGACCTACGTCGGCGCGCTTCCGGGCCGCATCGTCCGGGCCCTCAAGGACGCCGGGACGAAGAACCCCGTGATGATGCTCGACGAGATCGACAAGGTGGGTGCGGATTGGCGCGGCGACCCCTCCAGCGCGCTGCTCGAAGTCCTGGATCCGGCGCAGAACCACACGTTCCGCGACCACTACCTCGACGTGGACCTGGACCTCTCCGAGATCATGTTCATCACCACCGGCAACGTGGCCGAGACGATCCCCGGGCCGCTGCTCGACCGGATGGAGGTCATCCGCCTGGACGGGTACACCGAGGACGAGAAGATCGCCATCGCCCGGGACCACCTGCTGGAGCGCCAGGTCGAGCGGAACGGCCTGAAGCCCGATGAGGTGGAGATCATGGACGAGGCGCTCCGGGCCATCGTGAACGACTACACGCGCGAGGCCGGAGTCCGAAACCTGGAGCGGGAGATCGGCAAGCTCCTCAGGAAGGTCGCCACCAAAGTGACCGGCGACTCGGTGGAGGTCCCGGTGAGGGTCGACGGGGATGATCTCCGCGAGTATCTGGGCCGCCAGAAGTTCTTCTTCGAAGCGGCCGATCGGACGAGCGTGCCGGGCGTGGCTACGGGCCTGGCGGTTACGGGTACCGGAGGCGACGTCCTGTTCATCGAAGCGACCCGGATGGAAGAAGGGGACGCGAACGGGCCTTCCGGATCCTCCGGAGGGCTCACGCTGACCGGACAGCTTGGCGACGTGATGAAGGAATCGGCCATGATCGCCCTCTCCTACGTCCGTTCCCACGCAGACGAGCTCGGGGTATCGCACGATCGGCTTCAGGGCCGATTTCATGTGCACGTGCCGGCGGGCGCGGTGCCGAAGGACGGGCCCAGCGCGGGCGTGGCCATGACCACCGCCCTGGCCTCGCTCCTTTCGGGGCGGCCGGTGAAGGCAACGGTGGGGATGACCGGTGAGGTGACCCTCCAGGGACGAGTTCTCCCGATCGGGGGCGTGAAGCAGAAGGTCCTGGCCGCTCACCGGGCCGGCCTGAAGGAGGTCATCCTTCCCAAGCGAAACGAAGGAGACCTCGAGGACGTGCCGGAGGAAGTGCGAAACGACATCGGTTTCCACCCGGTCGAGACGGTGGACCAGGTCATGGCCCTCGCGCTCGAAGGCTCGGGGGCGGATGATCACAAGCAGGCGGCGGTCGCCTAGACGAGGGAGAAGGCCATGCCCATCGAGGTGAGACGGGACAAGGACATCTATCGAAAGGAGGGCGGGTGGTTCACTGCCAGGTGGCACTTCTCCTTCGATGAGTATCGCGACCCCCACAACAGGGGTTTCGGGAATCTCCGGGTCTTCAACGACGACTCCCTCGTACCTGGCGCGGTGTGGCCGTTGCACCCGCATCGGGACATTGAGGGCCTCACCTATGTCGTGGAGGGGACATTTCGCCATGAGGACGACGTGGGCGGATCACCGGGCCCGCTCCCGACCGGTTCCGTGCAGCGGATGACCCTCGGCTCCGGTGCGTGGCACTCGGAGCAAAACGCCTCCGAGACGGAGCCGATGCGCTTCATCCAGATGTGGATCATGCCGGATCGCCTGGGGCTTCCTCCCGGTGTGGAGCAGAAGGTGCTCAGCCGCGACGATCGTGGGAACCGTCTCCTGAAAGCCATCTCCCCGGACGATGAAGAGGGCGTGAGGGTCCACGGCAACGCCGCCGTGTATATCTCCTCGATGGAACCGGGGCTCACCCTGGACCACAAATTTCCCACCGGGATGGGCGGCTACCTGTACGTCATCAAAGGAAGCCTCGAGATCGACGGCGACCGCCTGTCTATGGGGGACGCCGCCAAGATCTGGGACGAGCCGGAGATCGCGTTGCGGGCTGTGGACGAGACCGAGCTGATCTTGGTCGAGGTGGATCTCAGATAGTCCGCACGGCTCGTGCTGCGCCGGCACCGTCAGCGTGATACGTAACGGGACGTGGCGATCAGGCTGGCGCTGGCGGGCGACACGATGCTTGGACGCGGGGTGGCCGAGCGGCTTGCGTCCGATCCGGCGGACTCCCTGGTTGCTCCGGAGGTGGCCGATACCGCCCGCGAGGCGGACCTGTTCGTTCTGAACCTCGAATGCTGCATCTCCGATCGGGGTGCCCCATGGCCGGATCCTCGGAAGCCGTTCTTCTTCAAGGCCCCACCGAAGGCGGTGGAGACCCTGGTTCACCTGGGCGTCGACTGCGTGACGCTCGCCAACAACCACGCATTGGACTTCGGCACGGAAGCCCTGCTCGACACGGTTCGGTATCTGAACGACGCGGGGATCACTTCTGTCGGAGCCGGCTCGGATGTAGTGCGGGCCCGAAGCCCGGCGATCCTGACGGCGAACGGATTTCGACTGGGGGTGATCGGGGTCGCCGATCACCCGGAGGAATTCGCCGCGACGCCCGATCGCCCGGGGATCGCGTTCGTCGATCTCGGAAACGATGATCCCGACTGGCTCCCAAGGCTCATCCGAGGTATGGATGCCGATTCCGTCGTGGTGACCCCGCATTGGGGACCGAATATGACCCCCGAACCTGTGCCCCACGTCCGCAGCTCGGGTCGGGCCTTCCTCGAAGCGGGAGTCAGCCTGATCGCAGGCCATTCGGCGCATGTCTTCCAGGGCGTGGACGGACCCATCCTGTACGACCTCGGCGATTTCCTCGACGATTACGCCGTTGATCCGATCCTCCGCAACGACCTCGGACTGCTATTCCTCGTGACGATCGATGAGGGTGGGCCCGTCCGACTGGAGGCCCTCCCCCTCAAGCTGGACTTCTGCTACACGAAGCTCGCGCAGGGTGAGGATGCAGCCTGGGTGAAGAAGCGGTTCACGGAGGCTTGCGCCTCGTTCGGCACCGCGGTCACCGAGGAGAATGGCCGGCTGGTCATCGACTGGCGGTAGAGGGATCTCAGGGCGGTCCTTCGGGAAGCCCGTGCGCGCCGATGAGCCGAACGAAGTGGGCCGGAACCACGATCCGTTCTCGGATCAGGCCATCGCCCTGTTTTCGAAAGCCCATCACGACCTCGTCGCCTCCCGAGCCGACGGGATGGACGATTCGTCCGCCCTCGACGAGCTGCTCGATGAGCGGTGCGGGCACCTCTGGTGCCGCCGCCGACACCACGATCCCACCGAACGGTGCGTGTTCGGGAAGCCCAAGCGTTCCGTCGCCGACCACGACGGTGACCTCCGGAATACCTGCGGTTCTCAGGTTCGACCGGGCCTGCTCCGCCAGGTCGGGAAAGCGCTCGATCGAGAACACTTCCTCCGCAAGGAAGGACAGGATCGCCGTCTGGAACCCCAAGCCGGTTCCTACCTCGAGGACGCGCTCGGTGCCGTTGAGCTGCAACGCAGCGACCATCCGCCCGACCAACGAAGGCTGGGTGGTGACCTGTCCGTGGGGGATGGGGATGGGCCTGTCTCGGTAGGCGGCCCCGGTCCATTCTGGAGGAACAAACTGATCTCGCTTGATCCGTCGAAACGCCTCGATGACGCGCTTGTCCTTCACTCTTTCGAGGAGGAGCGCCTTGACGAGGTCCTCCGGCGACCCCGAGCCGGCCGGGGGCTTCACCCACCTGAGATTGGGCATACTAAAAGTGAGGTTGCCACATGTCCAGGATCGACGGATATCAGTTCGGCCGGGTGCTGGTAGACGGACAGGAAGAGACGCGGGACTTCATCGTCCTTCCTAATCGCGTCGTGCGGAACTGGTGGCGGAAGGATGGACATTCGCTGGTGATCGAGGATCTGGACGGGGTGCTCGAGGAGCTCCCCGAACGACTTGTCGTGGGGACGGGAGCATCCGGACAGATGCGCCCGCAGGCCGAAGCGCTCGATCTTCTGCGCCAGCGGGGGATCGAAGTTGATGTCAGAAAGACCGACGAGGCCGTCCGGCTCTTCTCTGAACTGGACCCGGCCACAACCGCCGCCGCTCTCCACCTCACCTGTTAGCCTTCGAAGGGGCGCTTAGCTCAGCGGGAGAGCGCCGCCCTTACAAGGCGGAAGTGGAAGGTTCGACTCCTTCAGCGCCCACGACTAACCTGCAGGTGGGAGCAGGTTTCCAGTCCATGGGACCTCCGGGTGACGATGGAATGTGGGGAGCGATCCTGAGAGCCGGCAGCGGAGGGTCAGGGAGGAGCCCTACGGACTGCCGGTGGTCATCGCTTCCTCCTGCCGGAGCCGTTCTATCCCGTCCAGAACGAGATTTAGCCCGGACTCGAACTCCTCTCCGAAGTCGAAGCCGCGCTTGGCGAGCTCGACGACGACCTCCGCGAGGTATGGGTACTCCTCCGCCAGGGACGGCGGGGCGATGATCTCGGCCGCCATTTCCACAGCCTCCTCGGGGGTCTCGAACGGCAAGTTCTGCTGCTGCAGCAGGGAGCCATAGATATAGCTGTCCATCGCGTTGTACGCGCGGATGGCTGTCCAGAACGGGAAGTCTGCCTCGCGGAGGATTAGCATGACCAAGTTGTGGTGTCGCAGGTTCGCCGGGCCCGGCCTCGTCCGCGACTCCATCAGGCCGATCGCCCAGCGATGGCGCAGGAGAGCATCGCGCATCGACATGGCCCGCTGCCGCATTGCCGTCCTCCAGTCGGCTCCCGTGGGGAAGTCGACCTCACCGAAGACGACATCGACCATGGCGTCCAGAAGGTCTTCCTTGTTGGCGACATGCTTATAGAGCGCCATCGGAACCACCCGTGATTTCCGGGCGAGGGCTCGCATGCTGACGGACTCGAGACCTCCCTTGTCGGCGAGGGCCACCGCGACGGCCACCACCTTGTCCCTGCTCAGCGGGCGTCGGCGCTTCGCCCCCTGCTGAGCCATCCCGACCCTCCCTCCGATTATGGTCCGAAATCACTATTGACCGGTGTACTGCGTACACCCTAGCATGCCCGCGTTTGTTCTTTTGTGTGTACACCGTACACCACTAAAAAGGGCATAGAGCGAGGAGACAGCGGATGAAGACGATCGCACATACGGAGTTTGGAGCACGCGACGACCTGGAGCTTCAGGTGAGACCGATCCTCACCGCTCGCGGGGTGGGCAAGACCTATCGCACTGGGTCCCACGAAGTCCCGGCCCTCCGAGGCGTCGACTTGGACATCCAGCGCGGCGAGCTGCTGATGATCATGGGCCCGTCCGGGAACGGCAAGACCACCCTACTCAACTGCCTGTCTGGCCTGGATGACATAGACGTCGGCACCGTGACGGTCGACGGTGAGGACCTATTCGCGATGTCGGACGCAGAGCGAACCCGACACCGAGCGGAGCACATGGGCTTCGTGTTCCAGTCCTTCAACCTCATCCCCGTCCTCTCTGCTGCGGAGAACGTGGAGTTGCCGCTGCTTGTCACCAAGGTGGCGCCGAAAGTCGCGCGGGAGCGGGCGCGGGAGATGCTGGCTCGCGTCGGCCTGGGCGATCGCGCCTACCACCGTCCCGGCGAGCTATCGGGGGGCGAGCAGCAGCGTGTAACCGTCGCGCGGGCCCTTGTCGCCGAGCCGGCACTGGTGTGGGCTGATGAGCCCACCGGGGCGCTCGACAGCCAGACAGCCGGTGAAATCGTCGAGCTGCTCCATCAGGTCCACAGCGCCGGTCAGACCCTCGTCGTCGTCACCCACGACGAGGCCCTCGGTCGGTCCGGCGAACGCCTCCTTCACGTCCGCGACGGCCGCATCGTTCCCGACGGGAAACCGCTGTCAGAAGAGCCGATCGTCGCCTCGGTGACGGCATGACCGCCAGCGCCGTCCTGGCCTCGGCTGTGCTCTTGCTTCTGGTCCCCCTCGCCGTGACGGCCCTCCGTCACCGAACGCTGGCGACCATGGCGAGGCGCAACATCGGCCGGCGCCGTACGGAAGCGATGCTGGTCGTCGGTGGGGCGCTTCTTGGCACGGCCATCATCACGTCGTCTCTTGTAGTCGGTGACGTCATCGAGGCTTCCTTCGCAGATGCCGCTCGAACCAGGTTGGGACCGATCGATATCACGATCACCCCTACCCAGGAAACAGACCTGCAAGGGGTAGCGGCCCAGGTCGGGTCGGGCGACATCGAGGACGTCGACGGCTTGCTGCAAGCGACAACGACCACCGCGACCCTTGAGGTGCCTCAAGGCGACAGGGCAATCCCGCAAGTCCGCATCGTGGAGTACGACTTCCGCGCGGCGCGTGATTTTGGCTCGGACCCCGGAATCACTGGTATCGCCGATACCGGCGCTCCTCCGCCTGATGGAATCCTGCTCAACGAGCGAACCGCAGGGGAGCTCGGTGTCGAAACTGGTGAGTCGTTGCGCCTCCACGCGTTCGGTTCCGGGGTCAACCTCGTGGTCAGCGACGTTGTGGCCGAAGTGGGCCTGGCAGGCTACGGAGGGGCGATGGTGGCACCCGGCACGATTGCCACTCTGGCCGCTGCCGTAACCACGGTGGCCAGTCCTCCACAGCAACAGCTGCTCGTTTCGCTGGATGGAGGGGCGGTCGATACCCGGGGACTCTCGGACAGCGTCCTCTTGGATCTGCGTGCCGCTCTGGCGGGCATCCCGAGCCTTGAGTTCGAGGCACCGAAAGCCAGCGTCCTCGACGAGGCAGAGCAGCTGGGCACGGGACTCACCCAGATATTCAGCAGCATGGGAGCTTTCAGTGTGTTGGCTGGAATCCTGTTGCTGATCAACCTCTTCGTGATGCTCGCCGAAGACCGGAAGACCGAACTCGGGATGTTGCGCGCGGTGGGGTTCACCCGTCGACGCCTGACCCGTGCGTTCGCGATCGAGGGCGCGATGTATGCGGTCGTCGCGGCTGCGCTCGGGGCGGTGGTCGGGGTCGGCATCGGATGGCTCGTGGCGCTCGTCGCCGGCCCCATATTCGGAGCGGCGGACGAGGGATTTCAAACCCAAATGGTGATCGAGCCGGGCAGCCTCCTTTTGGGGGCGACGATCGGTCTGGTCATCTCCCTCCTGACTGTCTGGGTCACGAGCGTCCGCATCGCAAGGCTGAACATCATCCGCGCCATCCGTGACATACCCGAGCCCAGGGTGGCGCGCGCACGCCTCCGTACCCTGGTACTCGGAACGTTAGGCATCCTCATCGGCGCAGCGGCGGGGTTCGGCGGCTACCTGAGCGAAGCGGCGATCCCCCTGCTCGTTGGGGTCCCTGTGGCAGCCTTCTCGGCGGCTCCACTTCTGCGCCGGCTCCTGCCAGACCGTTTGGCGCGCCAACTTGTCTCAAGCGCAGTGCTGGGCTGGGGACTCGCCGTAAGCCCGCTGTTCCCCGGAATCATGGGCACCGGAAACATCGGCGTCCTGGTCGTTCAGGGCGGCGTGCTCATCGCCGGCGCCGTGTCGCTGGCGGCCAGCCTGGATCGAGTGTGGACCTACATGGTCGAGCTCATGGGGCGAGGGGGCCGCGGCCTGGCAACGAGACTGGGCATCGCCTACCCGCTGGCGCGCCGGTTCCGAACCGCGATGCTGCTCGGGATGTTCTCACTGGTGATCTTCACCGTGACCATCCTCACCACGATCGCGGCGTCGATTGAACGCAATACCGGTGCCACCGTCGACCAAATGGCGGGGGGTTTCGACATCGTTCTCGATACGAATCCGGCCAACCCCGTCGACGGCGGATCCCTAGTGGCCCGTCCCGATATCGCCGCGGTTGCTGGATTGGTCAGGGGCACCGCCAACTTCGAGGCCGGCCACTTCGATGGCATCCGTGCCTGGCCGATCACTGGGTTCGACTCGGACCTTCTCGGGGGTGGTGTGCCGGACTTGATCAGCAGGGACGCGAGCTACCCGAGCGATGCGGATGCCTATCGGGCGGTACTCGACGATCCGACGTTGGCCATCGTGCCGGAAGACTTCCTCGTGGCGGGGGTGGAGACGGCGGCGCTGGCAGTCGGTGACACGGTCACGATGATTGAGCCAGGGAGCGGTGATTCTCGCGCGATCACGATTGCAGGGCTGGGCGGGACGGATTGGGTGACCAACGGAGCCCTCGTCAGTCGCGAGGTCACCTCAGAGCTGCTCGGTGCAGAGGACGTCGTCAGTCGCTCCTACATTTCGGTGGCCGACGGCGTTGATGCCGACGCTGTGGCATCCGCCCTGAACTCCGATTACCTCGCACAGGGAGCCGATGCTCGCACGTTCATTGCTCTCGGAGCCCAAGGCCAGCGCGTGTTCACGGGGTTCTTGACACTCCTGCAGGGCTTCCTCGGGTTTGGCCTGCTGGTAGGGATCGCCGGGGTTGGCGTGGTGATGGTCCGCGCGGTTCGCGAGAGACGGCAGGAGATAGGGATGCTCCGGGCGATGGGTTTCCCGAAGGGGCTCATTCGTGCCGCCATGCTGTCCGAAGCCGGGCTCATTGCCGTGCAGGGCACGCTGATCGGGGCCGCGTTGGGCCTCGTCACCACGCGCCAGATGATGAGATCCGAGTCATTTGGCGACGACCCCCTGCCCTTCATCGTGCCGTGGGGTGGTCTTGTTCTGATCTTAGCCCTGCCGCTCATCGCGTCACTGGCGGCGACTCTATGGCCCGCCTCGCGTGCGGCGAAGATTCGACCAGCAGTTGCGCTTCGGATCGCGGACTGACCAGGAAAGAGAGGAGGAGAGGACGTGCAGGAATCAGTTGAACGGCGCGAGCCTTCCACTCGCACGCTGGAGGCGCCGAGGCGACCTGCGGATGGAAGGGGAAGACGAGTCATGCAGGCGTTCATATATGACAAGTACGGGCCGCCGGACACGCTTCGACTAGCGGAAGTCGAGAAGCCCACGCCACAAGCCGGCGAGGTCTTGGTGAGGGTGATGGCGAACTCCGTCAACGCCGCCGACTGGCACATGGTGCGCGGGAAGCCCCTCTTCTCGCGGTTCGTCCTGGGACTGCTGCGACCGAAACACAGGATCCTCGGCGTAGACATTGCCGGCGAGGTAGAGGCGGTTGGGAGCGGAGTCAGCCGTTTCAAGCCTGGTGACGAGGTGTATGCGAACCTCTTGGACCACGGCTACGGCGGCTTTGCGGAGTACGTCTCGGCGTCGGAGGACGCCGCTTCGTTGAAGCCGGCGAACCTCTCGTTCGAGGAAGCAGCTGCAGTACCCATGGCGGCGGTAACCGCGCTGCAGGCCCTCCGCCACCACGGCGAGATCCAGCCCGAACAGAAGGTGCTGATCAATGGCGCTTCCGGTGGCGTCGGTACCTTTGCCGTCCAGATCGCGAAGTCATACGGAGCCGAGGTGACGGGCGTGAGCAGCACCCGAAATCTCGACCTCGTGCGTTCGCTCGGAGCCGATCACGTGGTGGACTACACGACAACCGACTTCACTGAGAGCGGGAAGCGTTACGACCTCATCCACGATGCGGTTGGAAACCGGTCGGTGGGCGACCTGAGAGGTGCACTTGCCGAGGGCGGTAAGGCTGCTGTCACCGGTTTCAGCAGCATGGCCAAGATGATGGGCGTTTCTTTGCGCGGTGGCAAAGACGTCGCCCAGGTGAAGGCCAAGGTCACGGCGCAGGATTTGGAATTCCTTGCCCGGTTGATCGAGGACGGGAAGGTGCGCCCACAGATCGACCGGAGCTGCCCCTTCGCCGAAGTCCCTGCGGCGGTCGCCTACGTGGAGGCCGGCCATGCCCGTGGAAAGGTCGTCGTATCTGGAGCGGCTTGCGAGGTCCCGTCCGACCTCGTGGGCTCGACTTGGTGAGGTGGTGCGTATTGCAGATCTGCAAACCCGTGTGGCCGCTGGCGAGCCCGCGTGACCGGCCTGTGTAGTCGCTCGTCATTTAGCTACGAGCTGAAGGAGATGCAGATGGAAACGACCACGACCACCTCACCGCGCCGCCGGGCATGGAGCGCAGCGAGAGGGGGCGATCGGAAGGACAGCGGTGCAGCACCGGCACTCTCGGTGCGACGTCTCAACGTCATGAGGGTCGGCTACGCCGTGATGGGTGTGGGAATCGCGGTGAGGAATTGGCCCTTACTCGTCAACCGGAGCGAGCCGTGGCCCCTCTATGAAGGTGTAACGAAGTACATGCTGGTGGCGATGGGACTCCTGGCACTCCTGGGGCTTCGCTACCCGGTGAAGATGCTGCCCATACTGCTGTTCGAGTCAGCCTGGAAGTTGCTCTGGCTGGGCGTGGTAGCTGTGCCGCTTTGGATCGCGGATGAGATGGACGCGGCCACTGCCGAGGTAGCTGGTGCCGCCTTGTGGGTCGTGATCATTCTGGCGGTAATCCCCTGGCGTTACGTGTTCACGCAGTACGTCGTGAATCGAGGCGATTCGTGGCGTTCGTGAGAGCCACCCGAGGTGGGGGCAGCGAGGGGGAGTGCCTATGAAGCGAGCTTGAACGGGTGCGCGCTTGGCCGGATTGGTTCTACGGGAGGGAAGTCAGTTGGATACTCAAAGGGTTGGACGAATCTTCGGCTGGTTGTTCATAGGCACCTTCATCACAGCGATCGGGGCTCGCCTGTTCTTCGTGAATGGACTCGGGGCTACCTGGCAGGACTTGCGTTTCATTCCCGATGCCGGCTCCGAGACTAGCATGTATCTCGGAGCGATCCTCGAGTTCGGGGTCATCGTTACCAACATCGCCACCGCAGTGGTGCTCTACCCGATCGCTAGGCGGCTGAGCGAGCGCGTCGCGCTCGGATATGTGACAGCGCGGATCATGGAGAGCGCCTTCATCGCGGTCGGCCTCATGAGCATCATTTCTGTGGTGAGCGTGAGTAGCGCATTGGCCGGAGCCACCGGCGCCGAGGCCGCCTCGCTCG
>DASQUW010000016.1:0-2427 GCA_035641075.1 Actinomycetota bacterium | reverse complement strand
GCCCGCTCCAGGACCTCTGTCCGAGCGCGCGAACCTACCTGGCCGGTCCTCCCTCAGGACGGCCCGCCCGAACGGACGGCGCCTCGCGGAGCGGATGAGGGGAATCGAACCCCCATCTCGAGCTTGGGAAGCTCGCGTTCTGCCATTGAACTACATCCGCCGGAACGGGTCCCGAGTATACCGAGCCGCAGGGGCGCCACGTCCTGGAGTAGGCTTCCCGCCGATGCCGGAGAGCCCCGGGTGATCCTGAGCGACCGCTCGATCCGCGGCGAGCTGAAGGCCGGCCGGATCGAGATCGAGCCGTTCGACGAGTCCTGCATCCAGCCTTCCTCGGTTGACCTCCACGTCGATGGGGTGTTTCGCGTCTTTCACAACGCCCGGTACCCGTTCATCGACGTCAAGAAGCCCATGGAGGATCTCACCGAGGTCGTCCAGGTCCGCTCCGGCGAGCCATTCATCCTCCACCCGGGCGAGTTCGTCCTCGGCTCCACCCGCGAGCGGATCCGGCTCCCGGACGACCTGGTCGCTCGCCTGGAGGGGAAGTCGTCGCTTGGCCGGCTCGGGCTACTGATCCACTCCACCGCCGGCTACGTCGATCCGGGGTGGAACGGCTACCTCACGCTCGAGCTGTCGAACGTGGCCAACCTGCCGATCACGATCTACCCGGGGATGAAGATCGGTCAGATCTCGTTCTTCCGCCTGACCACGGCGGCCGACACGCCGTACGGCTCGTCGCGCACGGGGAGCAAGTACCAGGGCCAGCGAGGACCGACACCCAGCCGGTTCTTCGAGGAGTTCGCTGCGGAGGACGAAGGTGACGTCGGCGGCCCGGTGGACCGCCGGAGACCCTAGGGAGCGTCCGGCGGGGACTCGGCGGCGGCCGAGGTCCGGGCCCGGCGATCGTCGATGCCGACCGACTCCGCCACCACCTGGGCCACGTCCTTGACCTCCAGGTCGCCGCCCTTGGCCTTGGCCCCGTCGTCCAGCATCACCATGCAGTAAGGACAGGCCACCCCGATGACATCGGCCCCGGTGGAGGCCGCCTCGTCGGTTCGCTCGTTGTTGATCCGCTTCCCGATCCGTTCCTCCATCCACATCCGCGCGCCGCCGGCGCCGCAGCAGAATCCGCGCTCCCGGTGGCGATGCATCTCCACCTGGCGCACGCCGGGGATCCGGTCGAGCACTCGGCGGGGCTCGTCGTACACGCCGTTGTGACGGCCCAGGTAGCACGGATCGTGGTAGGTGACCAGGGCCTGGACCTCGGCCGTGGGACGGAGCCGGCCCTCATCCAGCAGCCGGGACAGGAGCTGCGTGTGGTGGATGACCTCATACCGGCCGCCGTAGTCGGGGTACTCGTTCCTGATCGTGTTGAAGCAGTGGGGACAGTTGACGATGACCTTCCTGGCCCCGACGCCGTTGAGGGTCTCCACGTTCTCCTCGGCCAGCTGCTGGAACAGGTACTCGTGGCCCATGCGCCGGGCCGGGTCTCCGGTGCACAGCTCCCGCGGCCCGAGGATGGCGAAGGGGATTCCCGCCCTCTGGAGGAGCCGGGCCGTTGCCTGGGCGATCCTCTTCGCACGGTCGTCGAACGATGCGGCACAGCCCACCCAGTACAGGTACTCGGGCGCTCGCCCGTCCTCCAGTGTCCGGACCCCCAGGCCGTCGGCCCAGTCCGCTCGTTCCGACTGCTGGACCCCCCACGGGTTCTTGGCCGACTCCATGTTCCGGAGGAGAGCGCCGGCCTCCTGGGGGAAGCGGGACTCGCCCATGACCAGGTTCCGGCGCATGTCGACGATGTGGTCGACATGCTCGATGTTGACCGGACACTCCTGCATGCACGCTCCACACGTCACGCAGTCCCACACGACCTCGTCCTCGACCACGTCGGGGTTCAGCGGCACGGCTTCCGGTTCCCCACCCTCCGCCCGGGCGTCGAGGATCGCCTCACCCTGCTCGAAGACGTGATCCCGGAGGTTCATGATCAGGAGCTTCGGAGAGAGCGGCTTGCCCGTGTTCCACGCCGGGCAGACGTCCTGGCACCGCCCGCACTCGGTGCACGTGAACGTGTCGAGGATCTGCTTCTGGCTCAGGTCCCGGACCGTGGCGGCGCCCAACGATCCGCCAGACTCCATGGCCTCCAGGTCGATCTTCAGGGCGGCCAGCTTGCCCATCGGCTTCGTCTTGGTGAAGAACACGTTGACGAAGCTGGTCAAGATGTGGAGGTGCTTCGAGTAGGGGATGTACACAAGGAAGCCGAGGATCAGCGCGATGTGTGACCACAAGAGCAGGCCATGGAAGAACGACTGCCACCCGGCCGTCATCGACTTGAAGAGGTTCGATACCAGTGTCGACGCGGGCGTCCACGCTGCGGGCGACTCGTTCACGCCCTGGGCGATCTTCACGGCGTTGAGGCCGATCAGCGTGATC
>DASQUW010000015.1:0-15142 GCA_035641075.1 Actinomycetota bacterium | reverse complement strand
GGCGATGATCGCGTTGCGCCGTTGCTCCCCCTTCCGATCTCGCTCCAGGCCTACCTGGCGGGGCTGCCGAGGAAGCTGCGCCACGAGATCCGTCGCAAGAGGCGCCGGCTCCTTGAGGCTTTGCCCTCGGCGCGCTTCGTCGAGGCCACGGCGCCGACGCTTGTCGACGACATGGCAGCGTTCGTGCAACTCCATCGCTCCAGCATGGGGCGGAAGGGAAGGTTCATGTACCCGGGGATGGAGCTCTTCTTTCGCCGCCTCGCCGACGCCTTCATCTCCGATGGGACGTTTCGACTGATCTTCCTGGAAGCAGACGGGACGAGGATCGCGGGAGCCGTGGGCTTCCGTGATCGTCGCCGCTTCCTCCTGTACAACTCCGCCTACGACCATGCCCGGTCGGCCCTCTCCCCCGGGATCGTCCTCTTAACCATGTTGATCGAGGAACTCATCCGCGAGGATTGTGAGGCGCTGGATCTTCTCAAGGGCGACGAGGAATACAAGTACCGACTCGGAGCGACCCCCCGCCGGATCGGTCGACTCCTCCTGCGCCGGCGCTGACACACCATCCTCAGAGACCCGTATCCTGAGAAGGATGGAACTCGACGACTCCCAAGGAGCGGCAGCCCTGCGAGGAGGGCGCGCCTACGCGAACCTGTCCGAATGGCACAAGATCTTGGTCCATGGGTCCGATTCGCGGAGCTGGTTGAACGACCTGCTGACCGCGGACATCGGCGCCCTGTCGACCGGTTCATCCCGGCCTGCCCTTCTCCTCTCCCCCACGGGCCGGATCCGGGCCACGGTGACGATCGCATCGATCAGCCAAGGGCTCCTTCTCATCCAGGAGCCCATCCAGCCTTCTTCGATCCACGCACTCCTCGCTCCATACGTCCTCTCATCGGACGTGGAGCTCGCCGATGTGACCGAGTCGATGACGCTCTACGCCTTCCCCGGGAGCGAGCCTCCCCACATCCCCGGCGCCGAGTCCGTCCGGCCTTCCTGCCTCGGACCTGGCGCCGACCTCATCGGGCCTCGAACGCAGCAGTCGTCACGCCAGGTGGTGGATGGGCCGGTGCTTGCGGGGCCCGAAGCGCTGGAGGCCTGGCGGATCCACCGAGGCATCCCCCGGTTTCCCATCGACCTGACCACCGAATCTCTCCCCCACGAGGCCGACCTGGACGCCGCGATCGACTATGGCAAGGGGTGCTACCTGGGGCAGGAAGCCGTGGCCAAGGTCCGCAATCTGGGCCATCCGCCGTGGGTCGTGCTCTCGATGCGGTCGGATGGCGCCGTGGCTCCAAACGATCCGCTGATCGCGGATGGCGAAGAGGTCGGCAGGGTGACGAGCGCCGCCGGTGTTGAAGGACACACTGCCGTCATCGCCAGGGTTCGGTGGTCCGCGCGGGACCGGGCGCTGGAAACGGCGTCAGGGACGCCGCTTCAGACCTCGGGCCTGGCGTCCGCGGCGGCGTGAAGGATCGCCCGGATCCTCTGGCGGAACCCACCCCAGTTCCGCTCCGGTGGCATTGAGCGCCAGTACCTCTCCGGTTCTCGGGTCGTAGCTCCAGTCGGCTCGCCGTGGCTTGTCCCGGTATCGATACGCGAACCGCACCCGCCATTCCTTGCCTCGAGAACGGGAAGCGGACCACCCGGTCGACAGAACGCGCTCGGGGGACCGCACCCGTCGCTTCCGGAGGTTCTCCAGGATGGCCTCGCCCACGGGGACCTCGGATTCGCCCAGACGGTCGCGGGTCAGACGCGCACCGAGCAACTGCCTGACGACGGCGATCCGTTCCATCTCGATCGTCTCGTCCAGCCGCGTAACCCAGTCGATGCTCGCCCCCGCGAGCTTCGCCACCGAGCGGATGCTTCGACCGGCCCGAAGGAGCGTCTGCATCTCCGCTGCGGTGAGCCGCTGATGGCCCGTCCCCGGGACGGTTCTGGAGCTCTCCGGGGCAGAGCGTTCGGACTGGGTACCTGCCCGCCCGCCGCTGCCCTGAGCGGGAAGCGGCTCATCGGCAGTGGCCTCGTCGGATGGCTCCGGCACCGCCGCGAGGCCGACTCGCTGCCCGGCGGAAGCGAAGTCTCCTCCGCCGATCAGGGCCCGGACCCCTCGGAGCTCGGGGACGCCGCTTCCGAACCCCGTGGCCTTCTCGAACGCTCCGGGGGCAAGTCCTCGCGTCTTCCTCTGGGTGGATGCGCTCTCATCGGCAGAGGATGGCGCCGGGAGGACCCGCACGTGGTCCCGCCCCGGAATCAGCGGTTCATCCCCCATCTCCACGGTCGGCGGCGGCCGCTCTTGCCCGGCGACGAGCTCCCGGAGCTTCCTGGTGATCGGGACCTCGAAGCTGCCCCGTCTTTCGCCCTTGCGTGCGGCGAAGATGAGGGACTTCTCGTCCTTGCTCTTGCCCACGAGATGGATTCGCTTCACAAAAACGGCCTCGTTCGAAGTCGGATTGCGAAACCGGACTCTCCGGGCATTGTCGCCCCAGGAGGGGGCCGAATCAACGAGGCCCTACAATGGGCTCGTGGAACGCGCCGTCATCATCGAAGGAGCACGGACGCCAGTCGGGAACTTCCTGGGGGCCCTTTCCGACGTCCCCGCCGTGGAACTCGGGGTTCTCGCCACCACGGAAGCCCTGAGGCGCGCCCGAGTGGAGCCTGCGGCGGTCGACCAGCTTGTCTTCGGCCATGCCAGGCAGGCCGGGAACGGCCCGAACACGGGCCGGCAGGTGGCCTACCGATCCGGCCTCCCGCAAGAGGTCCCCGGGTTCAACGTCAACATGGCCTGTGGCTCCGGAGTCAAGGCCGTCCAGGTGGCCGCCGGGGACATCGCCCTCGGTAACGCGGAGGTCGTGGTGGCCGGAGGGATGGAGAACATGACCCGCACCCCGGCGATCCTCGACCGGATGCGCCGCGGCTACCGCATGGGCAACGCCCCCGTATACGACGGGATGTATCGCGACGGTTTCCTTGATCCGCTGTGCGGGCTCACGATGGGAGAGACCGCTGAGAACCTCGCCCGCAAGTACGACATTCCCCGCCGGGAGCAGGACGAGTTCGCCCTGGCGAGCCAGCAGAAGTCGGAAGCGGGGAAGGCCCGGCGGGCGAAGGAGATCGTTCCCGTCGAGGTGTCCGGCCCCAAGGGCGAATCGACCAGGTTCATGGAGGACGAGCACCCTCGTTCGGACACCACGATCGAGGTCCTGACCAAGCTTCGTCCGGTGTTCGCCGAGGACGGCACGGTGACCGCCGGCAATTCCAGCGCGATCACCGACGGCGCCGCCGCCCTCGTGGTGATGTCGGAGTCCCGTTCACGAGCCGAGGGCAGAGAGCCGCTGGCGCGGATCGTGGCCGCCGCCTCCGCCGGAGTCGATCCGGCGTACATGGGGATCGGCGTGGTCCCGGCGGTCCAGAAGGTCCTGGAGGGGACGGGGCTGTCTCTGTCCGATTTCGAGGTCGTGGAGATCAACGAGGCCTTCGCCGGTCAGGTGCTCGCGGTGGACCGCGAGCTGAAGCTGGACCACGAGCGCCTCAATCCCAACGGAGGGGCCATCGCTCTCGGGCATCCGATCGGAATGACGGGGGCGCGGATCGTGCTCACCACCGCATACGAGATGCGCGAGAAGGGTTATGCGCTCGGCCTGGCGGCCCTGTGCATCTCGGGCGGCATGGGCATGGCCATGGTCCTCGAGCGCGTCTAGCGACTCCGCAGGGCTAAGAGATCGCCCAGATCACCAGGGCGGCGATCGCTCCGAGGGCGATGAGGAAGACCGCCATGTCGGACGGCTTGACCCGCCCCCGCTGGATCGGATTGAAGCCCACGCCCTCTCCCTCTACGCCGGCTCCGGGAGCCGGTAGTACTCCTGGAACTTCGACGGAGAGAGCCAGTCGATGTGCTGCCGGACCGTGGAAGCGAACGTCCGGGCCTCCACCTCGTCCGCGCACGCTCGCGTGAATACGGGCGTTCCGCCGGGGTCGAGGATGTGCACGCTCCACCCGGCCGAGCCGTTCTCCACCCGGACGCTGTAGTCGTTCCCCTCGGTCATGGCAACCACCGCGCCAATGATATCCGGACCCGCGCGACGTCTGCTCGTGATGGTCTCCCCCAACCCTGATTGGCCTTCAGTCCTCGGTGATCAGGTCGGCGAACTGCCTGGCGTTCTTGGTGGCGTAGTCGCGGTAGCAGTTGTTGAACAGGACGTGAGTCTGCTTGGCCTGCTCTCCCAGCGCCTCGATACGAGGCGCCCACTCCCGAAGCTCCTTCTTCGAGTAGTCGTACTTGAACCGCTCGATCACCGGGACCCCTCGCTTCCCCCATACCTCGCTCCGCCGCCCGTGGAACCGCATCAGAGCCAGACGGTCCGAGGTGGCCTCTGCCAACGGGGGGATACTCGAGGCGAAACCCTGAGGCATGTCCACGCACACGAAAGCGATCTCCTCGCCCCGGAGGAAGTCGAGCGTGCGGCGCGTGGCGTCCTCATCGGCGAACCACGTTGCCTGGCGGAACTCGACTCCGATGTCGTAGTCGGGGAGGCGCTCCCGGCACGACACGATGTACTCCTTGGAATCCCGATTGGGCATGAACCACTGCGGGAACTGGAACATCACCACGCCGAGCTTCCCCGCGGAGTGAAGCGGCATCAACGCCGAGCGAAACATCTCCCACGCCATGTCGGCGACCTCGGGAGAGATGTCCTTCGGGTAGAGCCGTTGCGGCGCGTCCGTGGGGAGGAGCTCGCGAGCGTCCTTCGGAAGGCCTCTCACCGATGTGGGGTGGCTGGTCATCAGGGAGAAGGCCTTGACGTTGAACACGAAGTCCTTCGGCGTTCGCTCGATCCACAGGACGGCGTTGCGTTCGCTGGGAAGCGAGTAGTACGTGGAGTCCACCTCCACCACGTCGAACTGCGACGCGTAGTGGCGGAGCCGCGCCTCAGGCGTCTTGGCGTCCGTTGGATACCACCCCGACGCGAGCAGCGTCTTGTCCGTCCAGGATGAGGTTCCGACCCGGATCCGGCTCAAGCCCGAACCCGGGCGCGACGCCGCCGAGCGGCCCGGAGAGCGTCTCGCAGCGGCCCGAGCACGCTTTCTTCGTCCAGCTCCATGGCCAGCTCCATCCCCGCGATCTGCTCCAGGGCGGCCTGGAACGATTGACCGCTGGCCTCGGCCTCTCGCAGCGCGCTGGATAGCACGGCCGTGTAGTCCTTGTTGAAGGCTTTCCCGCACCACGGGCAGTGTCCGTGGCTCTCCACGACCTGCGCCGCCAGGAACTCCCGGCCGCACCGGGAGCACGTCCCCTTGATCTTCATCGGACCTCCTGGGGGTGTCTCCGCTCCACGGCCCGAACGACCGCGTCTGCCAGCGCGAACGGATCGATGGGACGCCCGATCCAGGCGTCCGCACCGGACCACCTCGCGAGCCACGCATCCGCCGGGCGGGCCAGGACGATAACGATCGCTCCGGGAAACGGATCGGTGGCCCCGCGGAGGTCCTTGGCCACGGCGAACCCGCCTGCACGAGAGGCGATCTCGTCGGCGACCACCACGTCGGGGAGCTCCCGCCAGGCCACTCGCAACCCCGCGAGTCCGTCAGATGCCTCCAGGTACTGCCACGCCCCTCCGGTCCGCCGCTCCGCGCTCTGCAGGGCGATCCGGAGGTGTTGACGGACCTCCTCGTCGGGGGAGATGACCAGGGCCTTCACGAGATCATTGTCCCCGAGGCGGTCCATCCCCGCCACTCATCGATCGAGATGACGATCACCGAGCCTTTCGGCGGTGACGCTCGATATTGCGGGTACTTCTCTGCCAGGATGGCCAGCGCTCGCACTCGTTCTGGTCCGGCCTCGACGACCCGCGCACTCCCGCGGATGCGGACCCACCACAGCCGGGACCAATCGTCGTCGTAGTGATCGACGAGCAGGGCAACATCCGGATGCGCCCGGATGTTCTCGAGACGGGCCAGCCGAACGGAGGTCTTCGGCTTCTGGTCGACGGCCGAATACAGCGTCTCGTCATCCAGAGCGAAGGACACGGGTACGATGTGCGGTCGTCCGTTCGGGTCGATGGTCGCGAGCCGGGCCACGGGGGCCTCGACCACCCGCCGGCGCATCTCGGATACGTCCACGTCAGGACGATATGCCTGGCTGGGAGGAACCGGGGCCGCTGGCGGTCAGCAGCGAGCTAGTCGTACCGGGGCTTGGCGGACGGGCCCCGCCACGGATGCCCGATCGTGTGCTGCCAGCAGTTGGGGCCTGGATTGTAGGCGGATAGCTTCACGCCGCAGATGCTGCAGACGCGCTCTTTCTTGGCTTCGTCTTCGGGACGCTTCACCTGTTTGTCGCTCATTGCGACCTCACCACCCAAGCCGGAGAGACAGTCTTTACCGGCGCCACCAGCAATTCTAGCACCCGACCTCGGATGATTCGCCTACGGCACGTCCCAGGTGTCCCCGGAATGCAGGAGCTTGACCAGGTCTCCCCGTCCGAGCTTCTCGGTCGCCGCTTCGAGCTGCCGTTCCATGGCCTCCCCGTAGACCGGGCGGGGGACGTCGCGGAAGATGCCGATCGGCGTGGGGCCGGTGGGTCGCTCCGAGAGATGAGCCAGGGCGAATGCCAGGGACGGGTCGACGTGGTGTGCATCGTGCACGAGGATGGCCTCCTCACCAACATCGGCCACGTCCACGATCTCCACGTGACCGTCGGAGCGCTGGACCACGCCCTTCTCGTTCTCCGGACCGAATCGGATCGGATTCCCGTGCTCCAGCCGGATCTGGTTCTGCTGGGCCCCCGATTGCTTGTCTCGAACGGCGGCGAACGCTCCGTCGTTGAACACGTTGCAGTTCTGGTAGATCTCGATGAAGGCCGCTCCCCGGTGGGCGGCGGCCGCGCGAAGCACGTCGGTCAGGTGCTGCCGGTCGTTGTCGATGGTCCGGGCCACGAAGGCCGCCTCGGCCCCGATGGCCAGGGCCACGGGGTTGAACGGGTGGTCCAGGGAGCCGAACGGCGTGGACTTGGTGACCTTCCCTTCCTCGCTGGTCGGCGAGTACTGGCCCTTGGTCAGGCCGTAGATCTGATTGTTGAACAGCAGGATCTTGATGTCCACGTTTCGCCGGAGCGTGTGGATGAGGTGGTTCCCTCCGATCGAGAGAGCGTCTCCGTCCCCGGTGACCACCCAGACTGAGAGATCCGGGCGGGCCGTGGCGATTCCCGTGGCCAGGGCCGGAGCCCGGCCGTGGATGCCGTGGACCCCATAGGTGTCCATGTAGTACGTGAACCGCCCGGCACAGCCGATGCCGGAGACCCACACCATCTGATGGGTCGGGATGCCGAGTTCCGGCATGAATCCCTGGACGGCCGAGAGGATGGCGTAGTCGCCGCAGCCCGGACACCAGCGTGGTTCCTGGTCGCTGGTGAAGTCCTTCTTGGTGAGGGCGACGCCCTGCGCGGCCTGACCGTTCCCTTGCACCTCCGGCTGGCCGTTCCCTTCGCTCATGCGAGCCTCCGGATGATCTCTTCCTCCAGCTCTTCCCCGAAGATGGGGACCCCCTGGACCTTGTTGTAACCGGCCGCGTCCACGAGGAACTCGGCCCTGAGGATTTTGATGAGCTGCCCGGTGTTCGTCTCCGGGATCAGCACCTTGGGATATCTCCGCACCACGTCGCCGGTGTTCCGGGGAAGCGGATTGAGGTGGAACAGGTGCGCCGTGGCGACCTTCTTCCCCCGATCGCGGACCCTCCGTGCCGTGACTTGGATCACTCCATAGGTCGACCCCCAGCCCAGCACGAGTATCTCGGCATCACCGTCGGGGTCATCCACAATGAGCTCAGGAATCTCCTCCGCGATCCTGGCTACCTTCGCCGCCCGCAAGGCCGTCGCTCGTTCGTGGTTCGCCGCGTCGTACGAGATGTTCCCGGTGCCCTCCGCCTCCTTCTCCAGTCCCCCGATTCGGTGTTCAAGCCCGGGAGTGCCCGGCACGGCCCACGGCCTCGCGAGGTGCTCGTCTCGGATATACGGCCAGAACTCCCCGTCCTTGTTCGGACCGGTGGCGAAGGCGGGCTCGATGTTGGGCAGGTCCGCGACCTCCGGAAGCCGCCAAGGCTCGGAGGAGTTCGCCAGGAACGTGTCGGACAGAAGGATCACCGGGGTTCGGTACTTCACCGCAATCCGTGCCGCCTCGACTGCCGCATCGAAGCAGTTGGCCGGGGTGTATGAAGCCACGATGGGCAGCGGCGACTCGCCGTGGCGGCCGTACATGGCCATGAGCAGGTCTGCGGCCTCCGTCTTCGTGGGCATCCCCGTCGAGGGGCCGGCGCGCTGGACGTCCACGATGACCATCGGAAGTTCCAGAGCGACGGCGAGGCTGATCGTTTCTGACTTGAGGTCCATGCCCGGGCCGCTGGTCCCGGTGACGCCGAGATGTCCAGCGAAGGATGCTCCCAGCGCCATGTTCGCCGCGGCGATCTCGTCCTCGGCCTGGAGAGTGCGGACCCCGAAGTTCTTGTGCCGGGAAATCTCGTGGAGGAGCTCCGAAGCCGGCGTGATCGGGTAGCTCGCGTAGAAGAGCGGCAGCCCGCTCTTCACGCTGGCGGCGATGAGGCCCCAGGCCAGAGCCGTGGCCCCGTGCACGTTTCGGTATGTTCCAGGTTCCGCCGGGGCCGGCTTAACCTCGTAGTGGACGCCGAACAGCTCGGCCGTCTCTCCGAAGTTGTACCCGGCCTTGAAGGCGGCCAGGTTGGCGTCGCGGATCGGGGGCTTGCTTCCGAACTTCTTCTCGATCCACCGGACGGTCACGTCGGTCGGGCGGCCGTACATCCACGAGACCAGGCCCAGCGCGAAGAGATTCTTGGACCGCTCGGCGTCTTTCTTGGTGATCCCTTCGATGCCCTCGCTGGCCCGCACGGTCATCGAGGTCATGGGCACACGGTAGACCTGGTACCCCTCGAGGCTCTCGTCATCAAGCGGGCTGGACTGGTACCCCGCCTTCTCCAGGTTCCGATCGACGAAGGCGTCCTCGTTGACGATGAGGGTCCCGCCCTTCTCCAGGTCATGGAGATTGGTCTTGAGCGCAGCCGGATTCATGGCCACGAGCACGTTCGGATGGTCGCCCGGAGTGAGGATGTCCTGGGAGGAGAAGTGGATCTGGAAGGCCGAGACGCCGTGGAGGGTCCCGGCCGGCGCGCGGATCTCTGCGGGGAAATCGGGAAGGGTGGCCAGATCGTTCCCGAGCAGCGCGGTCGCATTGGTGAACCGGTTGCCGGTGAGCTGCATCCCGTCGCCGGAGTCACCGGCGAACCGGACGACGACGCGCTCTTTCTCTTGGACCGCCTTCGTTGCCACTTCCGCACCCGGCCGGCGAGTGGCCGGCCTCCTCCTTCCGCAGGATGAGCGGGTGATTCCTCTTCTATGTTACAGGCTCGTCGAAATGGGCCGGGCCGTTATCGCCTCGGGGAGAGGGATCGGGACTGGCCAAGCTGGGCACGGACCCTCTCCGCAGCGGCCACGATGACCTGGAGCTTCTCCTTCGCCTCGGCCACCGTGCGGGTCTTCAGCCCGCAATCGGGGTCCACGAACACCCGCTCGGGTGGGATCAGCTCCAGGGTCCGCTCGATGCCGGCCGCCACCTCGTCGACGCTTTCGATCCGGTGGGAGTGGGAATCGACCACCCCCAGCCCGATGTACTTGGGGAAGTCGTACCGGCGGAAGGGCTCCAGCAGGTCGTAGTTGGAGTTGGCCATCTCCAGATCGATCTGGTCCACGGGAAGCTCAAGCATCTTGGGGTACGTGCGGTGGAAGTCTCCGTAGCAGATGTGCGTGATCGTGTGGACGTGCAGCCCCTCGGTCACCACGCCCAGCGCCTTGATGGCAAGATCCAGCTCGTCCGCCCGCGTTGAGACGGCGGGCTCGTCGATCTGGATGTACTCCGCTCCGGCCGCCTGGAGATCCAGGGCCTCCTCCCGGATGACTTGGGCCACGGCCAGCACGGCCTCTTCGCGGGTGTCGTAATGCTCGTTGAACGACCAGTCCACGATGGTGTACGGCCCCGTGAGCATCCCCTTCACCGGCTTCTGCGTGAGGGATTGGGCGAACCTCCACCAGTCCAGCGTCACCGGGCCTTTCCGCTCGACGGACCCGGCGATGATCGGCTTCCGGTAGTAGCGATTCCCATACGAGCGGACCAGGCCGCCGGTACTGAATCCCGGGAGCTCTTCGGCGAAGAACGCCACCATGTCTCCTCGGTACTGTTCGCCGTCGACGATGAGATCGATCCCGATCTCTTCCTGGAACGCGATCCACTCACGGGTGGCCTTCTCCTCCAATCCGCGGAGCTTCACGGAGGAGATCTCTCCCCGAGCTCGCTGCGACCGGGCCTTCAAAAGATAGTCGGGCTTCGGCAAGCTCCCAACGCTCGTGGTCTTCAGCACCTCGGTCATGACTCCTCCCGGAACCGTGCCGCCGCAGCGGCGAGCAACCGGCACTTCTCCTTCGCCGCCTCCCGAGGCAGGAACTCCAGCCCGGAGGACGGCGTTATCCAGAGCCGGTCGACATCGGCCGCCTCGCTCACGTCACGGATGGTTTCCACCAACGATTCCATCTGCTCCAGTTTGGTGTTGCGAGCGTTCACGATACCTGCCGACAGCACCTTATCGGAAGGAAACTCGTGGATGGCCTCGAGGTTCGACGGTCCCGCCACCAGATCCAGGCCGAAGGCCTCGAAGGGAAGGGAGAAGAAGTCGGGGCCGTGGTCCGCGACGTCGCCGAAGTAGGTCTGGAGAACCGTGGTGGCATCCACTCCTTCCACCAACACCGGCGCCGCCTCCGCGAACATCTCCAGATCGACCGGGGGGTGCCCCGGAACGCGCGCCAGGACCGGCTCGTCGAACTGGACGACCGAAGCCCCGGCAGCAACCAGTTCCTTGGCCTCCGCGTTCAACGCCGCGGCCAGGTCCCGGACGAGCGGCGCCGTCGCGCCGTAGTGCTCATCACGTGAGAGCGCCGTCAGCGTGTAGGGACCGGTGAGCACGGCCTTCACCGGCACCGAGCTCGCCGATGTGGCGAAGAGGAACTCCTCGACCACGATGGGACCTCGCCGGGAGACCGGACCCTTCACTACCGGCTGGCGGTAGTACGTGTTGTTGTCGAAGTACCTGATGAGACCGCCGATGGAGAACCCCTCCAGACCCTCGGCGAAGCGCGTCTGGCCGTCGTCCCACCGGATCTGGCCGTCGGTGACGATCTCGATCCCCGCCGCGATCTGCTCGTCGATGACCTCCTGGACGAGCGAGTCCTGGGCGGCCCGAACATCCTCCTCCCTGGCCTCTCCCCGGTCCAGCGCCTGGAGCGTCTTGCGCAGACGGAAGTCGCCCCCTTCGAGAGGCGGCTTCGGGTACGAACCAACAACGGCGACGGTTGGTCGGGGCATTGGAGCAGGATGCTACCGGAGGGTGACGGTGACGACCAGGGCCGAGCGGGTGATTTCGGGCTAGTGGAACGAGTGCCCGCAGGCACAGGTGCCCTGGGCCGCCGGATTGTTGATGGTGAACCCGGTGGCCTCGAGGCTGTCGACGAAATCGATCTTCGCTTCCTTCAGGTACGGCGCGCTCATCTTGTCCACGGCCACCTTCACCCCGAAGTACTGCTCGGTGACGTCGCCGTCGCCCACGTTGTCGTCGAGGAACATGGAGTAGCGAAGTCCGGAGCAGCCACCGGGCTGGACGGCCACCCGGAGGACGACATCGGGCTGCCCCTCCTGCTCGAGGAGCTCCTTCACCTTGCCGGCCGCGGATTCGCTGAGTTGGATCATCGCCTCAATTATACGTACTGATACGACGTGGCGAAGGCTCATCCTTCCCGGATCTCGGCGGGCGTCCCCCCTGAAGCCGCCAGCAGTTCCTGGGGGCTGAGGGAGAACACGACCTTCGGGGTCCCGGCTGCGGCCCAGACCAGGTCGTGGGCCAGGAGGTCCCGATCCACGAACACCTGAAGAGGTCGAGAGTGCCCGAACGGCGGCGTGCCACCGATGGCGAAGCCCGTCGCCTCCCGAACCTCCTCCGGGGTGGCTATGCGGACGCTCGACACACCCATCAGCCGCGCCAGCGCCTGCGGATCGACCCGGTTCTGGCCGGAGGTCAGCGCCAGGACGGCCTCCTCGCCGGCCATGAACACCAGTGACTTCACGATCTGGCCGATATGGCATCCGACCGCCTGCGCCGCCTCGGCGGCCGTTCTCGTGCCCTCGGGGAACTCCAGGATCTTGGGGGAAAGTCCCAACCTCGACGCCTCCTGTCGGAACCGCTCGACGGCCGAGGCCATCTCAACCACTCGAGCAACGGGCGGCGGCGTCGGCGGCCGCTTCTTCGAGAAGCTCACCCGGCCGGGTCAGCGCCGCCTCGAGCCCGGCACGGACGGCCAGCGAGTACACGAGGTCGGCCGGCGGGCTCAACCCCTCCTCGATCTCCCCGGCGATGAGGATCGACCGGCATCGCGCTTCCCGGGCCATCTCCAGGAGGCGCGCCGGTGCCTTTCCCCCCTCCGACTGCCGATCGAATCGCCCCTCTCCGGTGACGGCCACGTCGGCTCCGTGCAGCCGTGCCGGAAGGTCCAGGACCTCGGCCACGAGGTCGAACCCGGGACGAAGCCGCGCTCCCAGGAACGCCATCAGCCCCGCGCCGAGACCGCCGGCCGCTCCCCCGCCCTGGACGTGCCGCACATCGATCCCCAGATCGCGATGGATCACCGCTGCCAGGTGGCCGAGGGCACGGTCGAGGAGGGCAACGTCCTCCTCGGAAGCACCTTTCTGGGGTCCGAACACCGCGGATGCTCCCCGAGGCCCGGTCACCGGGTTGTCCACATCAGTAGCGACGGTCACTCGGATGCCGCGGACCGAGGGGTGAAGAGCCGTGGCGTCGATACGGGCCAGGCGTTCCAGAGCCTCGGCACCCGGAGGCAGATCTTCGGCCCGCTCATCCAGAAGACGAACGCCCAGAGCCTGGGCCGCGCCCGCTCCACCGTCGTTTGTGGCGCTCCCGCCGACACACACGACGAGACGGGTCGGCTGATGCCGGAACGCAGCAAGGATCAACTCTCCCGTCCCGAATGTGCTGGCCCGCAGGGGATCCCGTCGGTCTTGATCCAGGAGGGCGAGCCCCGAGGCCCTGGCCATCTCCACGATGGCCAGGACGCCCTCCCGCGTTTGGGCCAGCCCGTACTGGGCGCTCACGGGGTCGCCGAGCGGTCCGGTGACCTGCAGGCCGTGTCTCTCGCCTCGGAGCGCGGTGAGAAGCGTGTCCAGCGTGCCGTCTCCCCCGTCGGCCACGGGAACCTCCTCCACCTCGGCTCGGGGGTCGCCGCGCCTCCACCCCGCTGCGAGCGCCCCGGCCGCCTGCGGTGCCGTCAGCGTTCCCTTGAACTTGTCCGGCGCGATCACGACCCGAACGCGGCTCACCCGATGAGCGTATCCCGCGACGACAGGCGGGCCACACCGGGCCGGTATCATTGGGCCACCCGGCACGGAGAGATCGATGACGCTCGACCGAAACTGGCTGCTTGGCGTGGCTCGTGCGGAGCGTGAGGCGCTCGGCCGGACCGTGCAGTACACGCCGCCCGAACGGTGGGAGGCGGAGTCCCCCAGGGAAGGGTGGCGGCTCCGCGACGTGGTGGCCCACCTCGCAGCATCGGAAGCTGCCGCAGCGTCGGTGATCGCCGATGAGACTCCATCGGAGTTGGACGAGTACACGAAGTCCCTGGACGATCCCCGCGAGCTCACGTCGGATGGATTCAACGATTGGGCGGTGGCCAGGCGTGCCGACGCTCCCGTTCTCTCGCTGGCCTCGGAATGGGGGAAATCCGCTGACGCGCTCCTCGTCCAGGCCGCGGAGACCGGCGATGAAGACTGGAGGAAGCGCGAGCTCCGGTGGATGACCGAGGAACTCCCGGTCGGATACCTCTTGCAGACCCGGGTCTGTCAATGGTGGGTGCACGGGGAGGACATCCGGGCCGGAGCGCTCCTGCCGCCCCGGATGGAGCATCCGCCGATCTTCTCGGTGAACGATCTGGCCGTGAGGCTGATCCCCTACGCCCTCGGCCGGGGGGGCAAGACGTTCAAGGGCAAGAGCGTGCTGATCGAGCTGGAAGCCGTGGGCGAGGGGACGTGGCACCAGGGTCTGCAGGCCGGATACGAACCTCCGAAAGAGAAGCAGCCCGACGCGATCATCGTCGGGCGAGCGCACGCATTCGCGCTGGTCGCTTCGAGGCGGGCCGATGTCGACCTGTGCCTGTACGACGGAATCCTGAACATGGGCGGCGACCTCGAGATCGCCGACGCGGTGCTCCACAACGTTCGCGCGTTCGTCTAGAGCGCTCGCTCCAGACGGACGAGTCCTCCGATCTGGATGAGCTCGCGGTCGGCCGCGGTCGTGGTTCTGGTATCCACCCTTCGGAATCCCAGCCGCTCGTAGAGACGCAGTGCGGCCTGGTCCTCGAGTCCGGCATCCAGAGCGACGCCCAGTCCCAGCCTGGAGGCGCCGGCGATGACCCGTTCGATCAGCATGGTGCCGATCCCACGGCCCCGGCGCTCCGGCACGATGGCCAGGGCGCTCACGTACAGGCTCTGACGCCGGATCGGCGCCAGGAGGCGCTGGAGGATCCTTCCTCGGCGGGCGAGATCGGAGGCGTGTCGGGCTCCTGCCGCCCTGGCCACGGCCACTCCGGTTCCGAGCGCGAGCGAGCCGTACATCCGGCCGGGGAACGCCGTGACCAGGCCGACCGGTTCGCCGCCCTCGTCAGCGGCCAGTCCGAAACGATGACTCCACACCGTGCGTTCGGCCCGGAAGGCTGCCTCGGCTGCGCGCAATGCGGTCCCCCGATCACCCAGGACCACCTCCAGGCTCGGGGCAGCGGCGAGGATGAGCGCCGCAGCGGCATGGGCGTCCCGCTTCTCCGATCTTCTGAGCGGAAGCTCGGGCTCCCCCCTGGGGTTCACGGCTCCCGACGGGCGGCCTGGTCCTCCAGGGCGTCTTGAAGAACGTCCCAGGCCAGGACGGCGCACTTGATGCGCACCGGGTACCTGACCACTCCCTTCAACGCCACCAGGTCCCCGAACTCGTCCTCGTCGGGGTCCACGTTTCCTTCCATCATGGACCGGAACTCGGC
>DASQUW010000014.1:0-17159 GCA_035641075.1 Actinomycetota bacterium | reverse complement strand
GCCACCTTCGTGGCGATGAACAGCTCGTCGCGCCTTCCGGCGACGGCCTGGCCGACCAGTCGCTCCGACCGTCCCCGGCCGTACACCTCGGCCGTGTCGATCCAGTTGATGCCGGCGTCGAACCCGGCCTGCATGGCCTGGATGACCTGCTGGTCGGACTCGTTCGGGCCCCAGGTATCCCCACCGGCCTCCCATCCCCCGAAGCCCACCACCGACAGTTCGAGGCCTTTCGATCCGAGCTGGTTCGTCCGCATCCCGTTTCCCGGATCAGGGGATCAGGCCGAGACCCCGGGCCCACGATGTGGCGTACCCTCCGACCTCACCCGCCGAAAGCGCCTCATCCGCAACGAGTGGCCGGTCCGACTCCACCATGATCGCGTACTCGTCGGCGAACTCCTTCGTCTTCGACGCTTCTATGGCCGCCGCCTGTGGGCCGTGGTGGAGGCCCTGGGGATGGTGGGTGATGAACGCCTCTCCGATGCCGGCGCGCGAGAAGAACTGGCCCTGATGATAGAAGAGGACCTCGTCGCGATCGATGTTCGAATGGAAGAACGGAACCCGAAGCGCGGTGGGATCGCCCGTCTCCGTCGGCCGCGGCGCGAAGGTCCCGATCTCGAACCCATCGGAGGCCCACGTGACGTGGACGCTCGGAGGGATGTGGTACCGGGGGGAGACGACGGGACGAAAGTCCTCGACGTTGAGGCGGATCGGACAGAGGTCTCCTTGCCATCCGACCACGTCCAGGGGATGGTACGGATACACCAGCGTCGTGTACTGATGGTCGCGCTTCACTCGAACCAGGAACTCCCCTTCCTCGTCGTGCGGTTGTGGGTCCGGCGTCTCGAGCACTCCCGGATCGAACAGCGCGTGCTTCCCGAGGATCCCCTTGTCGGGGATGCGGTACTCGCCTCGCCCCTCGATCATGTAGAAGAAGTTGTCGTCGGTCGAGGGAATCATTCGGTGCGTCGTTCCCTTCGGCACGATCAAGTAGTCACCACGCCGGAACGAGAGGGGCCCATAGTCCGTCTCCAGGGTGCCCTCCCCCTGGTGGACGAAGTAGCAGAGATCACCGTCCGCGTCCCGGATGAAATTCGAACCGGGCTCGGCGAGGCGAGAGACATAGATGGCCACGTCCTCGTTCCACAGGATGCGCAGCCAGTCGCCGGCCGGGTCGGTGAGATCCGGTGGCTTCAACCCGTTCAGATCGTAGGCCCGAGGCTGGAGGTCGCCGTCGATTCTCACCCATGACGTGGGCGGGTGCGTTCGGTACAGGTGCGAGGCTCGTCCCTCGAAGGCCTCCCGCCCGTGTTCCTCCTCGTAGGTCCCCTCGGGCAGCCCGACGTGTGCCTGCTTCGTGACCCGCCCTCGCGACAGTGGGAACATCCCGGACCTCCTGGTTCGCTATCTCTTCTTGGTCTTGGTCCCCTTACGGGATTTGGTCAGCTCGGCGACCATTCGAGCCTCCCGTTCCTTCTTCTTCCGCTCTCGGTCGTGCGCCCAGCGCACCTTCCGACGGTCACCTCGACCCACTCAGACCTCCTCCGCCTCTTTGCCCTTCGCCAGCTCGGCGCTGCGTTTCCTCGCTGCATCGATGGCGTTGAGGAACGCCGCCCGAACCCCGGCCTGCTCCAGCTCCCGGATCGCGGCGATCGTTGTCCCTCCGGGAGACGTCACCATCTCCCGAACCTCCACCGGGTGCATCCCCGTGTCCCGGAGCATCTTGGCCGTGCCCAACATGGTCTGAACGATCAGTTCGGTGGCCGCGTCGCGCGATATCCCCAACAAGATGCAGCCGTCGATCATGGCCTCGGCCAGCAGGGCGAAGTACGCCGGGCCCGAGCCCGATGTGGCGGTCACCGCGTCCTGATGCTTCTCCGGAAGCCGGATGACCTTCCCCACGGAGCTGAGGAGCTCCTCGGCCACAGCCAGATGCTTGTCCTCTGCATGCGCGCCGGAGCTGATCACCGAGAGCGCCTCGTCCACCAGCACGGGCACGTTCGACATCACCCGCACGACCGGGACGCCGGGAGGAAGAAGGTTCTCGATGAACTCGCATCGGATGCCGGCAGCGAAGCTGATCACCAGATGGTCCGTCCCGATCGCGTCCCGTACCTGAGCGACCAATGCCTCCATGTCCTGGGGCTTCACGGTGATCACCATCGTTGGAGTCCACCGCGCGGCCTCCTCGTTCGAGAGCGTGGTGCTGACCCCATGCCGCTCGGCAAGCTCCGCCGCCCGTTCCTCTCGGCGGCACGTCACGATGATCTCGTCCTTGCTCCTTCCGCCCGAGCGGATCAATCCGGCGATCAGCGCCTCTCCCATCTTCCCGCCGCCGAGGAAGGCGACTCGCCGATCGCTCATCCGCTCCTCCTCAGTAGGTTGGTCACGAAGAACCACACGTTCGCTGGTCGCTCCGCGAGACGCCGGGTCAGATACGGATACCACTTGTCGCCGTACGGGATGTACGTCCGAACGCGGTACCCCTCAGCGGCGAGCCGTTCCTGCAGATCCCGCCGGATCCCGTAGAGCATGTGGAACTCGAACCGTTCCCTGGGGATTCCACGCTGTTCCACGAAGCGGCGAGCGCCTTCGATGAGGCGAGGGTCGTGCGTGGCGAGGTGAACGGGGGAACCCGCCGAAAGGAGCGTCGCTGACAGGCGGGCGAAGTTTCGATCCACATCGGAGCGTTTGGGGAACGCCACCGACGGAGGCTCCAGATAGGCGCCCTTGCACACCCGAACCGTTGCCCCCTCTCGAGCCAGCTCCCGGACGTCGCCCGCCGAGCGATGCAGGTACGCCTGGACGCACACGCCCACGTTGGAGTACCGCTTTCGAAGAGCCCGATACGAGCTCAGGGTGCGCTCCGTGTATGCAGACGCCTCCATGTCGATCATCACCAGTGTCGATCCAGCCACCTCGAGGACGCGCGCCGCGTTCTCCAGACACGTGGCCCCGGATACGTCGAGACCCAGCTGGGTGAGCTTGATCGAGATGTTGGCGTCGGAAAGACGCTCTTCCTGGATCCGTTTGAGCGCGAGGACGTACGCGTCCGCGGCCGCCGACGCCTGCTCGGGAGATGCCACGTTCTCTCCCAGGTGATCCAGCATGGCTGCGATGCCGCGGGCATTCAGAGTTCTGGCCACCCGGATCCCATCCCCCAGCGTCTCCCCGGCCACGAAGCGGAGGGCCACGCGCCGAACCAGTCCGCCTTCCTGTGCCAGCCGCCGCACGAAGGGGAGTCCCGTGGCCCACAGGATGGGGGCCCGGAACAGCGGACCTGCCATCCCTCAGACCACCCTGGCCCCGAGGATGTTCTCGATGTGCGTGAGCGCCCATCGATTGACGGCCTCGTTGTCGTGCCCCGGCGTGTTGAAGGTCTCCACCCCATTTCGGTGCACGAGGACCCGGTAGTCCCGGTTTCGAAGGTCGGCGGTTGTGTGCAGCACGCAGATGTCGGTGCACAGCCCGATGACGTGAACCTCGTCGGGTCCGAGATCGCGGAGGATCTCGTCGAGCCTCGTCCCGTGGAACGCCGAATATCTCGTCTTCTGCACCACGGCGGCCGCCTCGGGCTCGAATGCCCGAAGCTCCTCCACCAGGTCATGCTCGTCGGTCCCGACGATGCAATGTGGAGGGAACATCTCGAACTCCGGATCCCCTTCCCGGTGACTGTCCTTGGTGAAGATCACGGGTGTCCCGGCGGACTGCTCTTCCTCCACGATCTTGCTGATCCGGGGGAGCGCCGCGGTACAGGTGTCGCTGGCAAGGTTCCCCTTCCGGGTGAATCCCTCCTGCGTATCGACGGTGATCAGCACTCGCCCCGGCATTTCACCCGAAGTATATCGATGGGTGGGATCAGGCCCTGGCCAAAGGAAGAGGCCCGAGGGACCTCTGGCTCGTCGCCGCGTCCTGCGAGACGAAGCCCGCCGGTCGCTTCGACCACCTTCAGCCCCTCGGACCTAGTGCTCCGAGCAACCTGCGGGCCGGGTGGCTCCCTTCGGTAGCCCCTTTCGTTGGGCTTTGGGGCCTCCCGAGTTACCCCGACCGCACAGCTAGTTGGCCTTCCCAACCGTACGACCAGGTTGCACCCAGTTGGCCTTACGGCTTTCCCAGGGGGCCCCACTCGGGGCTCTTACCCAGCCGCTCGGCTGCTCGGAGCGAGCGAAATCTAACTGCGGGGGCTCGAGGCGTCAAGCTGACAAAACTGCTGGTCGTCACGTGTCGCTGCTGGTAGGCGGGGACAAAAAATTGTTTGTCACTCCGATGCCGGGGGTTTCGCCCAGGGCGGCGGCTGGTCCACGCCGGGTCCGCCCCTGCGCACTTGCTCCTCCAATCCGTGCTGGTAGGCGAGCTTCATGTAGGGGACGTAGGTGTCATCGGTCAACACGATCAACGTTCCGAACAGCCGGTCGAGCTCCTCTTCGGTCACGGCGCCTGTGGGGATGACCGCGGAGAGAAGCACGTCTCCTTCTTCATTCGCACAGAAGCGCCAGGGGCCGCTCCGCACGTTGCGCTGGAGCAGGAGGTGGTACGTGTCGGCTCGGTTCTCTTCAGGTGCCCGCATGAAGAACGTCTCGGCCTGGAGGTTCCAGTCACCGAGCCGGACGCTTACCGTCACCGATTCCTTCCAGTAGGACGGCAGCATCACGTCCCAGACTCCGTCGGCCGCCCCCAGAAGCGTCAGTCGATCTTCCTCCGCCTCGTGCCGGAGGTAGGCATCGATGAGTCCGGCCAGATCCCCCATGGTCCACACCTTACTTGGGCTTGGAGTCAGGGCGCGAGCGCGCCGGTCACCTGAGCTGCGCGCTCACCTGCCGGCGAGAGCTCGGCGTAGACGGAGCGCATCCGCTCGGTGGTGATGTCCCAGGAGTAGGAGGAGGCATGAGCGAGAGCTCCCCTCGACAGCCTCCCGGCCAGAAGAGGATCGTTCACGATCGCCAGGATCCTGTCCGCGTACGCGGCCGGATCGTGCCCGGGCACCAGCAGGCCGCTCTCCCCGTCCGCGACCACGTGGGGGAGGCCGCCCACAGAAGCGGCGATGACCGGAGTGCCGCAGGCCTGCGCCTCCAGGGCGGCAAGACCGAACGACTCGGACCGGGACGGCGCCAGCAAGACGTCGGCGGCCCGGTACGCCCGGGGCAGCTCCTCGTGCGGCATCGGAGGGACGAACCGGACCCGGTCCGCGATCCTCTCCTCCGAAGCGAGCTCCATGAGTCGGGCCACCTCGAGGGTACGATCCCCACCTCCGCTCGGGCCCCCCACAAGCACCAGGACGAGATCCGCAGTCGATCCCGGATCGCGTCGGATCGCATCGGCTACGGCCCGGATCGCCACGTCCGGCCCTTTCAACAGCTGGAGCCTCCCCACGAACAGCGCAACGCGCTTGCCCTCGAGACCGAGCGTCTTCTTGGCCGCTCCCGCATCCCCGGGGCGGAAGCGTTCGAGGTCCACACCCGGTGGCACCAGCCGGATCCGCTCCGGGTCGGCCCCGTACAGATCGACGAGATGGAACGACTCCGTGGGAGTGGGTGCGAGGATTCGATCGGCCTGCACCATGATGGATTCCTCAGCCTGAAGGCGGCCTGGCGGTTCCCTGGAATCGTTCTGGAGCACCCGATCCTTGACCCTGCCCAGGGTGTGGAACGAGGCTACCAGCGGCACACCCCATCTGGCCTTCGTCACCGCCGCCGCGGACCCCGAGAGCCAGTAGTGAGCGTGAACGATGTCATAGCGGATCCGCTCGAGCTCCTGTCGAGCCAGCAGGGCCTGGGCGAACTGCGGGAGAAGCTCGGCCAACTCGTCCTTCGGAACGGGGGCGCACGGACCCGCCGGTACCTGGATGACTCGCTGCAGCTCCCCGATCGCCTGGACTTCGGGGACGGCCCGGCCCTGGCACCGAGTGAACACATCGACGGCAACCCCCCCGCGCGCCAGGCGCTCGGCCACCGACCGGACGTACACGTTCATCCCGCCGGAATCGCCGATCCCGGGCTGGTCGAGGGGCGACGTGTGGAGGCTGATCATCGCCACGCGAAGGCGGGTCGATTCGGGTCCGAGGTTCACGCCAGCCATGGTATGGCAGGAACCGAGTTTCGTTGGTCGAGAGAGCGGTCCAGCCCCCTAGGCAAAGACGAGGTCGAAGTCCGCCCGGATCTCCCCGACCCCACGCCCACCTCCCAGAACAGGGAGCTGAGCCAACCCTTCGAGCGAAGTCGACTCTTCCCGGCCGAGTGCGCCGAGCAGTCTGAGCGCTCTGACCAGTGATGGGCCCCAGGCCCTCCCTGAACCGTCTTCGACCTTCACGGCGACCCCCAGGCCCCTTTCGAGTAGGGCCGCGCAAAGAAGTCCCTCCGCGCCCACCTTCACCACGACCCCCGAAACTGCCTCCATGACGAGGGTGCAGATGCGGTCCCGCCCCGCGACCAGGTAGGGCTCCGCGACCATGCCCCGGACGGCGCTCTCCGCTCCCGCGGCGAGGGAGCCCAGTCGTGCGGGACGGGCCAGCCGCGCATACATCGTGGCCAGTCCGAGGAGCGGAAACGCGTGGACGGGGATCCCACATCCGTCGATCCCGACCGCCACGGGCGTTGTCCCCGACGCCAGGCCCGCCGCGCGGACGACCTCCTGCTGGACCGGATGAGACGGCTCGGGGTACGAGCCGAGATCGAATCCCCTCCGGGCGCAAGCGAGCAGCATGCCCGCGTGTTTCCCGGAGCAGTTGTGGAGTTCGCGGCGAGCCTCGGGAACGGTTCTGGCGGTCTCCGGATCGAGCGGGAGCGCCGGCGGGCACCGGAGCGCAGAAAATCCCAGTCCGGCCCGATCGAGAACCTTCTGCACCGTGCTTATGTGCACCGGTTCGCCGTTGTGAGAACCGCACATCACGGCCACTTCTGCGTCGCTCAGCTCGTCACCGGCGAGGTCCAGCGAGACGGCGGCCTGCAGGGGCTTCATGGAGGATCGGGCGAAGGCGACGCGGCCCGGATCCCCGGCCGAAGCGACCACGCCTCCGTCCTCATCGGCAACGGCGATCGAACCGAGGTGAACCGCCTCCTCGACCCCGGAACGGATCACCCTGACGAGCGGAACCGGGCTGGGCACGTGGGTAGCCTACTGATCGACGAAACGCTGGACGCGTCCGGTCAGCTCTCCATCCGGCGGACCTTCTCGCGCCACCGGCCCTTCAATTGCTCCTGGAGGGCGTCGTGCACGGCGAACACTCTGCTCCGCGCTTCCGAGACGCCCCGTTCTTCCTCATCGATCTGAGTCACGGAGGCCTCGAGCTCCGCATCGGACATCCCCTCGAGATCCGAGAGGCGGGCGTCGGAGAGCAGTCGCTCGATTCTCCGCCGGGCCAGGGTCAGCTCCTCGTCCGGGATGGTGACCACGGGAGCCTCTCCTCGTGAGGGACCGAGAGCGGCGTCGGCCAGGGTCGCCGCAAGCTGATCCACGATGCTTCCGGCCCGATCCCCGGTCTTTCGCCGCTCGAGCTCGGCCTGGAGGATGTCGCGCCGCCCCTGGAGCAATCGCCGGACCAGGGAGAGGTACTCGCGTTCGGCCCGGCACAGGTCTCGGCGGCGCCGCAGCTCCTCCATCTCCAGGGCGTCGAGACCCTGGATGAAGTCAGGGTCGAGCACGCGGTCGATCCGCCGCTTCCCCCCGAGCATGGGGACCTCTGGAACCTCGGTCACCTCATTCACCTCCATCCGCAGGATCCGCCCAGCCACCGATTGGCCTCGCGCGGGACGATTATGGCCCGTCAGAGGCCGAGACGGGAGAATGAATCGGGCTGGTCAGCAGACGGCCAGCGCGTACGGGAAGGGGTTCACCGCCGCGCCACCGCCGGGATGGTACTCGAAGTGCAGGTGCGGAGAGCCGGCGGCATTGCCCGAGTCGCCGACCGAGGCAATCAGGGTGCCCGCAGAGACATGGGTCCCTGCCGGCACGCTGTATCCCTGAAGGTGCATGTACATGGTCGTGTCCCCGCCGTCCCCGTAGACGTAAGCCGTGAGACCACCGAGGCCGCTGGAGGAGTGCGCCACCGTACCGCTCTGGGCGGCGTACACGGGCGTCCCGTACCCGGCCATCATGTCGACGCCCTCGTGTCGGCGGCCACCTGACCGAGGCGCCCCCCAGCTGTCCACGAACGATGAGCCGGGCACGGGGCATGCCTCGAGCACGGCGCCGGGAATGATGGCCGTGGAGCCGCTGGCGCGGATGATGTTCTGGACCGCCAGCTCGGTTGCCAGCTTCTTCTGCAGCTTCTCCCGAAGAGCCCGCGCCTCATCCAGGACCGTGTAGATCTCCTGCCTCTTTTCCTCGAGAACCTCGACGGTTCCTGCCTGGCGTCGTGAGAGTTGTCTCAGGTCCACCCGGCGCCTCCGGAGCTGTTCGGAGAGAACACCGACCCCCACAACAAGGTCCACGTCATCCTGAGCGATCTGGTTCAGGAAGACCATGCGGTCCGAGAACTCGGAGAAGGAGTCCGCTTCGAGCAGCAACTCCAGGGTGTTCGAGCCACCGAGAACGTACGCCTCACGGGCCCTGGCCGCGAGCCTCGTCTGCAGTCGGTCCACCCGAGCGCTGGCCCGGGCGATCTCCGAGCGGGTTCGTTTGATCTTCTCCTCGGTGAGGATGTAGCGGCCGAGAGCTCTCTCGTAGACCGCGGTGGCCAGGGTGGCCTTCCTCTCCGCCGCCGCCAGGGCCTTCTTCGCCGCAGCCAGCTCCTCCTCGGTGCTCTGTGCCCGCGCAGAGCCACCGAAGAGTCCGGCAACGAGAAGCGTCGCAGCGATGGGTACGAGCTTTCTATGTGCTTTGCGTGCGGTCAACCGACGTTCTCCCCCTCGCGGGCCCCCCGGGCGAACCGAGCGGTGGCCGGGCAAAGTTCGCCCGAACCCTACCACCCGCCCGATCGCCCTTCAAGCTCCTGGCGTTTCGGTCAAATAGGACGAAGGATTCCAGAGCAGCCTCCGAGTCCGACGCATGGCCGACTGGCCTTGGGGCCCTGGTCGGATCGTCCTTCGACACATCAACCGGTAAGCTTCTGCCCCGATGGCGAACGGCGACGATATCGTCGACCTCCTTGCCGGGCTCGCACTTTTCGCGGACCTGTCCCGACCCGAGCTGGAGTCCGTGGCCCACGCGTTCGAGGAGGAGTGGTTCGCCCAGGAGCAGCGAATCGTCCGCCAGGGATTCGCCGGTTCCAACTTCTACGTGATCATGGACGGAGAGGCCGCGGTTCGTATCGACGGCGAGGACAGGGCCCAGCTCGGTCGGGGAGATTTCTTCGGGGAGATCTCGGTCCTGCTCGGGGAGGCTCCCACAGCCGACGTCGTGGCGCTTCGTCCTCTGCGATGCCTCGTCCTGTCCGGCTCGGAGGTCCAGGAGTTCCTCACGACCACACCGCGGGTGATGTTTCGGATGCTGCAGGCAGAAGCCCGCCGTCTGCGCAACACGCTCCAGTGGCGCAGTTAGCGGACCGCCCGTTCCCACCGGGCGACTATCCCGTCGTGGTCGTGGGCAGCGGTCCCGGCGGCCTCCAGACCAGCTACTTCCTGCATCGGAGAGGCGTGCGACACGCTCTCCTCTCCGCCGACGACGCTCCCGCAGGCATGTTCCGACGATTCCCCTTCTTTCAGCGGCTGATCTCCTGGACCAAGCCGTACGCTCCGGTCGAGCGAGGCACCCGGGCGTATGAGCGATACGACTGGAACAGCCTCATCGGGGAGGAACCCGAGCACCGCGCGCTGCTCCCTGCGCTCATGGATGGGACCTCGTACTTCCCCTCACGAGCGGAGATGGAACGGGGGATCGCGCTCTTCGTCGAGCGCACCGGGCTGCAGGTTCGCCACGGCTGCCGTTGGGAGGCCACTCGAAAGGACGATGCGGGCTTCGTGGTCACGACCACGGACGGGGAATACCGATGCCGAGCCGTTGTCTTCGCCATGGGCATGACCAAGCCGTGGAAACCGGATACCCCGGGCATGGACAACGTTCCTCATTACGTGGAGACTCGCCCCCCCGAGGAGTACGCGAACAAGCGGATCGTCATCATCGGGAAACGGAACTCGGGGTTCGAGATCGCCGACGGCCTGCTTCCACGGGCTCGTCAGATCCTCCTCGTCTCCCCCCGGCCGGCCCGCATCTCCGTGGTCACTCACTCGCTCGCCGGAGCGCGGGCCCGGTACCTGCAGCCGTACGAGGATTACATCCTCGCCGGCGGGACGTTCGTGCTCGACGCGGCCATCGATCACGTCGAGCGAAACAACGCCGGCTACCGTGTCTTCGCCAGCGGCACGACGCGCCCCGGTGACATCGTCCTCGACGCTGAGGAGGTCATTGCTGCGACGGGCTTCTCCACGCCCCTTCTCGACCTCCCGGAACTTGGCGTTGCCACCTTCTATCAGGGCCGCCTCCCGGCCCAGACGCCGTTCTGGGAGAGCGCGTCGCTTCCGGGCATCTACTTCGCCGGTTCGGTCAGCCAGGGTTCGATCGGCCTCAAGAAGTACGGAAAGACCGGAAACTCCGCCGCGGTGCACGGATTCCGATACAACGCCGGGGTGCTGGCGAATCACCTCGCGGGCGAACGGTTCGGGCTGAGCCTCGAAAAGCCCCGTCTCCGTCCGGACGAGGTCGTGCCGTTTCTTCTCAACGAGGCCACGGAGGGGCCGGAGTTGTACAACCAGCCGTCGTACCTGGCGCGCGTGGTGAGCTTCGACCGCGGCGCGGGGATCCTCGACGAGGGCATCCTTCCCCTGGCTCACTTCGTGGATTCCTCAGGGCCGGACGCCGTGGCGATCGCGATGGAAACGGACGACGAGGGAGATACACATCCTGCCGTCTACGTTCGCCGCGGGGAGCGGGTGGACGAGCACCTGTTGAGTTCGGAGCCGATGCTGGACTTCCGAACCGCCGAGCACAAGAACCAGCTGACCGGCGTCCTTCAGAGCTTCCTCACCTAGGAGATCAGTCATGTCCAACCCACCAGAGGACGAGATTCGAAGGATCTACGCAGAGACGAAGACCATCGCGGTGGTCGGAGCCTCCAACGACGAATCGAAGGCCGCCAACAGCATCCCTCGGTACCTGCAGCGCCAGGGGTACCGGATCGTCCCGGTCAACCCTCGGGGCGGCGAGATTCTCGGGGAACGAGCCTACGCATCTCTCACGGAGGTGGACGTGCCCGTGGACGTGGTGGACGTGTTCCGCCCCTCGGAGGAGACGACGGGGATCGCCCGGGACGCCGTGTCGATCGGCGCCAAGGTGTTGTGGCTGCAGCTGGGCATCGAGTCCGAGGAGGCGGCGAGCATCGCACGCGAGGGCGGGCTGACCGCGGTCATGAACATGTGCATGGGCGCAACCCACCGGCGGCTGGGCCTGGGGCCCGGGCCCGACGCGGAGTGAGCAACAAGGCCAGCTGGGGATTCGAAGAAGGCGACGAGATCGCTCCCGGGCGCGTGGCGCTCGGTCGACTCGGCGGAGGAACCCTCTTCGAGACCTACCTTGCCTGGGACGATCGGAGGTTCTTCATCGTCGTGGCCAAGCTGATCCGCCCGGATCGCGTCGGTGATGTCGCCGCCACCAAGCGGATCGGACAGGAGGCAGAGACGCTGGCGCGGCTCTCCCATCCGGTCGTGGTCCGATCGTTCGACGCGGTGCTCGAGGGTCCACGCCCCCACCTGGTGCTGGAGCACACGGAAGGGCCAACGCTGCGGTCACTGTTGCGAAGGTACGGCCCTCTTCCTGTGGAGCAGATCCTTCCCCTCGCCCTGAATCTGTGTTCAGCGCTCCACTACATGAACACCGAGGAGATGGTCCACCTCGACGTCAAGCCGGGGAACATCATCATGGGGGCTCCTCCAGTGTTGATCGACCTGAGTCTGGCCTGCCCCCTGGCAGAGGCCGCCCGCATCACCACACCCATCGGCACGGGACCGTACATGGCGCCCGAGCAATGCGAACCGGGCGCACGAGGGACCATCGGCCCGGCCGCCGATGTGTGGGGTCTCGGGGCCACCCTGCACGAGGCGATAACCGGCCGCCGGCCCTTTCTCCCGGATGGCACCGGTTTCGAGGGAAACGATGCACGCTTCCCCCAGCTGGCCCAGGAGCCAGAACCACTCCCGCCCGATACGCCGCCAGAGATCGCGGAGACCGTGCTCCGCTGTCTGCAGAAGGACCCCTCCGATCGGCCAACCGCCGCAGAGCTTGGCTTGCAGCTTCAGCCGGTCGCCGCGTCCTCTCGACGCCGTTCCGTGCTGGGCATGCGTCGGCCAAGGCTTCGCTGACGCAGCAACCGTGCACTGGTGAGAAGAATCTCGTCGGTCAGCGCCGCGACATCGCCTCGATCAGGATGTCGGCGACCTCCGGACGGCTGAATTCGATCGGCGGGCGCTCACCGGCTCGAAGCATCTCCCGGACCTTCGTGCCGGAGAGGGTCAGGCGATCGTCCTCGCCATGAGGGCAGATCTTTGCGGTGGCCATGCCTTCACAGCGGTAGCACCAGAACGCGTGATCGAAGAAGAGTGGAGTGATGCCCAGCTCGTCCGGGTCGAATCGCTCGAAGATCCGATGGGCATCGAACGATCCGTAGTAGTCACCGACGCCCGCGTGATCTCGCCCCACGATGAAGTGCGTGCACCCGTAGTTCTTCCTCACGATCGCGTGGAAGATGGCCTCCTTCGGCCCTGCGTAGCGCATCGCCGCGGGAAACACGGCGAGAAGCACCCGCTCCGCCGGGTAGTACTCGTCCAGGAGCACTCGGTAGCAGCGCATCCGCACGCCGGCAGGAACATCGTCCTCCTTCGTTTCCCCAACGAGTGGGTGGAGGAGAAGGCCGTCAACGACCTCCAGCGCGCACTTCTGAAGGTACTCGTGGGCCCGGTGAACCGGGTTGCGGGTCTGGAAGCCAACCACGCGGCGCCATCCCCGTTCCCCGAAGGCCTTTCGCGTCTCCGCCGGGGTCATCCGATGCTCGATGAACGTATCGTGCCGAGGGAGCCGAAGAACCTTCAGCGTCCCGCCGACGAGCCAGTCTCCTGCTTGCTCCAACGCCCGCACGCCGGGGTGGGCTGAGTCGCTTGTCTGAAACACCGAGTTGGCCTCCTCCTCTCGGTCGCGCCGGTACACTTGCTCGACCTCGAGAAGTGCCACGGGCTCGTCACCGAGCGTGAGCGTGACCGCATCCGCTCCGCCGATGCGTTTGACGTCGTCATCGGTGAGCGAAAGCGTGACGGGCATGGTCCACACAAGGCCCGAGGCGAGCCGCATCTCCTCGAGCACCGATCGGTAGTCCTTCTCGAGCATGAAGCCGGTGAGGGGAGACATGGCCCCCACCGCCAGCATCTCCAGGTCGGCGGCCTCCCGGGGCCCCAGGGCGTGCTTCGGATAGTGCTCCGCTTCACCGAGCGCCGCATCGAGCCGCCCCGATGCGAGAACCAGATCTGCGAGCGCCCCCCCGTGCGGGGGAATCGTTTCCGTCACGTGCGTCTCCCGCGTTGGAGCAAGAACCCGAGCATAGCGCGTGAATGCGCGGCTATGGACAGCGGGAAACGGGATATACTCCCGGTCCAATCTCACCGGAAGGAAAGCCGTGGAGTTGCTCCTGACCGAAGGTATCGTGGCGGAGATGAATCGGCGGTTCGAGGCCGATCATCCGCGGGAAGTCATCCGGTGGGTCCTGAAGGACTCGGGACTGGAGCGGGTGGCGATCGCCTCGTCATTCCAGGCTGAGGACACGGTGGTGATGGATCTCGCCGTGAAGATCAAGCCATCCGTGCCCATCCTGTTTCTCGAAACCGGGTTCCACTTCGCCGAAACGCTGGCCTTCAAGGAGCAGCTCACCGAGCTTCTCGGATTGAATGTGATCGATCTCGTCGGTGAGTACACCGTGGAGAGCCAAGCTGAGGCCTTCGGCCCTCGGATGTACGAGTGGGATCCCGATCGCTGTACCAGACTGAACAAGGTCGAGCCTCTCAATCGAGCGCTTCGTAGGCTCGACGGGTGGCTCACCGGACTGCGGCGGGACTCCGCCCCCACACGGGCGAACGCGCCGCTCGTCGAGCAGTACGAGCTCGAGCCGGGAAAGACGCTGGTGAAGTTCAATCCGATCGCCACCTGGACGCGTCGTGACGTCTGGCAGTATCTCGACGAGCACAACCTTCCCCATCACCCGCTGTACGACCTGGGTTACGCCTCCATAAGCTGTGCGCCTTGCACCCGGATCGTGTTCCCGGGTGAGGACGAGCGCGCCGGCCGGTGGGCTGGAACGGGGAAGGTGGAATGCGGCATCCACGAGCCCTCGGAGGAGGAACGGGTCGTGGATCTGTCGAAGCGCTGATCCAGGCTCTCCCGGTGCTGGGAAGCGCGGTCACTTGAGAAACCCCTCGAGCTGAAGCAGGAAGCGCTTCCGTTCAAGCCCGCCGGTATAGCCACCGAGGGCTCCGCCACTCCGAACCACGCGATGGCACGGGACGATGATGGGGATCGGGTTTGATCCGAGCGCGTTTCCGGCCGCCCGGCTGGCCCTTGGATTCCCGGTCCGTGCGGCCACATCTCCGTAGCTCGTGACGGTGCCGTAGGGGATCGTCGCCGTGACCGCCAGGATCTTCCGCCCGAACGGACCGACGAGCGCCCAGTCGACGCCGAAACGGAAACGGCGAAGGCGCCCCTCGAAGTACTCCTCGAGCTGCCGTCGGATCTCGTCAACCCTTGCCGGTACCTCGAGAACCCTCGGTGAGATCCGCACGGACAGCTCATCGAGGACTCCCTCCTCCCCCGGATAGGCGAGCCGCACCAGACCCCTGGGGGTTGTCGCTGCCGTGAGCTGACCGAACGGCGAATCGACCAAGGCGTATGCCACGTCCACCAGAGACTCCCGATCCGCCTGGGCGGTCAGCCTCGCGGACGCTCGGGCAGACTCCTCTCGAAACGAGCGCCGTGCGGTTTCGCGGAGCGCCTTGCCCATGTCTTTCATCCCGACCACACCTCCCTCAGCTTGTTCAACCCTTCTCGAACCCGCTGTCGGGCCGCCGGCTCCGAACACCTCAGGATCCGCCCGACCTCGCGAAATGGAAGGTCCGCCACGAACCTCAGCGTGACCGCGGCACGCTGCCCTCTCGGAAGATCTCTGACCGCCTCCCAGAGTGCGGGCTCCGGGGGAGCGACCGGGTCCACCGAGACCTCCGGAAGGACGTGCACCGGTCTCGGTCGCCGTCGCCGGGATCGATGGGCATCCATCGACTTTCGATGGGCGATCGTCAGGACCCACGCGCGGAGGTCCGAATCCCCCCTCAGCCGCGGGTACGCCCGGAGCGCGGACAGGAACGTCTCCTGGAAACAGTCGTCGGCCTCGTCTCGACCGACCAGCGCCACCAGGAACCGATAGACGTCCTCGCGATGCGCGTCGAGGAAATCCTGAAACGGTGGAACTCCCACAGCCGATTGAACGCTCCGCCGGGCCACCGCGTGAGGTCTCCCGTCCTCAGCGGTGGCGCGGAAAGACACAGCGGGGAGGCGATACCTCTTGGAGAGAAGCCGCGTGGAAAGCACGAGTTCGTAGCCTATCCGAGGCGTCGGCGGAAGCCACTGTCTGTTACGCTCGGTCCGTTGCGGCGCATCGTGTTCCTGAGCGACCCTCCCCCGGACCAGGTTCTTCCTGCCGCGATGATGCTCGGCGCCGACGTGAAGACCGAGTCCCTCTCGGTCGACGCCCTCGCCCGGCTCCCCGATCTTGACCCGGAATTCGTCCTCGCCGACGCAACGACGGATCCTGAACGGACGTTCGGCGTCCTCTCGACCTTGAGAGCCGCGGGGTCAGCGGTCCCGGTGCTGGTGGTTCTGTTCCCCGAGACGGCAGGGCGCTACCCGTGGCAGGAGGTGGCGGACGAGTTCGTGTATCCGAACGCGGCCGAGGCGGAGCTGCGGCTCCGTCTGGAGATGATTCGCGCCCGCCGGGGAGACGCGGGCCAGGGGGTCATTCGGTTCGGGCCCGTGACCATCAACGTCGAGACCTACCAGGTCATCGCCGACGGAAGACCTCTGGACCTCACCTACAAGGAGTTCGAGCTGATCCGTTTCCTGGCCCAGAATCCGGGGCGGGTGTTCACCCGAGCCAGGCTGCTCCGTGAAGTGTGGGGCTACGACTTCTACGGTGGGACCCGCACGGTGGACGTCCACGTGCGCCGCCTCCGGGCGAAGCTGGGGCCCGAGCACGAGCACCTGATCGAAACGGTGCGCGGCGTGGGGTACCGCGCCGCCGAGGCTGTGGGCTAGAAGACGCTGTCACGCCCAGTTAGACCTCAAGCCGCGCCGTGAGCCGTCGGCGGTTCACCACGGCCGTTCGCTGGTTCGACCTCCGTCTGGCATCGAACCGTTTCGTCTTCGCCGCTTCGATCCTCGCCCTCGTAGGCTTCGCGGCCTTCCGGGCCGTGCGAGGAGACTCCCCGGAGCTCGCCGCCTCACGCGGCCTGGGAGGCCGGATTCAGCGTGCTCCTCTCGTGGGCCCTGGCCCGCGAGCTTGACCCCGACCAGCCCGCCTCAGCCGTGGCCGCTGGGATCGCGGGCTTCCTGATCTTCCTCACCGGCCCCACCAACCTTGGGGCAGTGACCGCGCTTCTGTTCGCCGTTCGGTTGGTCGCCCGCAGTCCGGGTCTTCCACCGACCAAGGTGGACCTGATATGGCTCCCGGCCCTGGCGGCCTACACCGCTCGCTCCATGGGAGGGTTCCTCGCAGGGGTCGCACTCGCGGCCGCGCTGGCATGGGACGCGGAGTCGCCCTCTCGCACACGACAGATACTCAGCGCCCTTGCTGCGGCGGTGCTGGCCGTGAGTCTCGCTGCGGTTCGGGGGACGCTCGAGGCTCACCCGGTGGTTCCCACGCCATGGCAGTGGGTGGTCCTCGGGGCCGCTCTGTTCTCGGTCCTGTGGCTGCGCATCCCGGCCGCCGTTTCGGTGGGCGATCTTTCCGGGGAACGTCCGTATCAGGGGAGGATGGTCCGGGCCCGGGCCCTCGCCCTGGCCACCGGAGGGTTCGCGGTGTTGTGGCTGGGAGGTGCCGCAGCTCCGGCACTGGTGGGGCTGTGGGCGGCGCTATTCCGTGGTACCGATTGATTGCCGTGCTTGAGCGCGATGCCATAGCGCCACAAGGAGGATGCCCACGAATG
>DASQUW010000013.1:0-5538 GCA_035641075.1 Actinomycetota bacterium | reverse complement strand
CCCGCCGCGCCCGCGCCCTCCGCGAGGTTATGGGTCTTCTCCAACAACAGGACGATGGCCCTGCGCAGCTCCTCCTCCGACGCAACCACCAGGTCGTCCACCAGGCGGTCGATCATCCGGAACGGCAAGGGGGTTGGAGTCCGGGACGCAAGCCCCTCCGCGAACGTTCGCGCCGACTCCGCTTCCACCAGGCGACCTTCCCGGCGCGATCGGTAGAACGGCGCGCAGTTCTTCGCCTGCACTCCGATGATCTCGATGACGGGGTTCATCGTCTTCGCCGCCAGGGCCACTCCTGATATGAGCCCGCCGGCGCCCACCGGCACGACCAGCACGTCCAGATCCGGGACGTCCTCCAGTATCTCCAGGCCGATGGTGCCGTGTCCGGCCACGATCCACGGGTCGTTGGCGGCATGGAAGTACACGTACCCCTTGTCGTGCTCCAGTTCCGTCGCCCGCTCGACGGCCTCCTCGAAGTCATCGCCGTGAAACACCACTTCCGCCCCGAGGTTCCGCATCGCCTCGACCTTGTCGGGGTTTGCCTTCTCGGGCATCACCACCGTTGCCTGCACATCGATGAGCCGCGCCCCGTAGCAAACTCCCTGGCCGTGGTTGCCCATCGACGCGGTGACCACCCCGCGTGCCCGCTCCTCCGCCGTGAGGTTCAGGATCTTGTTCACGGTTCCTCGAACCTTGAACGCGCCGACCGGTTGATGGTTCTCGTACTTGACGAACAGAGTCAGGCCGAGCATCCGGCCGAGCGACATCGACTCGTAGAACGGCGTTCGGGGAAGGTGCTTCTCGATGAGACGGCGCGCAGCCAGGACATCCTCGAACGTCGGCTCCTCGATCTTCATCGCCGGGCCGGAGTCGATCACGGCGGCCCTTTTGGATACCGGGCCCTGAGGTCGTCGACCAGTACGGACAGCTCCCCCATCACGTGATCGGTGACCGTTCGAAGGACCTCGGGGTGATCCGGCTCTTCCTCGTGGACGGAGAAGTCGAGCGGGGGACCCGCCTTCACCCAGATCGGATGGCGGAACTTGAAGCTCCTGGCTCCGGAGCGCTGCCACACGTGCTGCGAACCCCAGACGGCCAGCGGGATAACAGGGACACCGGATGCGAGTGCCAGGCGAGCCACCCCGGTCTTCCCATGCATCGGCGAGAAGTCGGCGTTTCTGGTCGTGGTGGATTCCGGATAGACCACCACCACCTCTCCCTCCTTCAGAGCCGTGAGGGCCGCCTCGACGGGGGCGCGGTCTCCGGAGCCGCGGCGGACCGGGATCTGCCTCGCGCCCGTGAGCACCTTTCGGAGGATCGGATTCTTGTACAACTCGGTCTTCGCCAGGAACCGAGGGCGTCGTCCGGCCTTCTCCAGGAAGTACCCGTGTGCGAGCGGATCGAACAACGAGATGTGATTTCCGGCGATGAGGGCGGGGCCCTCCGGGGGGATGTTCCGGAGACCCTCGAACCGCCACCGGAACCACAGCGCGATCGGCGGGAGCACCAACGTCTCCGCAAGGCGCATCCAGGGTTCGATTCGTCTCATGCGCTCTCCGAGAAGGGCGGTTCGCCATTGTACCGGTTGACTCGGAGGGCCCAGACGCGTGTATCCCGGCCCTCGTGGGTCTACGATTACTCCCCCAATGCGAGTCGTCGCGGTCCCCGTAAAGTCCCTTGAGCGAGCCAAGGGGCGTCTGTCCGCCGCCCTCACGCCTCTGGAGCGAGCCGCGCTGACGCTGGCCATGCTTGAGGACGTGCTCGATGCCTGCCTGAGCCTTCAGGGATGGCAGACGTGGGTGATCTCGCCGGACGAGGCGGTGCTGGAGGTCTCGGCCCGCCGGCGGGCCCGTCCGGTGGCCGAAGAGGAGCCGAGCCTGGTGGGCGCCATCCGGCAGGTGGGGATGGAAGCGGCCAACGCCGACGCCCTGGCTGTCGTGCTCGGCGACCTTCCGCTCCTCACCGGGGAAGCGTTGGCTCGGGTCTTTCGCACGCTGGGTCCGGTCGTGGCTGCTCCGGCCTCCTCCGATGCCGGGACCAACGTTCTGCTTCGGCGCCCGCCGGGGATCATCCCGCCGCTCTTTGGGAGCAACTCTTTTCGCCGGCACCAGGATGCCGCCGAGCTCCGAGGGATCCCCTTCACGGTGATCCGCGGACCCGAGCTCGGGTTCGACCTGGACCGGCCCGAGGACGTCCCTCAGCTCCTGGCCTGGCCGGGAAGGAGCCGCACCAAGGCCGCTTGCCTCGAGATGGGCCTCCCGGACAGACTGAGCCTTCGCGCGGAGTAGGAGCCCCGGTGCCCCAGGGAACGATCAAGGAATACGACCCCCGATCGCGGACGGGCACGCTGTTCATGGACGACGAATCGGAGGTCCACATCGATGCGACGTCCGTGGAGGGAGCGAGTATCCGGATCCTGCGGATCGGTCAACGGGTGAAGTTCGACGTGGCCGAGGAAGGCGGGAAGAAGATGGCCCGGACGCTTCGGATCGTGACGTTCGACTGAGAGTTAACGCCGCCGGGCGAGCTTTCGGCTTCTCTTGGCCCTCGCCACCCGCTTCCGAGCGCCCCTGCCAAGGACCGCTTCCCTGAAGTCCCCGCCCGGCCGGAACATGGCCGTGTTGGTCGCGGGGATCTTCACGGCCTCGCCGGTGTGAGGATTGCGGCCGATCCGGGGAGCTCGCCTGCGGCGCTCGAATGTCCCGAACCCCGAGAGCGAGACGCGCTGGCCCTTGGACACAGTGTCCCTGATCGAGGCGATCGCGGCGTCCACGACTCTGGCGACGGAGGCCTTGGGCATGCGCGTCCGCTTGGCAACCTCCGAGACCAGGCCTCGCTTGTTCATGACGAGGTCAGTCTACGTCGGTGAAGCGCGGACGGGATGTGCTACAAAGGGGAGCCGGTGGGTCGTGGGGTAACGGTAGCCCGGCTGACTCTGGATCAGCTAGTCCTGGTTCGAATCCAGGCGACCCAGCGCAGTGCCGGTCCCTTCGTCTAGCGGCCTAGGACACCACCCTCTCAAGGTGGAGACACGGGTCCAAATCCCGTAGGGACCACGCCACAAGGTCTAGGCAGGCCTCGCGCGGCTCCGGCGTCGCAGAAGCGCGAGGCTCAGGAAACCGACGGCAGCCATGGCCATGCCGATGAGAATCCCCACGATGAGCGGCGAGGGCCGTCTGCTTCCGGGGTGGACCTGTCGGTCCGCCAGCTCTTCGCGGACGTGCTCCCCTACGGAGAAGTTCCCCTCCCATGTCGCGTGTCTCCCGCCGTACTCGATATCGACGCGACCGGCGAAGGTCCCGCTTCGAGGCTCAGTGGTCCACTTCACGGGGTACCGTATGGCAGTTCGCGGGAGGAACGTGTCGATCGAAAACTCCCGGCGAAGGCCGTCATCGGGCAGCTCCACCAAGCCTGTGCCCTTGGTCAGCCCGCCGCCGTCGTTTGCAAGCAGCAGTTCCAGGTAGAGCCCGTCGGGGCGTGCCGCGGCCTCCACGCCGCGAATGACCATGTGAGCGGGGTTTCCGCCTGGAAGCTGCACCTGGACGGCGACGATCCTCCTCGACCTGACCAATACGGCCGCGCCAGTCTCAGTCGGTCCTTGTCCTTCCTCTTCCTTCGGAACGTAAACGGAGATTCCTCCGACGTGCTCGCCGGGGGCGGCGCTGGCGGGGATCGAGACGGAGAAGGGAATCGTTTTCGAGGCGCCCGGGGCGAGAATCAACTTGTCACGCTCGAGCTGGATCCAGGTCCCCACGGCGTGGCGGTCCTCTTGCTCGAGTCCGTAGGAGACACCTCCGAGCGGTCCCGTCGTGGCGTCCACGGGAACCAGGCGCAGTTCGATGGGCTCCTCCGAGTCGTTGCGTAGCCCGATCGACTGCTCGACCGTGTGACCTGGCTCAGCGTGGAGCAGGAAATACCCCCCTCCAGGAGCCGTCTCCGCGCCGCGTCCGGGGGCCACGAGGAATCGGGGCTCTTCCTGAGCTCCCGCCAGGCCGGGCTGTGCCGCCGCGGCGAGGAGCACCCCGCCGAGGGTGAGAGCTCGTCGTATCCGGGTCACCGTAGAGCGCATCGCGGCTGGAACGGGGGAGCGGCCCAGTGGCCGCTCCCCCGCGCCTGGGTTCTTACGGGCCCGAGACCACGCTGACAGTGAGGTCGCTCCTGTACGTGCGCGCGTACGCGCTCGAGGGCACGCTCACGGTGAGATTGGTGGCGCTGAAGTCATACTTGCCCATGCCCGCGTCGACCGCGGCGCTCGCGATCGTGACGGCGGAGCCTGAGTCGATCGTGTAGGGAGCTCCGCCGGTGATGGACGGGTTGGCTGATGTCGTTCCGTCCTGCGCCACGGTCGGGGCTGACATGGTGAGCGAGTTCAGGGGAAGCTGTTTCCCCAGGGGGACGTAGATCGTGCCGTTGTGCTCGGCGAACCGAGATGCCTGAGCCGTCACGTGCCAGCCGGCCCCGGACCCCCGGGCGTCGTTGACCTCGAATACCGAGAGGGAAACTTGGGCAGTCTGCGCGACCCCGTTCAGCGTGATCTGGGCGAAGTTGGGGGCCGTGGGCTCGGCAGTGATGCCGAGCGAGCCACCCACGATGGGCAGATCCGTCGGGTCGGAAGCGAGCGCCATCTGCGGCGCGAACGCCCACACCGTGGCTCCAGCTACGATCCCGACGACCATAATTCGTGCCCTCATCTCCAGCTCCTTTCCTTCCGTGACCGACCGTCCTACAGCGTCGGACGATGTATCGGCGGTCATATGAGCTGTGTTCATAGACCGTTCGGGTCATTCCGTCTGGTCACAACGCGTCAGGGAGGGTTCTCGAAGCTACGTGAGTACCGCGGGCCGCGCTCGGGCCTTGTCTAGGCGCGGGGGGCCAGAACCCACCCGCGAGAGCTTGTCGTTGATTCGGAGAATGGGCGATGTTACGGTTCTGGCACGATTTTCTGGCTACCGAAGGTCAGTCAGTTGAGTCGAGCCTGGATAGGTTATTTGTCCGCTTCTGCGACCTCCGGCTCACAGACCGAGGGGATAGGAGACTCCATGCTGCCCGATGAATTGAGTTCCTTCGCATCCTTCACGATGCGAGCTTCGATGGGAGGACTGTTATGGGTGTGATTGCCACGGGTGAGAGGGCTGGCCGATCGGTGGCCCTGACAAGCGTCTTCACCTTCTTCCTCCTGTGCGGACAGGTACTTCTAGCGGGTTCCGCCTTAGCTGCTCCGTACACGGGCGGCTTCTCGCCGACCATCGTCGCCGGAAAAGCCGACCTCAACGGTGACGGAGTGGTCACCGGCCGCGACGACTCGAACGCGTTCTTCGGCGACACCCACATCATCGACGGCGGGCTCGACTGCAACGCCTGGCTGACAGTAGAGAATGACGGCACCGAGGGCGACGGAATGATCGACGGCAACGACGACTGCACGCTCGTCGGTGTCGACGGCACCCCAGACGGGGTCACGATCGACGTTGTAGACGGCGAGTTCCAGGTGGCTGATGGACCGCTACCCCTCGTCTTCAACGCCACGGATCCCGACAACCC
>DASQUW010000012.1:0-5742 GCA_035641075.1 Actinomycetota bacterium | reverse complement strand
CCGCCGTCTCGAAGGGGTTTTTCCCGTACCCGGTGAACACGTGGAGCGCGAGGTAGGAGGGCAGGAACAGGGGGCCCAATCGCGCATGCTGGCGGACGTGCGCCAGCTCATGGTGCAGAAGGGGTCCCTCCAACGGGCGGGTGGCCAGGACCACGTGCCCCAGCGTGATCGCCCGCCACCGGGTTCGCCCGAACGCCCACAGGAACCCTCGGCGAGCCCGGTCGAACACGACGACCCCTCGGTGGAACCGCGGGCGCTGGAACGACAGGAGCCCGAGCAGCAGACCCAACAACGTGTTCGGAAGAGCCCACACGTAGCCGAGCGTCCGGACCGCCGAACGGAACATGTCCCTAGGGTATCCTTGCCCCGGTGACTGACCCCACCGTCGCCAAGTTCTTCGAACTCCCTCCCATCGCCGAGGAGCTTGGAGCGCGCTTCGAGAAAGCCGGACACGAGCTCTATCTCGTGGGAGGGTCGGTTCGCGACGCCGTGAGAGGGATCCCCGCAAAGGATCTCGACTTCGCCACCGACGCCCGCCCGAACGCCGTGGTCCGGATCCTTCAGGGGTGGGCCGACCATCGATACCTCACCGGCATCCGGTTCGGCACTGTCGGGGCCCGGAAGGGCGAGCACCAGCTCGAGATTACGACCTTTCGGGAGGAGGTGTACCGGGAGGATTCGCGCCATCCGCACGTGGCTTTCGCCAAGGAGATCGAGACCGACCTGTCTCGTCGGGACTTCACGATCAATGCCATGGCGCTCCGCCTTCCCGACAAGGAGTTCATCGACCCGTTTCGGGGCCTCTACGATCTCGGCCACAAGGTCCTCCGCACGCCACTGGAGCCGGAGATCTCCTTCACCGACGATCCGCTTCGGATGCTCCGGGCGGCCCGGTTCGTCTCGACGCTGGAGGTTGTCCCCGAGCGAGACGTCGTCGAGGCGATCCGGGGGATGAAGGAGCGTCTCGGCATCGTGTCGCCCGAGAGGATCCAGGAGGAGTTCTCTAAGTTGCTCCTGGGTGAGCAGGTCGAAGCGGCGCTTGCGCTGGTCGTGGAGACCGGGCTGGCCGATGTGTTCTTGCCCGAGCTGCCGGCGCTCCGGCTGGAGCAGGATCCCGTTCACCGCCACAAGGACGTGCTCCAGCACACCCTGGCCGTCGTCGCCCGGGTCCCGCCAGACCTGGTGCTGCGCCTGGCCGCGCTCCTGCACGACGTGGGGAAGCCGAAGACTCGGGAGATCACCGAGAACGGGGTGCAGTTCCACCACCACGAGGTGGTCGGGGCGCGGATGGCCGAGGAGCGGCTTCGGGCGCTTCGGTATCCGGAACGCGTCGTCCAGAACGTCCGGGCCCTTGTCGAGATGCACCTCCGGTTCCACTCCTACTCGAGCTGGACCGACGGCGGGCTCCGCCGGTACGTTCGGGACGCCGGTCCGCTCCTCGATCGCCTCAACCTTCTCACCAGAGCCGACTGCACCACCGCGAACCCGGCCAGGGCGAGGGAGTTCGCCCGGCTCCAGGACGAGCTGGAGGAACGGATCGCTCGCCTGGCCGAGGAGGAGAATCTCGCCGCCATCCGTCCTCCGCTCGACGGGAACCAGATCATGAAGCGCCTGGGGATTCCCCCGGGACCGCTCGTGGGGGAGGCCCGCGAGTATCTGCTGGAGCTCCGGATGGACCGCGGTCCCATCGACGAGGAAGAGGCCTACCGGCTCCTCGAGGAGTGGGCCCGCCAGAAGGGTCTGTGATACTTCTCCCGGCATGCGAACGAGCGTCGACGTCCACAACTACCTGGTCGAACGGGAGGCTCCGCACGAGCTCGTGCCCCTGAAGGGCCGGGTTCGGTCCCCGAAACGAGTCGCCGCGGTCCTGGGGCTTCCGCCGAAGCAGGTCGGCCGGGTCGTGCTGTTCGACGGTGAGAAGGGGCCGGTCGCCGCCCTCATCCCCGCTTCACGCGAGGCGAACCCCTCTCGCGTGGCCGGAGCGGCCGGCGTGAATGAGCTCACCGAGATCCAGCCCGAACGCGCGTCCGACCTCACGGGGTTCCTTCCGGAGGCGACGCCTCCCGCCGGACTGCCCGAGGGCACGACGGTGGTCATGGATCGCGGCCTCTCCATCCAGGAGGTCCTGTACTTCCCGGGAGGAGAGGCCACATCGGTCCTGAAGATCCGGCCGGACGACCTGGCCCGGGCAACCCACGCCACGGTGGCCCGAATCTCCGGTTGAAGACCGTTCGTCAGGTGTCGGCGGGAGGAGTCCTTCTCCGTCCGGGTCCGAAGGGCGCCGAGGTTCTCCTGGCCGCCCGGCGGACCCGCAGGGGGGAGGTCGTCTGGGGCCTGCCCAAGGGGCTGGTGGAGAAGGGGGAGTCGTTCGAGGAGGCGGCGATCCGGGAGGTGAGGGAAGAGACGGGGTTCGAGGGCGCCATCGTGGCCTCGCTGGGAAACGTCTCGTACTGGTTCGTGTGGGAGGGCACTCGCATCAACAAGACCGTTCACTTCTTCCTGATGGAGGCAACTGGGGGCGATGCCGCCTTCAGGGACATGGAGATGGAGGACGTGGACTGGTTCCCCCTCGCCACGGCCGCCGGCAGCGTGGCGTTCACCTCGGAACGCGAGATCATTCGAAAGGCCGCCGCACTACAATGACCCGGCCGTGAGACGCGCCGGGGTGGCTCTTGCCCTCTCGCTGGTGGCCCCCCTCCTCCCGGGACGAGCCCAGGAACCGGAACCGCTTCCGGTCCGGCTCACGCTCGTGGACCAGACCACCTTCGCCACCCCGAGACAGGGTGTCCGCCTTTCGGTGGAGGCCACTAACCCCGGCTCCCAACCCCTCGCGAATCTGAAGATAACGCTCTCGATCTACAACCCCGCTCGCTCTCGATCCGAATACGAGCAGAGTCTGGAGACCGAGCCTCCGGTGACGCTCATGGAAGGCCGGTCGTTTCCGGTGAACGGGGCCCTGGATCCCGGGGCGAGCCGCACGCTGGCCATCCAATGGCGCCCTCCGAACCTGCTGGCCCTGAAGGAGAGCGCACTCCACCCCATGAAGATCCAACTAGCCTCCGAAGGGGTGGAGCTCGGGTTGCTGCGGACCGTTCTCGTCTACATCAACGACAGGCCCGTCCTGCCCCTCAATCTCTCTCTGACGTTCGTTCTGGACGAGCGGGTTGCGGTCCGCCCCGGAGGCGCCATGGCCGGCGACCGGTTGGAGCGGTCCATCGGCCCGGGAGGCCGACTCGAAACCATCGTTGCCACGATCGAACAGATCCCCATCCCGGTCACGTTGGTGGTGGCTCCCCTCACCCTGGACCAACTCGACCGGATGTCCCGCGGGTACCGGGTGATCGAGCCGGCGGGCGTCCGCGACGTGCCGGCCGGGAGCCCCGAGGCCGAGCGAGCCCGGATCATGCTCGAGCGCATCCGCGGCCTTGCCAGAAACCCGGCCATCGAGGTCGTGCCGCTCCCCCTGGCCTCTCCCTCCGTACCCGCGCTGGTCACCGCGGGATTGGCCAGCGACCTGGAGAGCCAGATCGTGCGGGGCCGTGACCTCACCGGCGGCCTGCTGGGGATCCCCGTCTCCACCACGCTGTTTCGACCGCCCGGCTCTGCACTGTCGAACGCGTCGGTCGGTGTCCTCGCCGGTCTCGGCATCGAAACGCTCCTCGTCGACGCCGAGACGCTTCCGCCTCCTGCCGGCCTCAACCTCAGCCCACCGGCCACAGCGATGGTCGACACCGGAACCCAGCTAAGCCTCCGCGCGATCACCCCGGATCCGGGGATCCAGTCCATGCTCCAGGCCGACATCGGAGACCCCGCGCTGCAGGCCCAACAGGTCATCGGGGCACTCTCGGCGATCTACTTCGAGCAGCCCGGCGTCGACCGTGGCGCGGCCATCATGTTCGGTGAGGGCGACGCCCCAAACCCGGAGCTGCTGCGTGCGCTGTTCCTCAGATTGCGGAGAGCGTCGCCCGATGTGTCGCCGCGCACGAGTTGGCTCCGACCGGTGAAGGCCTCCCGGCTTGCGCTGACCACCGTGGCACCACCGTTCGACGTTCGCGTTCTGGCCCCATCTCGAGTGGCGAACCTTTCCCCCACATTCCTCGCCGAGCTGCGCAGGGCCCGGGGAGCCATCGAGCAATTGGAGTCCGCCACGAGCCAGGCCCAAGCTCTGGTGGAGCGACTGAAGACCCTCCTCCTGATGTCGGAGGGCGCAGATTTCACAGACGACGAGCGGGAGGGGCTGGCGTTCCTCCGGGCTGTGCGTCGCGGCGTGAATCGGGAGTTCGACAAGGTCAGCCCACCATCGGGGACCTCGGTGACGCTCACGTCCCGCAGGGGGGTGATCCCGGTGACCGTGACGAACTCGACCGGCTACAGCCTCCGGCTCCGCGTGACCCTGCTCTCGCCTCGTCTCGAATTCCTCCAGGAAGGCGATACCCGCGTGGTGGTGCTGGACCGTCCGCGCCAGGCGCTCTCGTTCCCCGTTCTGGCCCAGACCACCGGCCGCTTCCCTGTTCGCATCCTGCTCCGAACGCCCAGAGGCGCACACATCGCCGAGTCGCGGATCGTCGTCAGATCCACCGCGCTCAACACCAGAGCTCTCCTGATCACCATCGCCGCAGCGCTTTTCCTCCTGTTCCTGTGGGTGAGGAGGCTCGTGTTCCGGGGGAGGCCATAGCCTCGACCGACCTTCCGCCAGGATCCCCGCCCGCTCCGGGCCTCGGCAGGGACGGATTGGCCAGGAGCGCGGCGCTGATGTCGGCGGGCACGGCTCTCTCTCGCCTCACCGGCTTCCTCCGGATCGCAGCGATGGCATTCGCCCTCGGAGTGGCGGAGACGCGCCTCGCCGACGCCTACAACGTGGCCAACAACATCCCCAACATCGTCTACGAACTCGTGCTCGGTGGGGTCCTCTCCTCCGTGTTCGTCCCGGTCTTCGTCCAGCAGCTCCTGACTCCCGATGAGGAGGATCCCTGGCGGGTGACTCGCGCCGTTATGACGGTCACGTTCGTCATCCTCGGTCTGGTGATGCTCGTGGGGATCGTGGCCGCACCCTGGATCGTGCGCCTGTACACGTTCAGGGTCACCGGGGCGGCGCGGGAGGCATCGCAGCAGCTCTCCGCATTCTTCCTTCGGTTCTTCATGCCTCAGATCGTCCTGTACGGCCTGGGGGCGGTGGCGACCGGCGCACTCAACGCCCACCGCCGCTTCGCCGTTCCGATGTTCGCCCCCGTCCTCAACAACCTCGTGGTGATCGCGTCATTCCTCGTGTTCGCGTTCCTCCCCGGTCCGGACGTCCCATCCCCCGGAACCATCACCACGGCTCAGAAGGTGGTGCTGGCGGTGGGAACGACCGGCGGCGTCGCGGCCATGACGTTCGCGCTGTGGCCAACGCTCCGCCGGCTCGGGTTTCGATGGAGGTGGACGTTCGACCTCGGCCATCCGGCCGTTCGTCGGCTGGTCCGGCTTTCCGGCTGGGTCGCCGGCTACGTCATCGTGAACCAACTCGGTCTTCTGGTCGTGATCGTTCTGGCCGGCGGCGTTCAGGGCGGGTACACGGCGTACCAGGCTGCCTTCATCTTCTTCCAACTTCCCCACGCCATCTTCGCCGTCTCGATCATGACGGCGCTCCTGCCCTCGCTCTCGGAACTCTGGGGACGGAGCGACCTCGACGGGTTCCGCCAAACCCTTGCCCGGGGCATCCGGACGTCCGCATTCGTGGTCATCCCGGCCGCGGCCGGCTAT
>DASQUW010000011.1:0-6321 GCA_035641075.1 Actinomycetota bacterium | reverse complement strand
ATGCTCGGGATGAAGAAGATCGACCTCGCGGAGCTCCGCCGAGCCTACGAGGGAAATTGAGGGATAGCCGCCGAACGCCGTTGTTCATTGCCGTCAGCTTCACCTCTCCCTACCGGAAATATGCGTTCGCCGACGGAGCTGTGAGCAGGAGGATGACGAGCAGGGAACCGGGCGTCACCAGGGCGAAGCGCGCTCTGACCGCGTAGAGGAACCAGGCGGGAAACGCGCGCCGGCACTTGGGCAAAAGTTGGGCAAAAATTTGGCGGCTCCCCGCTCGGAGGAGCCGCCGAAATCACTTCTGACCTGCTACTTCGCTCGTTGCGCGGGCAGGATTTGAACCTGCGACCTCTGGGTTATGAGAGCAGCCGGGGGTCATGTCAGGCATATCCGCTGCTCACAGGGGCCCACACGCGCTCGGCTGGACCCGGCGGGTGCTGCAGGCAAGACCGCCTTTCACGTTGCTACCGCGCCTTCCGAGAGGCGTAGCGGGCCGGTGTCGTCCCGACATCACTTCCCTTTCGGTCTTCCGATAGTGGCATCACGCTCGGCGGCAAATAGGATCCGACGGTGCAGCAGAAGAGCGGCAGCTCGACGGCCCGGCCAGCGGTGGCGAGACGGACAGTGTCCGGGGAAAGGGCGGCTCGCCCCGGAACACCGGGATGTCGGGATGCTATGCAGAGATGGTGAACTCAGTCGCGATGTCGCGGATGTCCTCGCCCTCCCCGAAGCTCGCGACGATCGAGTACCGGCCAGGGTCGAGGGTGAACGTCAGCTTCGCCGACGCCCCGGGCTCAATCGCATGCGTCCCTCCGTGGAAGGTTGCTGGGACCGGGCCCTTCTGTCCGCGACGGAACCATGACTCGACGTCCTCCAGGGTCCGTCCCTGGGCCAGCTGGAGCACCAGGACCTCACCGGCCTGGGCGGCCTCGTTCGTGACCTCGAGGATGGATGAGCCGGACGACAGCCGCGGGGCCTCGGCGCCGGTGGCGCTCATCACGATCTGTTCGTCTGGCTGGATCTCCGTCGAGGTGCCGGCTGGTCCGACCTCGAACGTCTGGACCATCCCCTGGGCGGCATGTGGAACGCCCTGGGGATCGGTCATGAAGCAGAGGAGCGCGTAGGTGCCTTCTTCTGCATCGACCACGATCCCGCTCGTTTCGCCCGGGCCAACGATGCCCATGTCCATGGGCGCGTCGTCGAACCACGGTGGCGGCGGACCCTGCGGGCCGCCCTGGAGGAGGCGCTGGACGTCCTCGAGGGTCTTCCCCTCCTCGAGGCGTCCTATGATGGCGTCGTGTAGCTCGTCTCCTCGGTTGGTGAACTCGACTAGGACCTCTCCCGCTCCGGCCTCCCCTTCTACAGAGAAGGCGTAGTCCTGCATGGTCGCGCGGATCGAGTTCTCCTGGACCGTCGTTTCCTGTGGGCGCTCGTTCCCGCCCTCGACGTCCGTTGCCCTGCCGCACGTGGTTGCCGCGATCGCTAGCGCGGCGGCGACCATCAACCCTCGATTCATCCCGGTTCCTTTCAGATAGGTGTGCTCGGACTAGCTCTGGCGATAGCGACGGGCGATCGCGCGGGCCGCCGAGACGATGAGGAAGATCCCGACGAGGATGGACCCGAAGAAGCCGATATCGGCGAGCGTCCCCCTGATCCCCGGATCGGTGCTGCTCCAGACGATGCTGAGCGTGAGGAGGCCGAAGAACAACACGACGACCCCCAACCAAACGCCTCTGCTCATGGATCTCTCCTTCCGTCGTCGGTCCACCAAGAAGATAGGGAGGGAGCTGGGCGCCGTCCTCACCCCACGGGTGGGAATCGTCCCCGCACGGGTCATAGATATCCGGCCCTCATCTCTAACCGTGGGTGGAGACGCGGTCCTCCCGGAAGCAGATGCTCGCGCCATCTCGATTCTCTACCCTTGATCCATGTTCCGGCTGCTCGACATGCTCGCCAGGAGATGGTTCGCGCTCTCTGCTTTCAGTCGCGACGTGACGCTCGCAGCCGTCCTAACGGTGGGCACCCAGGTCGAGCTCCAGGCGGTGAGCCGAGTCCAGGGTTCGATGGCGGTCCAGGCGGCTTCCTTCGCCATGATGACGTCCTCCGTCGCCTGGCGGAGGCGAGCGCCGCTCGTGGCGGCGATCGTGGCGTCCGTGGGGCTGATCGTCCAGACGATCGACGGGGAGGCTCCCGTGGTCGGTGGGTTCATCGCGCTGCTCGTCGTAACCTACAGCACGGGCACAGCCCGGGTGACGAACCGAGCGATCTTGGGCGGGATCGTCCTCCTGTGCGGAGTGCTCTCCTACGCGGTCGTGAGCCCGGAGCGGACCAGTGTGGCCGACGAGATCGGCAACGCCGCGATCTTCGTGGGTGCCTGGCTCTTGGGGCGGATCGTGCGACTCCGAGAGGGCCGCGCGGACGAACTGGAGCAGAAGGCCTCTCACCTCCAGGCGGCGCGGGAGGAAGACGTTCGCGAGGCGGTCCAGCACGAGCGCGCACGGATCGCGCGAGAGCTGCACGACATCGTTGCGCACGGACTCAGCCTGATGACGTTGCACGCGGGCGCGGCTCGTCAGGTCCTGGAGCAGGACACAGCGGCGGCCCGTACCGCCTTGGCGAACATCGAAGAGACCGGCCGACGGTCGCTCGAGGAGATGCATCGCCTGCTGGTGATCCTGCGAGAGGACGGTGCGGCAGGCGCGGACCGAACGCCTCCGGCAACCCTGGACCAGGTCCACCTGCTTGCCGACAGGACGCGGGGGGCAAGGCTCGACGTGGAGGTCGTCGTCGATGGAGCCCCTCGTCGGCTCCCCCAGGGCCTTGAAGCATCAGCCTACCGCATCATCCAGGAGGCGCTCACGAATGTGCTCAAGCATTCCACCGCCACCCGGGTGGAGGTGACCCTCGCCTACCTCGATGACGCCCTGGAAGTGACGATCAATGACAACGGCGTTCCGACAAGAGCTGCTTCGCGGGGCCTCGGTCATGGTCTCATTGGGATGCGGGAGCGCGTGTCCGTCTTCGGTGGTTCGATCTCGACTGGAGCATCACCGACGGGGGGTTGGGAGGTGCGGGCGGTGCTTCCGAGTGATTCCTCGCCATGACCATCCGCGTTCTGATCGCAGACGACGAGGACCTCGTTCGGGCGGGCATCCGGATGCTCATCGAATCGCAGCCAGACATGGAAGTCGTCGGCGAGGCGCGCGGGGGCGCGGAAGCCGCCGAGCTGGCGAAGGACTTGTCGGCCGACGTCGTGTTGATGGACGTTCGCATGCCGGATGTGGACGGCATCATGGCGACGAAGCGCCTGGCCGAGGGCGGTGAGCGCGGCCCCCGCGTGCTCATGCTCACCACGTTTGACCGCGACGAGTACGTTTACGATGCGATGCGTGCGGGGGCGAGCGGATTCCTGCTGAAGTCTTCTCCTCCCGAGCAGCTCACCGGCGCCATCCGACTCATCGACGCGGGCGAATCGTTGCTAGCGCCCTCGATCACTCGCCGGCTGATCGAGGACTTCGTCAGCCGTCCACCTCCCGGCGCACCGAAGGACCCGCGGCTCTCGTCCCTGACGCCGCGCGAGCTCGACGTGCTGAGGCTGATCGGCCAGGGGCTGTCGAACGCGGAGATCGCGGAGGAGCTGGTTCTGGGCGAGGGAACGATCAAAACGCATGTGAACCGCGTGTTCTCGAAGCTGAACCTTAGGGACCGCGCTCAGGCTGTCGTGGTCGCTTACGAGAGTGGGGTGGTACGAGTCGGCGAGACAGGACGAGAGTGAGACGCTTGCCCGGTGAACACCCGCCCTGTTTTCGGGCCCATTCCGCCCTCGACGAAGGACTGGCCGCCTCCGGGGAGCTGATCGTGTCCGAGGCCCTCGCCGATCAGTCCCTGGCCAAGCGGGTCTCGGTGCACGAAGGCAAGAGGATCGCCAGCGACGGCCCGTTCACCGACGCCAGGAGTTTCTGGCCGGCATCTACCTCCTCGACTGCACGAGCATGGACCGGGCAGTCGAGGTTGCCGAGAGGATGCCGGAGGCCCCGGGTCGGCGAGATCGAGGTGCGACCGGCCATGCACCTCAAGGGAATGGAGATGTGAGCCCGGCGACCGGCGTCGAGGGCCTGCTGCGGGAACTGGCACCGCAGGTCCTCGGCACCCTCGTCCGGCGCTACAGCGACTTCGACATCTCCGAGGACGCGGTGCAGGAAGCTCTCCTGGCGGCCGCCCTCCGGTGGCCGGCCGAAGGCGTGCCCGACAACCCGAACGGAGGGAACCGCTCTGATCACCGAGACCCTGGCCACTTTTTAGGCCGATCGGCCCCTACCAGCTCCAGGCCGGCATCGCGGCCGTGCATGACGAGGCGGCCCGGGTTGAGGACACCGACGGGCGGCAGATCCTGGGGCTGTACGACCTGCTGCAGGCCATGGCCCCCGGGCCGATGGTCACCCTGAACCGCATCACCGAAGCCCTCCTATCCGGACCCGGCCGCGTCCCGGACCTATCCGGACCCGGCCGCGTCCCGGACCCCAGACCGTCGGAAGTCCTGCGGCCCGCGGAAATTAGACACAAATTAGACACAAAAACGGGCGGCTCCCGGGGTCCGGGAGCCGCCTCTAGACCCTCTACCTGCTGTTTTGCTCGTTGCGCGGGCTGGATTTGAACCAGCGACCTCTGGGTTATGAGTTCCTGCATTTCTAGGCCAGCCCAGGCATATTCGCTGCTTACAAGTCACGTGACATGCTCCGAGATCACGTCAGATCATGTGAGTGAGCCACAAATTAGCCACAAGCAAGAACAAGCAAGATGGAGACATCGAGCGGGGAGTGGGAGCCCAGAGGGGGTTCGTACTCAGGTCTCCCGTGGTGTGTGCCGGCGGATTTCCTCGAGCTGTGTTCCTGGATGCCGCGGTGAGCCATCCGAGCGGACCATCTCGATCCGCTGGGTGAGCTTCAACCTCCAGGGCCAACGCCATGGCGTCGCGCTCCCCATGCGAAGTTGAGAGCCATGCACGTGCTGGAGCGGATCAGACACGGCTCTGTGGAAGGGAACGATCCCGGGCCGGAGATCCCAGATGAGCGCCCGGCCGTTCGGACGAAGGACTCGGCCGATCTCAGCCAGACCGGCAGCTGGATCGGCCCAGTGGTGCATCGACAGCGTGCTGAGGACCAGGTCGAACGACCCATCTGGGAAGCCCAGCGAGGCGACGTCGCCGACGAGGAACGTGGGTCGGCGGAAGCCCCCGTGCCCCGGGCGGTATGCGTTGGTTCGGGCGCGCTCGATCATGGCCTCATCGAGGTCGAGACCGGTCACGTCGAGGCCGTGCCGGCGAGCCAGCAGGATCGACAGGTGACCAGGCCCGCAACCCACCTCGAGCACTCGTCCGCCCTCCGGGGCGACGGCCGCGACGTCCTCGGCGATGCGCCTGAAGAATGACCCGAGCAGGAAACGGTGGCTCACCGCGTCGTAGGCCACGGCATCGCCGATGATGGTTCCACCCGGCACGGCGTGCCCCCCGTGGGAACGACGGACATGCCGGATCACGGCGACGGCCGCAGCGACGGCCCAGCGCCAGCTGCGGCCGCCCCAAGGACGATCGCGAAGCTTCCCCTGCGATCCATCATGGACCTCTCGGTGGAAAGCTCATAGGTAGGCGAGGGCTTCGCGGACGGTGATCCGGGAGGCCCGGGTCGCTGCCGCGTCGGTGGCGAGCGCCCCGCCGAGGACGGCGAGCACCAGCCAGATGCCGACGGCGAGCATGGAGACCCGGAAGGGCAGCGGCGCGTCCATGAACAGGTTGCCCAGCCCGTCCCCCAGGATGGCGGTGAGCCCGAGCGCCGGGATGACCGCCACCAGCAAGCTGGTGACGGCGAGGAAGATCCCTTCAGCGACCACGATGCGACGCACGGCCTTGGGGCGTGCGCCGATAGCGTGCATGACCCCAAACTCCCGAGTCCGATCGAGGATGTTGGCGCTCATCGTCGACGCCAGGCCGATACCTCCGATCACCCCCATGGCCACGGCGATGGCCAGGACGATGGTGACGATGGGACCGAGGTGACCCGCGGTGATGGCCTCGACCCGGCTGACCGATGCCGCGGACTGCACCTGGATCCCCGCGTCGGTGAGGGCCGCCTCGACGTCGTCGGCCACCGCCTGGCGGGTCCGTTCGTCGTGCCGCTGGGTGGCGAAGCGCAGCTGGTTCACCCGCTGGGGCTGGCCGATCGCCGCGGCGAACCCCTCGGCCGTGGCGTACGCGGCGGCGCCTCCTCCCCTTTCCTGGACGATCCCGACCACGCGCAAGGTGGTGCGTGTCCCACCGACCACGAGCTG
>DASQUW010000010.1:0-5308 GCA_035641075.1 Actinomycetota bacterium | reverse complement strand
ATTGCTCGGGCCTTGACCTGGTCGGGAGTCCCGTCGGCGACCAGGCGACCCCGCGAGATCACCGCCACGGGTCGGCGACGGCCTCGGCCTCTTCCAGCCGGTGGGTGGCGAACAGCAGCACCCGGCCCTGGGAGACCCAGGCTCGCGCCCTTTCCCAGAACGCTCGTCTGGCTTCAACGTCCAATGAAGCGGTCGGCTCGTCCAGGACCAGGAGCTCGGGATTGCCCGCCACCGCCATGGCCAGCCGGAGGCGCTGGCGCTGGCCTCCTGACAGCCGCTCCGTCCGCCGACGAGCGACAGGTCCCAGCTCGCTGACCCGGAGGGCCTCCTCCAGGGAGAGCGGGTCCGGGTACATCCGTCGGATCAGATCCACGAGCTCAGCCACGGTGGCCCACTGAGGCAGGCCCGCGTCCTGGAGCATCGCGCCGACCCGGCCTTGGGCCACGGCATCTGCCGGGGGCGCGCCGAACAGTCGAACGGAGCCGGCGTCCGGCCTCAGGAGGCCGAGGAGCATCTCCACCGTCGTTGTCTTGCCCGCTCCGTTCGGACCCATCAGGGCCACGGTCTCTCCTGGTTCGATGTCCAGGGACAGACCATCGACCGCGGTAATCGCCCCGAACCGCCGACTCACGCCATCGAGGCCTACCGTTGGATCCATCGCGATCCCTCCTTCTCACTCTCTCCGGGCCATTCCTCTGGCGGCGGTGCGACGTGACATCCACCGCCCGGTCGGTTCCTCCCTTCCGGATGGTTGTGATGAGGTGCGGTCACGTGTACCGGCCGCACTTGGAACACCGCGCCCACCCGCCCTCCTCCATCCGGAACCAGGCCCATCGCCCGCACTTCGCGCAGGTGCGTGTGTGGACCTGGCCGGAGGCCTCCAGGTCGGCGGCCGCGCGCCGCCTCACGAGAGACTCCGTCGGCTCTGGGTGCTCCATCTGCCGGAGTCGACCTCTCGGGAGTTGCTGCGTCCTGCTGGCCGGAAGCGTCTCCGCTTCCTTCTCTCTCCAGGCGGTTTCCATGCCCGCCACGTTAGGGGTGATCGCCGCCTTGGAAATCACGCGAAGGTGGAACACGCGGGTGGAATCTTTGGAGCGGAAGCGGCGGGTTCCAGCAGCGTCGGCCGGCCAGGGCTAGATTGGGACCATGGCTGGACGCCTCCAGGCGGAACCAGGACCGGGGGCGGCGCTCGGGCGCGAGCACATCGTTGAGACCAAGATCACCATTCCCCGTGTGCGCCCAGACAGGCTCAGACGATCACGCCTCGTCAACGCCCTCGGCGAAGCTGCCACGCGCGAGCTAACCCTGGTGTGCACCCCTGCGGGGTTCGGCAAGACGACTCTGCTCGCCGACTGGGCGCAACGCACCGCCTCGCCGGTAGCGTGGTTATCCCTCGATCCATTGGACAACGACCCCTCTCGCTTCTGGCGCCACGTGCTGGCGGCGATAGACCGGGCCGGAACGCCGATGAGCGAGCGCACCCTCTCGACGTTGGATCCGCGAGCCGCGGGATCCAGCGAGGGAATCGCGGCAGCCGTGATCAACGAGCTGGCGGCGCTCACCGAGGACCGTGTGCTGATCCTCGACGACTATCACGTGGTGGAGTCGGCCTCGATCCACGATGGTCTGAGCTTCTTGCTGGACCACCTGCCACCCCGAATACACATCGTGATCGCCAGCCGGAGTGATCCCGCTCTGCCCCTGCCACGCCTCCGCGCACGGGGCCAGCTGAGTGAGCTCCGCGTAGCCGACCTCCGATTCACGGCGCAGGAGTCCGCGGCTCTCCTTCGAGAGGTGTGGGGGTTGGATCTATCCGAGGAGGCCATGGCCTCACTGGCCAGCCGGACGGAGGGATGGGTCGTGGGTCTCCAGCTCGCCGCGCTCTCTCTGCGGGATCGGCCCGACCCCGGGGCTTTCGTTGACGCCTTCACCGGCACGCACCGATACGTCCTGGACTACCTGAGCGAGGAAGTCCTGGAGCGCCAGCCGGAAGAGGTCAGAACGTTTCTCCTGGAGACGTCCATCCTGGAGCGCCTCTGCGGGCCCCTGTGCGATGCCGTCACCGAGGGATCGGGCGGCCAGGACATGCTCGAGGATCTGGAGCGGCGAAACCTGTTCCTGATCCCCCTCGATGAGGAGCGTCGATGGTACCGCTACAACGACCTGTTCGCCGACCTCCTACGCGCCCGGGTCCAACGGACGCACCCTGGAGAAATCGCCGAGCTTCATCAGCGAGCTGCGACCTGGTGCGAGCGGCAGGGGCTTATCGACGAGGCGATCCGGCACACCTTGAAATCGGAGGATCGGGACTGGGCAGCTCGCCTCGTGGAGGAGCACCTGGGCCAGACCCTCCGTCGGGGAGAGGGCGCGATCCTCGACCGCTGGCTCTCGATGCTTCCCGAAGACGTGGTGCGATTCCGGCCCAGGCTGTGCCTGGCTCGGGGCTGGATGCAGCTGCACATCGGTCATCTGGATTCGGCCGAGCGGCTGGTGAAGCACGCCGAGCAGGCGTTCGAGCACGGTGAGGCATCAGGGGAGGTCGAGCTGCCCAGCGTAGGCGGGATGGTGGCCGACGTGCCAGCAGCGATCGCGCTGCTGCGCGCTGACCTGGCTGCGGCGAGAGGCGACACCGAAGGTTCGGCGCGGTCGGCACGTTCGGCCCTGGCCAACCTGGCCCAAGAGGAGCGTGGTCCGCGGTTCTTGGCTCGACTCCAGCTGGCCTGCGCCGACTGGATGGCAGGGGGGCTGGAGAAGGCGGAGCCCGCGCTCGCGCGCCTGCTTGCCGAGGCGAGGGAAACGCCCGATCCGTACCCCCTGATCTCCTCTTGCTACGCGCTCGGCCAGGTCCAGGCCGGGCGAGGCAAGCTGACTGCCGCACTGCGAACCAACCGAGCAGGTCTGCGCTACGCGACCCGGGGCGGTCGCTTTTCCGTTTCACGCAGGTGAGGCGCACATCGGGATCGCGCAGGTGTTGTACCAGCGCGACCGGCTGGAGGATGCGCTTGAGCATGCCACCGCAGGGATCGAGCTGTGCCGCCATACGGTGCAGTTCGTCCTTCCAGCCGTGGGGCTTGTGACCCTGGGGTGGATCCGTAACGCGATGGGGGAGGCGGACGCCGCCCGGGAGGCCCTGGAGGAAGCGTGCAGGATACGTCCGGGCCACGGCTTCGTCGCCTTGTGGAACCCCGCTCAAGCCGACCGGGCACGGCTCCTGCTGGCTCAGGAAAGGGTTCAGGAAGCCGAGGGATGGGTGGAAGAACGGGCCCTGGACGAGGCGGACGAGCTCACCTACTCTCGGGAACGCGACTACCTGGTGTTGGTTCGCCTGCTCTTGGCCCGGGCCGAGCCGGCTCGGGCCCTCCACCTGCTGGAGCGCCTGGCCGACCTCGCGAGGTCCCAGCACCGCACCGAGAGCCTGCTCTGGATCGGAGCGCTGCGGTCCATCGCCATGCAGGCTGCCGGTGACCATCACGGCGCGCTCAACACCCTCGCCGAGGCCCTCTCCATGGCCCGCCCCGAGGGCTACATCCGCGTCTTCGCCGACGAGGGGCCTCCCATGGCCGCCCTCGTGCGAAGCCTTCTCACCGCCCAGCGCCGTGGGCAAGTACCGGCGCTCTCCCGGACGGACCAGGACCTCCTGGCCCGGGTGGCCGGGGCGTTCAGATCCCCGGTGGGGCGGGAAGCGAAGGACAAGGGCGTCCCCGCGAGGCTCATCGAGCCTCTGACCGACCGGGAGGTCGAGGTCCTCCGGCTTGTTGCTTCGGGGAAGCGGAATCGGGACATCGCCCAGGAGCTCGTGGTCACCCTGGATACGGTGAAGAAGCATGTCAGTCACATCTTCGACAAGCTTGGGGCGACCAGCCGCACCGAGGCCACCGCCCGGGCCCGGGATCTCGGCCTGATCTCCTAAGCGGCTCCATCCCCGGCCGCCCAGGATTCCACCTCACGATTCCACCTTCGCGTGATGTCCAGCCCGGGGGCTGGTTCCTAGGCTGAGTAGACGACGAAGGGAGGACCAAGCGATGCGGACGGCGATGGCCGGGGGGCGCGACCCGCACGGGGCGGCGGGGATCGAGGATGGGCCGTGAGCGGTTCGTTGTGGCCGGCCCGGTACGAGCTTCGCCTGGATGGTGTGCTGGACGAACGATGGTCGGAGTGGTTCGAGGGGATGGAGATCAGCAACGACGGCAGGGAGACCGTGCTCACCGGAACGCTGACGGACCAGCCGGTTCTCCACGGCGTTCTGGAGAAGTGTCGGAACCTGGGCCTCTCCGTCATCTCGGTCGGCCGCCTGCCACTCGAAGAGAGGAGTGACTGAGGTGTCCACGTTGAACAACTCGCCTGCGGATCTCCCCGTCCATCGGGTGGAGCAAGAGCTCACACGAGCGACCGGTTCGTCCGCACCAGCGGTCGCCTCCCTTCCGCTCTTCGAGTGATGGAACGCGTCGGGTGGCGGAAGGGAGTGAAGAGAGCGATGCCAGTGAGACGAAGCACTTATCGGGCCGGCTGGACTCGCGGGGTCGTGTCGTTGATAGGGCTCTTGGGCCTCCTCGGCATGGCGCCCCCGGCGGTCGCGGCGGCCAGCTGCTCGTTCGACGCCGCGACCGCCACGGTCACGGCCTCGGTATCGGGATTCACTCCGGAGACGTCGCTCCGCAACACAATGTCCGTTGATGAGGGAGCCATCCTGTTCGAGGGAGACCGCTGCGGAGAGGCGACCACGAAGAACACCGACGCCATCGTGGTCACCGGGACCGGGCGTGACGATGTGTTCGTCGTAGATAAGCGGTCCGGCCTCTTCGCGCCCGGGGCGACCCCCGATCCCGCCGGGTCGTCGGAGATCGAGTTCCAAGTGGACCTTGGAGGGGGACCGGACCTCCTCCGGATCTTCGGCACGCGCGGCCCGGACCGGATCGTGGTCGGCTCGAGCGGAGTCGATCTCGATGACGACGCCGCCGCCAACATCACGATGACTAGGATGGCCGCCCTGGTTCTCGGCTTGGGGGGCGACGACGTCCTCAGCGGTCGGGGCGGTGCGGACACCGGCGGGGAGCACGAGCTCTTCCTCGGGCTGTTCGGGGGCGGCGGCAGGGATCGCCTGGTCGGAGGATCGAGGAGCGATACCCTGGTCGGCGGCGGAGGAGCCGATGTCCTCGCCGGCCGCGGCGGCGGCGACATCCTCGTTGGAAGAGCGGGCCGGGACGTCCTGAAGAGGGGCGGCGGAGGTGACCTCCTCATCGGGGGGCGGGGCCGCGACCGGATGAGCGGCGGGCCCGGGCATGACCAGCTCCGGGGGGTGGCCGGGAAC
>DASQUW010000009.1:0-7121 GCA_035641075.1 Actinomycetota bacterium | reverse complement strand
CGTCCTCCCCGATCAGCTCAGATCACGCCTGACTGCACGCTATGACCGACGATCGTGCTTGGCAAATGCGCCCGGGCTCCCGCCGGTACGCCCAGGAGTCGTGCGTAGTGCCGGACCGCAGCCTCGAGCGCTCGGGCCTCGGCGATCTCGAGCGGACGAGGGATGATCTCGGCGACTTCGTCGAAAGCCTTCTCCAATTGCGTCACGTGCTGCCCTATTCGTCGGCGTAGGTCCAGTCGGGCTGTTTCAGCCGATACCGCTCGTCGTAGAGGAAGACGCCCGTCTCTTCGTCGAAGTCCAGGATCTTGGGGAGGGGCAGGTCGCGAGGACGAGGACATCCTCGGCCAAAGTGCTCGGCGAACTCGGGGCCGAACACCTGCACGGCGCTCTGGGCGATCAGCGTCTCGCCGGTAGGAAGAGCGCACCGCTGCGCGTCCGTCACCGTGAGCGCCCGGGCCAGGATGGTTTCGACGTCGTCGTCGGAGCCATCGCCACGGTCGATCCGCTCGAGGAGCTCGGTGATCGCGCCGGTGCCGTGCTTACACGCGGGACACTGCGCGCAGGATTCGACGTAGAGGAAGCGGGAGAAGGCAAGGGTGGCCCGGACGATGCAGGCGGAGTCGTCGTAGACGACGAAGCCGCCCGAGCCGAGGGCGGTCCCGACGGCCCGCATCGGATCGAATCCGAGGGGCGTGTCGAGCTGCTCCGGGGAGATCACGGTGCTCGAGGCTCCGGGGAACACGGCCTTCAGCTCTCGGCCCTCGGGAGGACCGCCGCCCAAGCCGTACACCAGCTCCCGGAGGGATAGGCCCAGCGGGAGTTCGTAGACGCCAGGGTGGCGCACGTCGCCGGTCAGCGTGAACAGCATGGTCCCCGGGGAGTCCTCCGTACCGAAGGAGCGGAACCAACCGGCGCCTTCACGAATGATGTGCGGCACGTTGGCCAGTGTCTCCGCGTTGTTGACGGCGGTGGGGTTGGGCGAGTCAGGCTTCCGAAAGAGCCCCTCCATCCACGGAGGCACGATCCGAGGAAGCGGGAGGTTTCCTTCGATCACCTCGAGGAGTGCCTTCTCCTCCCCAAAGAGATATTCGTCCGGTCCCGGCACCAGCTCGATCGGGATACGGCCGAGCAGATGGCGATCGACCATCTCATGCATGGCCTGCTCGAGGCGCCCAACCTCTCGTTCGAAGCCGGCCTTGATGCCGAGATAGGCCGCCTGTGCCCCCACGGCGTGGGCGGCGATGGCGAGGCCCTCCAGGACCTGGTAAGGGTTCATCCGCAGGAGCCACCGATCCTTGAACGTTCCCGGCTCCCCCTCGGCCGCGTTGCACACCACGTACTTCGTGGGACACGGATCCTCCCGGACCGTGCGCCACTTGATCCCCGTGGGGAATCCGGCCCCACCCCGACCCCGGAGCCCCGAGCGGCGGACCTCTTCGATGACGTCTTCGGGTGCGAGGTCGAGCGCGGCGGCCAGACCCCGACCTCCGCCGCCCTCCACGTAGGCGTCGAGGGTAGGAACGGCGCCGTCGAGCAGGAGGATCGAACCCGGTGGTCGGCTCATGTTCTCGGCTCCATGCTGTGCGACGAGGGCTGTGGGTCGACTGTCGGAGTCTAATCCGCGCTGGTCGAGAGCCGCCTACCGGGAGAACGGCTGGATTGGAGGCTGGCTAGCACGGAAGGCACTTCAAGCTGGCGGATAGTCTGCGGAGACGAACGAGTTAACCAAATACTTGGTGAAGCGATCCTTTGCCGGCAGTGGGTGAGGCATGAGATCCGTAAATACGGGAACCCTGAGGCCTGGGCCCTGAGTCGGCTGAAGCCACACGAGCCGCCCGCTGCGCGGTGTACTCGCCATCGACGGTACCCAGGCTGTCCATTTGCTTCGCGTGGGTTGCGTGCGCGTCAGGACCGGCGGGCCAGAAACCCGAGGAGATCGTGCCGGGCCAGCACGCCCACGAGAACTCCGTCCTCGACCACGGGAACGTGATGCAGATTCCGCTCCATCATGCGGTCTACGACGGCCGATTCCCGAGGGTCACGCTCGAGCCGAACGACACCACGTCGACCGGCGGGGGGAGACTATCAACCGGGACGTTCCGCTCCTCTGAGCGGCAGGCTTCAGCGCCACTCGACTCTCGCTATTCGGATGGGTTCGGAGAAGCCCTTCAGGCTGACCTCGCGGCCATCTGCGATTGCGAATCCTCCATCTGCATCGGACATCGTCTCTTCACTGGCCAGGATCTCCCCTCCCTCGGCCATCGCGGCGATCCGGGCCGCCCGGTGCACCTCTCCCCCGCCGTAGTCCTGCCCTCGGCGCGTGGCCTCTCCCGCATGGACGCCGATGCGAACTAGCGGCGCGAATCCATGTGTCCGTCGGTGCTCTGCGAGGGCACGCTGAACGCCAACGGCGCATCGAAGAGCAGCGTTGACATCTTCGAAGGTGACGAAGAACCCGTCGCCCGTGTGGTGGACAACCTCACCCTCGTGCGCGGCAAACAACGAGCGCAGGGTCTGGTCGTGCCATGTGAGGAGATCCTCCCAGGCTTCATCTCCGATCACGCCGACGAGATCCGTGGATTTCACGATGTCGGTGAACATGAACGAGCGCCTGACGCGCTCCGGTGGCGTGGCGGCGGAGACGAACTCCGCTAACTTGGCGCCGGTGCGCTCGACGGCCCAACGAGCCCCGAGCCGGTCGAACGTGGACCGGGCGGCCCGGAGCTCCATGAGCGCTGCCTCATCGTCACCGGTGGCCCGGTATGCCTGGGCGAGCAACACGCGCATTCCGGCAGCCTCGTAAGGTGCCTCGATCTCCTGCCAGCCCTGCAACGCGCGGCGGAGATCCGGAATGGAGCCCACGGCGTCGCCCTGCGCCAGCCGCACCATCCCGCGGACACCGGCCGCCACCGTGGGCAGAGCGGCTCCGTAGAGCTGAGCGATCGACTCGAGCTCCTCAGCCGCCGAAGCAGCCGTCTCCAGATCCCCCGCGGCGACCGCGATCTCGGCCTGCGCGGCCAGGGCTTGGACTCTGGCGAGTGGATCCTTGGACTCGTCGGCCAGCGCCCGCCGGAGCCCGGCAGCGGCGGCTTCGAGCCTCCCCTGGGCCAGCCTGATCAGTGAAAGTCCGGGCTCGGGATCGCCGCCGTACTCGTGGGCGCGGCCGTACGCTTCCTCGGCCCCGGTGAAGTCGCCCATCCGACGGCGTACCTCCCCGATCTCGTAGAAGGCATAGCCGAGCCCGTACATGAAGTTGAACCGAGGGAGCTCGTCGCAGGCCCGCCGGGCCTCCTCCTCAGCCGTCGGCCAGGCACCGCGAAGCCGCATGATCTGAGCCCGATGGACCCGGCAGATCCCGGGGAAGCCCGTGATCGAATTCCGCTCGCACCACCGAGTGGTGGCCTCCGTCCACTCCGCCGCTCGCCGGTATTCGCCGAGACGGGAGCACGACGCGATCATGCCGCAGTAGATGTAGCCGGTAGGGACGGGGTCGAGTTCCCCTCCAACCACCGCCACCATGGCCTCATCCATCATGGCGATTCCTTCTGTTGGCTTCCCCTGGGCGCACAGGATCCACCCTTTGTCGTAGAGGCTCATCGTCTGCACGTTGCGATCATTGATTCGAGTGGCGATCTCAAGAGCCTCATTGTTGTGCCTGGCGGCCGCATCCAGATCGCCCTGCATCGCTGCCATGAACCCCCGCATCCACGCCAGGTACCCGTGCACCGGCGATTCGGGCTCCTCAGCGGCGAGTCGTTCGGCCTGTGCGAACCAGCCGCCGGCCACCGGCCTCGCCAGACGCATCGCGTTTTGCCTGGCCAACTCGAATGCCGCCATGGCCGCCGCCGATCGATCCCCTTCTTTGAGATACGCGCCGTAGGCACGCTCCAGGGCGTCGAAGACCACGTCGGGCTCGCCCGACCACCACGCAGCCTCTGCCAACATGCGGAGGCCGTCTGCCGACAAGAGATTCGCCCGATCGGCCTCCGACAAGGTCTCGTAAGCTTCCCGCCACGCGTGCCGCTCCATAGCGTCGCGTCCGAGACTGAGGGGATCGTCGGATGGGCTGCCCACGAGGCGATCGTACTGCGCAGGAGACGGGACTGTCGGACGAGCTCTCCAGGTCGTGCGAGGCTACAGGAACCGGGCGGCCGCCATGGCCACCACCGCCACGATCAACAACAGCAGATTGATCTGGCCGATCAGCGTGAGCCTCGATCCGAGCCGCTGCATCTCTGATATCTGAGCCTCGGTGGGAGGACCCCCGCCCATCGCGATGGCCTCTCCGATGGAGCCCATCCGATCCATGGCCGGCTTGACGAGGATCAAGCCGAAGACGAACGCCAGGATCGCCGCCACGCCGCCGACCGTAAATGCCAGGCCCGTCGCCGACGTGATCCAGTCCGGATCGAACCCGTTGGAGTCTCGCCAATAAAGCAGGATGCCCGCGAAGATCGTGACAACGGCCGATGTGAGGATGACCACCGGAAGCTTCTTCTTCTCGACGAGGTGACCCATGAATTGCTGACCGGTGGGCCCGAGTTCCTTCACCGACGGCTGCAAGTAGAGAAAGAGGAAGATCGCGCTGCCGACCCAGAAGACACCCACGAGGATGTGAACGACGCGAAGGATGATCTGATACCAGTCCACGGGCATCCCCCCTTCCGCTGTCGAAAGGCACTTCGCCTGAGCGGTTCGAAAGCATAGGGATCGTATTGGTTGACGGTCAAGCAGCGGCTTTGGCCGGGCCTTCGCGGCTGAGTGCGTGTCAGGAGATAGCTACAGGGCCTGTGGTGCCGGTAACTCGCCAGCCCTGACTCGACCGCTTCACCACGTACGTCAACCAGGTCGCGGCAAGCGGCCCCGCGTAAAGGCTCGCCTCCACCTCGACCTGCTCCTCCCCTTCTGGGATTGGACCGACGGTGACCACCACGCCCTCTTGCTCGACGCCGCCTCCTTCCTCGACCGGGATGATCACCGCGTCCTCGTCGGAGACGAACTTGACAGTGAGGTCCGAGAGAGCGGCGAGGAGCCCGCGTTTGACCTCCGCTGAGAGCGGCGTCCCCTCTCTCCCCGTCAATTCAGGATTGGCGGCACCCTTCCTTGCACGCTCCAGAAGAAAGATCACAGGAAACTGCGGGTTGGCGCCGAACGTGCTGTCACTGGTAGTGACCAGCTGCCGAATCACCGCCTCGTAGATCGAGACCACCCGGCTTGTCGCCGGATCCGGTCCCTCTTCGGGCCCGCTTGCTGGCTCCTGTCTCTTCGCGCAGCCGGATCCGAGGAGTACGGCCGCGACGAAGAAAATGGTGATTGGCTTCATCCTCTCCTCCGCATCGTCATCAGGGTTAGAGGGTGAGCGGGAGCGAGGGGTTCCCGGATAATCTGATCCGAGGGGGCGCTATACTCGGGATGCCCCCGCTGGGGGCGGGTGGCGCGGCGCGCCCCGTTGCCCCCATCGTCTAGCGGCCTAGGATACCGCCCTTTCAAGGCGGCGGCACGGGTTCGAATCCCGTTGGGGGCACGAGAGGGCGGAACTGAATAGCGGGGGCCTGTGGAGCAGTCTGGAGTGCTCGCGACCCTGTCAAGGTCGAGGTCGAGGGTTCAAATCCCTTCAGGCCCGCTGAACAACCCGGCTTCCGTCCGAAGGTGGCGGATGCGGTTCCCACGACCGTGGGCGAGGTAGCTCAGTTGGCAGAGCACGCGGCTGAAAACCGCGGTGTCGGCGGTTCGATTCCGTCCCTCGCCACGAAGCCGACAGGCCGGACTCGCGGACGAGTCCGGCGTCCCGGCTTCTAGCTACCCGAGCCGGACCTCTCGAGGAGACCGCGGACTTCGTTCTCCCAGTACCTGCGGTGACCCCCCAAGGTCCGGATCGACGACAGCTTTCCAGCCTTGGCCCAGCGCGTGACCGTCTTTGGGTCGACGCGGAACAGCGCTGCGACCTCGGCCGGTGTGAGCAGCTTTTCGCCGCTCTTCTGTGTGCTCACCGTGGCCATGTGCATGCCCTCCGCGGGCGATTATGGCACTTCTTTGCCTGAAATGTCCAGCGTCCGACTCGTCGGGTACATGGAAAAAAGCAGCAAATTCCGTAGACTAAAGACACTCCCGCAAGTGCCCTAGTTGAGTGATTCCCGGGTCTTCGCTTCCGCCCACCGGGTCGCCACGAGCTGATAGAGGTCGCCGGCCCGATCGGCGTCGCCCTCCGCAAGCGCGTCCAACGCGCCTTGAAGCTCTCGCGCGGAATGGTCATCCTCCAGCTCGGAGAGGGTGAGGAGCTCGGAGATGTCCCCATAATCGAGCTCCACGGCCGACCGGGGATCGAAGACCATCAGCCAGGCCACCATGTCCTCGACCAGATCGGCGACCAGCTCGAGTTCGTTTTCGCGAAGGATCTCCAGAGCTCGCTCCGCTCGCTGCTTGGCCTCGGGGAGGGTGGTCCAGTACACGAGGCGGTGGCGCCCGTTCGGGCGCTCCACGAGACGCCGCTCCAGGTCGTCCACGAGGACGAACCAGCGCACGGGGATGTGCCACGCACTCTGTAGCAAGGTGGGAACCGCACCGGGGTTCCGCCGGCGGATGCGAGCGAGTTCCCTGGCCGCCCGGCGAGCCTCCGCCTCGGGCACCAGTGCGTCGGCCACCTCCGGGGGGACGCTTTCGCGCAGCGAGAGCAGGCTCGCGAGCACTCGGATGCGAGTCCGGGGCGGGCACACGTACCAAACTCCCTCCATGAAGCGGACCTCTGGCTGGTCCTCGTCCGCGACGATCACCCCGAGCCGCCCCTGGGTCCAGCCCTGACGGTAGATGCGTCGTTTTGGTCGAACGTGTTCGCCCTCAACGATGAACCGCTCCCACCTGCTCTGCTCGGCTTCGGACAGCGCGTCGAGAGGCTGGAAGATCCGCAGATAGGCGTGGGCGATCACTGCAGCCATGATAGCCGCCCGCTGACCTCGGCAGACGGGTGCTCGAACCGCTTGCTATAGTCGGGCGTCGCCGGGATCCCGGCCTTACTGCATGAGCGTATTTTCCGAACTGGGCGATCAATACGAAGAGGTGGTGTACTTCAACGACCCACCCACAGGACTCCGGGCCATCGTCGCCATCCACTCCACCGCGCTCGG
>DASQUW010000008.1:0-8156 GCA_035641075.1 Actinomycetota bacterium | reverse complement strand
CGCAGATGCGCGCGCAGGGCGTCATCACCGCTGACGTCGCTGACGAGGCTCTGAAAATGCTCGAAGTGGACGAGTACGGCCTCGATGACATGGATGCGCGTATCCTGAAGTCACTCATCGAGCACTTCGATGGTGGACCGGTCGGCCTGAACACGCTCGCCGTCGCGGTGGGCGAGGATGCGGGAACGCTGGAAGAGGTGTACGAGCCGTATCTCCTGAAGCTCGGGTTCCTCCAGCGGACGCCCCGAGGGCGCGTGGCCACGGACCTGGCGTACCGACATCTCGGCCAGGCTCCCGAGGGCCGCCTCGTTTAGAGAACCGGACGGCTATCCTTCGTCGGGGATGGACCTGTCGGGCTGGGGCCGGCTGTTGCTCATCTTCGCTGCCGTTATCGCTCTGGTGGGGTTGATCCTCATGGCGGCGGGGAAGGGGCTGATCCCACGGCTCCCCGGCGACATCAGCATCGAGCGGAAGAACTTCCGGTTCTACTTCCCGTTGGGAACCTCGATCCTGGTGTCGGTGATCCTCACGCTCCTGCTGAACCTGTTCTTCCGGAGGTAGGGCTCAGGCCTCCATCAGCAGGAGCAGGATCAAGACGTAGTGACAGAGGCTCCCACAGATCACCAGGGCGTGCCAGACCTCGTGGAACCCGAAGACCAGCGGATTCGGGTTCGGGCGTCGGAGCCCGAACACCACGGCGCCGGCCGTGTAGAGCACACCCCCGCCAAACAGCAGCCCGATCGCCTGGCCGCTCATCGTGGCCACCAACTGGGGCAGGATGAAGATGGCGAGCCAGCCGAGCGTCATGTAGAGGACCTGGGCAACGGCCTCCCATCCTCGGACGAAGAGCTTCAGAGCGATCCCCAGGCCTGCTCCTCCCCACACGATGGCCAGGACCCTTGAAGACCAGGGGGGATCGAGGACCAGAAGGCTCAGGGGTGTGTAAGACCCCGCGATGAACAGGAAGATCATGGAGTGGTCGAGCCTCCGCATCCATGCCCACACCCCCGGAGACCAGCGAACCCGGTGATACGCGGCACTTGCCGCGTACAGACCGCTCAGGGTCAGCGCATACACGATGACCCCGGCCCGAGCGGCCTCTGTTCGGGCCAGGGCGATGACCGAGAACCCCGCCGGGAGCGACGCCCAGAAAGCGGCCTGGTGGAGGCGTCCGCGGAGCCGGGGAATGTCCAGGGTCGGGCTGCGGTCCATGGGCTCTTTGCGTAGATTACGACGAATGATGTAGGTCTGTAAAGGGAGGGCCGAAAGGGGGAGGTCCGTTGTCAGCCGAGGCCAGCCGCCATAATATGGGGGTCCGACCGGCGGCGGCCGAGCCGCGGTTTTTCATGGGAGAGGTTCGATGACTGCATCCTTCTTTGCCCTCGTCGCTCAGCAGCGGGGGAACTACACCTTCCTCATCTCGCTCGCCCTGATGGTGGCGATCTTCTATTTCTTGCTGATCCGGCCCCAGCAGCGACGGGTCCGCCAACAGCGAGAGTTGGTCAACAGCCTCCAGGTTGGGGATGAGGTGATCACGATCGGCGGCATGCTCGGCACCATCAAGAGGATGGACGAAGACGAGGTCACCCTGGAAGCGAGTCCGGGGACCGAGATCCGCATCGTGAAGAGCGCCGTCGCCCGGAAGTTCGTCGCGGAAACGATGGACGAGGAGGCGGGCGAAGGGTTGTGAAGGAGCAGGTGGGCCGGAAAGCGGCCCCGGGCCTCCTTACGTTCGAGGAGGTCCAGCAAGATCCCGTCCTGTCCGCGTTCATCGCCCAGGCGGACCGAGTCATGGGTGGGCTCGGCTTCACCGAGCACGGGTTCCGTCACGCCAACCTCTCGGGGAGGATCGCGTACAACGTCCTCACCCGGCTCGGCTACGACGACCGGACGGCGACCCTCGCGGCCATCGCCGGCTACCTCCACGACGTCGGCAACATGGTTTCGCGAAACGTGCACGGCCAGACGGGAGCCATCCTCGTGCAGCAGGTTCTGAACGGGCGCCTCGATCCACAGGAGCTCTCCGTGATCATGGGGGCCATCGGCAACCACGAGGAGGAGCACGGCATGGCTGCGGGCACGGTCGCCGCCGCCGTGATCCTGGCGGACAAGTCCGACGTCCATCGCTCACGCGTCCGGAAGGCCGACCACATCGAGTTCGACATCCACGACCGGGTGAACTACGCGGCGGAACAGTCGTTCCTGCGGGTAGACTCGGCGGCGAAGACGGTCACGCTCGAGTTGACCATCGACACCGAGATCAGTCACGTCATGGAGTACTTCGAGATCTTCTTGGGACGCATGGTGATGTGCCGGCGCGCTGCGGAGCAGCTCGAGTGCCGGTTCCATCTCCAGATCAACGGGACGAAGCTGCTGTGAAGGGTACCGGGAAGAACGTCGGCTCGGTCGTGTTCGTCTTGCTGCTGGTCGGCGCGGCCGTCTCCGGGTTCGTGTTCATGAATCTCAAGCCTCTGCTCGGACTGGACCTCGTCGGCGGCGTCTCGGTCACGCTCACCGCCCCCGAGGGCACGGCCTCGGACGTCATCGACAAGACCCTGGAGGTGATCCGGAACCGAGTGGATGCCTTCGGCGTCGGCGAACCGGACATCACCCGCCAGGGTGAGCTCAACGTCCAGGTTCAGATCCCCGAGTTCGAGGACGTGGGCCAGGGCGCCCAGCAACAGCGGCTCCTCGATCTGATCGGGAAGACCGCGCGGCTGGAGTACCGGTTGGTCCGGGAGGTCATCGATCCGGGCAACCCCGCCTACGAGGAGACCAAGGTCACACCGGACGATCCCGAGGACAAGGTGGTCGTGTTCCTGGGCAAGGAAGGCGAGACGCCCGTCAAATACCGGCTCGGCAAGGTCCTCATGACCGGCGATGTCCTCACCCGCGCCCAAGCGGCGTTCCTCGATCCGGTCAGCGCCGGTGCCGGGTCGACGGGCGGGTGGCGGATCACGTTCGAGCTGAACGCCCAGGGAACGGAGCGGTTCGCCCAGATCACCCAGAAGAACCAGCAGAAGCAGCTGGCGATCGTGCTCGACCGCCGGGTGGAGTCGGCTCCTACGATCCAGTCCGAGATCCCCGACGGGAAGGGAGAGATCACCGGCGACTTCACCGAAAGGGAGGCGAAGGACCTCGCCCTGGTCCTGCGGACCGGTGCTCTTCCCGTGGAGCTCTCACCATCGGAGGTGAGGACCGTGAGTCCCACGCTGGGGAAGGAGTCCCTGCGGCAGGGGCTCGTCGCCGGGATCGCCGGGCTCATCGGGCTCTGTCTGTACCTGGCGTTCTACTACCGGCTGCTCGGCGTGGTGACGTGGCTGGGCATGGCCATCTGGTCGGTGCTCGCCCTGGCGTTGGTCTCCGTTCTGGGCCGAACGGCCGGGTACAGCCTTACCCTCGCCGGAGTCGCCGGGATCGTGATCTCCCTGGGGATCACCGCGGACTCCTACATCGTGTTCTACGAACGACTGAAGGACGAGGTCCGTCACGGCAAGACGCTTCGGGCGGCGGTGGTGCCGGCGTTTCGGCGGGCCTGGCGGACCATCGTCGCGGCCGACGTGGTGACGATCGTCGCGGCCGTGGTCCTGTACCTGCTGGCCATCGGCTCGGTGAAAGGCTTCGCCCTCACGCTCGGCCTCTCCACGCTGCTCGACATGTTCGTGGTCTATTTCTTCAAGCGACCCACCGTGTTCCTCATCGCCCAGAGCACGAGGCTCTCGGAGATGAAGGGGATGGGGCTTCTGTCGGGAGTGGCCGCCACGCCCTCGCTTGAACCGGTCCGAGGGGGAAGCCGGTGAAGCTGCGCGAGGCCGTCGCGCTCTTCCGGGGCCAGCGCGACTTCCACCTGGACATCATCGGGAAGCGCCGGCGCTGGTTCCTTCTCTCCGGGTTCCTGCTGCTCATCTCCCTCGGGGGTCTCTTCTTCCGGGAGCTCAATCTCGGTATCGACTTCGAGGGTGGGGCGTTGATCGAGTACGAGAACCGCTCCGGCATCACCGTGGCGGACGTTCGCGACACCATGGTTCGGTTCGAGCGCGACGATGCCGTCGTTCAGATCATCGACGGACGAGAGGTCTCGATCCGCACCGAGAGCCTCGGCACCCAACGGGCGGAGATGCTTGCCGCGCTGGCGGAGCAGGCGGGGCTCACGCCTGCCGACTTCAGCGTGCAGGACATCGGCCCGAGATGGGGCGCCCAGATCTCCCGGAAGGCCCTCCAGGGCCTGATCATCTTCCTGGTCGCGGTGAGCATCTACATCGCGTTTCGATTCGAGTGGAAGATGGCGGTGGCCGCTCTGGTGGCCATGTTCCACGACCTCATCATCACGTCGGGGGTCTACGCCCTGGTGGGAAGGGAAGTGACCCCCGAGACGGTCATCGCCATCCTCACGATCCTGGGCTACTCGCTCTACGACACCGTCGTCATCTTCGACAAGATCAAGGAGAACGCGGAATCGCTCTCGCTGGTGTCGAAGGAGACGTACTCGGGGACGGTCAACCTGTCCCTCAACCAGGTCATGATGAGGTCGCTGAACACCAGCCTCTCGACCCTGGTCCCGATCGGAGCGCTTCTCCTCTTCGGCGGCGATACCCTGAAGAACTTCGCCTTCGCACTGTTCGTGGGCCTGGCGTTGGGAGCCTACTCGTCGATCTTCGTGGCCGCCCCGGTAGTGGCCGTTCTGAAAGAGCGGGAGCCCCGGATGGCGCAGATCCGGACCCGCGCCGTCCAGCGCGAGCGGATCCCTCGCCCGGCCCTCCGGGCCGTGCCCACCGGTGGGACGGCCGAGGGAGAGCCGGAGCTCCAGGCCGTTGCGGCCCAAGGGCGAGGATCCGGCTCCGGTCCCCGCAAGCAGGCCGCGCCGCGCCGCAAGGGCAAGAAACGGCCGCGATCGGGGAAGAGGAAGAGATAGGTGGACGCTCCGGGCATGGAGCGCCTCCGGAGCCTGATCCGCGACGTCCCCGACTTTCCTCAGCCGGGGATCGTGTTCAAGGACATCACGCCTCTGCTCGCCGATGAGGCGGCCTTCTCCACCGTCATCGACATCATCGTGGTCCACTTCGGGCGAGGGAACATCGACAAGGTCGTGGGGATCGAGGCCCGGGGGTTCATCATCGCCTCCCCAGTTGCTTATCACTTCAGTGCGGGCTTCGTCCCGGTCCGGAAGGCGGGGAAGCTCCCCTGGGAATCGGAGTCGGAGACCTACGAGCTGGAGTACGGCACGGAGACCCTGCAGATCCACAAGGACGCGTTCGGCCCGGGGGAGCGGGTGCTGATCGTCGATGATGTGCTGGCCACGGGCGGAACTGCTCAGGCCACGGCGAAGCTGGTGGAGCGCCTCGGGGCCAAGGTGGTCGGCATTGCGTGCATCATCGAGCTCGGCTTCCTCGGAGGCCGGGAGAAGCTCAAGGACTACGAGTTCCTCTCGCTGCTCCAGTACTAGGAGAGCGATGGGCGCCAGCCTGATCGTTGAGGCCTCCGGCGTTCGGAAGGTCTACCGTGGCGGGACCGAGGTGGAGGCCCTGAAGGGCGTGTCCATGGATGTGGCTCGGTCGGAGATGGTCGCCGTTATGGGCCCGTCTGGTTGCGGGAAGACCACACTGCTCAACTGCCTGTCGGGGCTGGAGACTATCGACGACGGGGAGATCCGTGTGGGCGGCGTGGATCTGGCCCAACTCTCCGACGACGATCGGACGGAGTACCGGGCCAGGCACATGGGGTTCGTCTTCCAGGCGTTCAACCTTCTGCCCGTACTGACGGCCGCGGAGAACGTGGAGATCCCCGTGCTTCTCGTCGGGACGAAGCCGAAGGCCGCGCGAGCACAGGCCATGGAGATCCTCGCTGCCGTCGGACTGGCGGAGCGAGCCGATCACCGGCCCGACCAACTGTCGGGCGGGGAGCAGCAGCGCGTCGCGGTGGCCCGCGCTCTGGTGCATCGCCCGGCGGTGGTGTGGGCAGACGAACCGACCGGCAATCTCGACTCGGAGGCAACGGACTCCGTGATGGCCCTTCTGGTCCAGATGAACCGCGAGGGGCAGACCATCGTTCTCGTCACCCACAACCCGCTGGTAGCCGAGAGGGCAGATCGCATCGTCAGGATGCGGGACGGGCAGATCGAGCCCGCCGGCCAGGACGCCGCACCAGCACCGACGCCGCAGGTGCGGTGACGCTGGCCGCCGCGGTCGCGGCCTTCGTGCTGGTGTTCGGAGGCGTGGGGTTCCTGGCCATCCGTCGTCCGCTTCTGGCCCGGCTCGCTCTTCGTGAGGCGGTTCGCCGACGAGGGCAATCGGCTCTCGTCGTGCTGGGGTTGATGATCGGAGCCGCCGGCATCACGGCCTCCCTGGTCGGCGCCGACTCCTCCCGGGACTCGGCCATCCTGAACGGGTACCGGGCCTGGGGGATGGTCGACCTCACCGTGACCGCCGCCGAGGGCTCCTTCTCTCCCGGCGTGGCGGAGCGGCTCGCGGACGCGCCCGAGCTTCGCCCCTTCCTCGACGGAGTGCAGCCGGGCATCGAGATGGTGGGTTCGGTGTCGGACCTCGACCGACGGCAGGGCGAACCGGCGGTTCGTTTGATCGGGTTCGACCCCGGAACCCAGCGCCCCTTCGGGGCGTACGTGCTCACCGACGGGAGGCGCACGTTCGGCGGAGACCTGGCCCCGGGAGAGGTCCTCATCTCCCGACAGCTGGCCGGGGCCCTCGGTGCCAGGACCGGCGACCGCCTTCGGGTGTCGGTTGAGCGGACGGGCAGCACCCGGCCCGCAGGCGTCACGGTCGCCGGCGTGGCTCGCTCCGTTGGGCCGGGTGCATACGGGCTCCGCGCCGCCGTGTTCGCTCCCCTGGAGACGGCACAGCGGATCGCCGGCAGCGACACCATCACCATCGTCCGGATCTCGGCGAGGGGGGGCCGCGAAGCCGGCGTGGAGTCGGCCCGCCGCGCTTTCCCCATCCTTCGGGCCGCGGCGACCCGGCTCGGCGGGGACGTCCTCAAGGTCCGTCAGGTCAAGGCCATCGAGATCGAGCAGGCCGAGAAGAGCACGGAGTTCTCTCGGGCCATGCTGGTCGGGTTGAGCGCGCTGATCGTCGCAGCGGGAGTGGCACTCGTCGTGAACCTCGTCCTGATGCTGGCGGAGGAGCGTCGCCCACGGCTCGCGGTTATGCGAGCACTCGGTCTGAAGCGGCGGGGACTGGTTGTGATGTCGGTCATCGAGGGATCGCTGTACAGCACCGTTGCGGCCGCCGTGGGAGTGACGGTAGGGGTCCTGGCCGGGCGGATCGTCGCGGTTCGCTTCGCTCGGGCCTTCGCCCAGTTCTTCGGAGGAGAGGTGGACTTCGCGTTCGTGTTCTCCGTCCGGCCCTCGTCGGTGGCGGTGGCGTTCAGCGCGGGCACGATCATCACCCTGGCCACGGTGTTCCTCGCCGCTCGCCGGACGTCCCGTATGTCGATCCCCGCTGCGATCCGCGATCTTCCGGAGCCGGCGCGGGAGCGACGACGGTTCTGGCCCCGCCGCGCGGGACTGGCGGTCCTGGCTGTGGCGGGGGTGGTCGGGGCGATGCAGAGCGATCGCGTCACCCAGCTTCTCGGAGGCATCGGGCTCATCGTCGTGGCCGCGGCCATGGCCAGGAAGCGGATGTCCAATCGCCTCCACGCCACCGTGACCGGGGGCGTCCTGGCCGTGTGGGCCTTCGTCATCGTGGCCACGCTCACCGATACGAGCGACGTCAACCGATTCTTCTCTGCGTTCGTCACGGCCATCCTGGCGGCGGTCTTCGGGCTCTCGATCCTGGCGGCAGCCAACCTTCGACTCGTCGAACGCGGGGCCGGCCTCATCGGTGGGGGTTCCCAGCGATTGCGGGCCACGCTGCGGCCCCCGCTCGCGTACCTTTCCCGTCGTCCCCTTCGGACCGGGCTCACCACCGGGGTGTTCGCAGTGGTCCTGGCAATCGTGACGCTCCTGGCCGTGTTCCTCTCTATCTCCCGGCCCCGGTACGAGCGCGACTCCGTCGGCTACGACGTCAGGGTCACGGCCACCACGACGACATCGCTCACGCTCCCGGCCCCGCTGCGAGGTCGGGTGGTCCGGCAGGCGGCCATTCCAACCCGCGGCTACGTGGGACCGTTCCGGTCCACGTTCGGGGGAGGAGAGACGGCGTTCG
>DASQUW010000007.1:0-3452 GCA_035641075.1 Actinomycetota bacterium | reverse complement strand
CGGAACCCGTCGGTCCTTCTGCTCCACACGACTGTCGAGCTGACCCGGGCCACCATCGAGCCCTGCCCTCCGGGTCGGGCGCCTTGGCCGCTGGACCGCCTCCTGTCCCTCCCGGGCATTCGGTCGATGGACCTTCACCGCTACCGGGCCCGGCTGAACCTCGCTCCCGGGACCGACCGGGCGCTAGTCGAGGTCAGGATCGGGGAGATCCTGTCCCCCCAGCTGGGTTCGCCCGTGGACCTTCCGGCCGAGCCCCAGCCCCGAGCGTTCGCCGTGCGGTACCGGGGTCCCCAGGCCGTTGCCGAGAGCCCGGGGATGGCTCGGTCAGAGCCGGTGCTCCGAGCGGCGTTCCTCGCCCGGGGCGTGGCCGAGGCCATTCTGACCGAGGGCGTGGTGCAGGTCCGTCTGGGGCGACTGTTCGCCTGGGACCAGGCTAACGAGGCGGTCCGGAAGGCCCTCCGGTCCTTTGCGCCCTGAACCGCTCAGGCCTGCCGGGTGTCCGTCCCACCGGAGGAACCTCCGCGGCCGATCTCATGACTCGCAGGGAGTCACCTGTTTCGTCGACGTTCTCTGGCGAGATTGCATCCTTGAGAGGGGCCCTCATGCCCCGGGCCGCTTCTCAGGAAAAGGGAACGCCCGGGCGGGCGAGGATCACTCCAGGAGACGACTCTTCAGGGTCAGTTCGTCCGCCTCCTCCAGGAGAGAGATCAGCTGCTCCGGGATGGGCGGGAGGGGTTCACGGGAGACCAGCAGCTCCCCGGTTGATGGATCCCGGCGAATGTGGAGGCTCACCTCGAAGCTCGGGTCCAGATCCAGGTGGTCCGAGCGGATGTGGGCTCCTCGAGTCTCACGTCGGTCAAAGGCAAGGCGAAGCGTTGCCTCACTCGTAACCAGCGCGGCACGCAAGTCGAGAGCGTGCGCCAGGTCGCCCCATCCCTCGGCACTGGGGCGCACGTCCACCTCGTCGGCAGCCGCTCTGATCTCCTGCAATCCTGCAAGCCCCGCGGTCAGCCCGGCCTCGTCCCGAACGACTCCGCAGCGTTCCCACATGAGATCTCGAACTCTGCGCTGGAGGGGACGGGCGAGCTCGCGTCCCTTCCTGATCATGGCCTCCAGGGTGTCGTTCGCCTCCGCGATCACTCGTCGTGAGCGGATCTGAACCTCGAGAGACTCCGCGAACGCGGCCGCTGCCTCCCCGGCCCGCCGTCCGAACACCACCGTCTCCGCCAGCGAGTTCCCTCCGAGTCGATTGGCCCCGTGCAACCCCCCCGCGCATTCCCCCACGGCGAACAGACCATAGACATCGGTGGCATGCGTCTCGGGCTCGATGGTGATTCCTCCCATGGAGTAGTGAGCGGTCGGCGCCACCTCCATGGGCTCATTCGAGATGTCGAGCATCTGATACTCGATGAACTGCCGATACATCCGCGGGAGCTTCTCGAGGATCAGGTCCTTACCGAGATGTGTGATATCGAGGAACACCCCGCCGTTCGGTCCACCACGTCCCTCTATAATTTCCGTGTAATTGGCCAGCGCCACACGGTCCCTCGTGCTGAGCTCGAGGCGCTCCGGATCATAGCGGGCCATGAAACGTTCGCCGGCGGCGTTGACCAAGCGCCCTCCTTCCCCCCGCACCGCCTCGGTGACGAGAGTTCCGGCCACCTCCTCCGGGGCTACGAGGCCGGTCGGATGGAACTGCACGAGCTCCATGTCGCGGAGCCGGCACCCAGCTTCAAGCCCGAGGGCCATGCCCTCCCCGTAGTTCTCGTCCCGACGGGACGTGCTGCGCCGCCAGATCCGAGTATGCCCACCTGTGCAGAGAACGACGGCGTCTGCCAGGAACGCGGTTCGCTCACCCGTGTGGAGGTCGAAGGCGAGTGCTCCAAAGCAGGCTCCATCGGTCACCAGCAGGCTTGACACGTACTGGTCCTCCACCACCGGGATGCCGAGGTCCTGAGTCTTGTTCGCCAACGCGAGGAGGATCGCCCGGCCCGTGTAGTCGCCCGCGTAGCAGGTCCGCCGATACACGTGTGCGCCGAAGTATCGCTGGTCCAGTCGGCCATCCTCGGTCCGTGCGAATCCGGCACCCCACTCCTCCAACTCCTCCACCGCCGAAGGCGCCTCGCGGGCCATGATCTCGACCAAGCGAGGGTCCCCCAGGAAGTAGCCCTCCCTCATGGTGTCCACGAAGTGCTGCTGCCAGCTGTCCTGGGGATCCCTTGTTCCAAGCGCCGCGTTGATGCCCCCGGAAGCGAGCACGGTGTGCGCATCCAGGCGGGGGCGCTTGGCGATCATCAACACTTCCGCCCCGGCCTGGTGAGCGGCGATCGCGGCTCGTTGGCCCGATGCCCCAGAACCGATCACCAATACGCTGCTTACATTCGTTCGCATCGCTTACTGCTCCCTGGCCGACGCGATCGTACCAACGGGAGGCCCTCCGCCCCCGGCGGAGCGTCAGGGTCAACCGCGCCCGCTGGAAGCGATTCGCGGGGCCAGGGGGAGCGCCTGTGTCCCGTCTGTGTCCCGTGAACAACCGGAAGAAGGTGGGGAACGTCGAGGAACGCTGAGCAGTCAACTGTCCTGGTCACGGCCTCTTTCCGTGCGTTGCCGCAGGTCAGCGAGTTGGCCCGGAACAAACTCATAATCCGTCGGTCGCTGGTTCGAGTCCAGCCCGCCCACTGTTTGCCAGGTCAGAGGCCATTTCTGTCCGGAAAGTCCCGGGCTCGACGCCGTTTTCGCTCGGCGACCCGGGTTGATGAGGCGCACGTGCTACCCCATGTTCGGGTATCAATCCGAGTCCTACCGGGTGCGCCCCAAGGTCGCTCCTTCCCGTGACTCTCGGATGATGCCTGAGGTTCAGTCGTGCCCACGGGCCGCATGGAGACGGAGTGTGTTCGACACGCCCTTCAACTCGACGGGGCCGATCTCAGTGAACGCCACCGGCGACCCTTCAGCCTCGTCCACGACCTCCTGACTCACCAGGACCTCGCCGGGCCTGGCGTACTCGGCGATCCTTGCCGCGATGTTAACGGTCCGGCCGAAGTAGTCACCCTCCTGGAAGACCACCGGACCGGCGTGGATGCCCACGTGAGCGGGCGGTAGAGCTTCGGTTGCGACGCCCTTCACCATGTCCAGGGCGGCCAGCACGCCCTGCCCCGGGTCGGGGAAGTAGAACATCACGCCGTCCCCGAGCCACTTCACCGGCTGCCCGCCATGTTCCTGGGAGGATCGCCGAACCAGGTTGGCCAGCCTCCCCGCCAGGTCGGCAGCAGCCTCGTCTCCTCGCTCCTCGGTCAGCCGGGTGTACCCCATGATATCGAGGAAGCACATCGCCGGCGGACGGCGCAATCGACTGAACAGACCGGCCCGTTCCAGGGCCGCCTCGACGTCCTCGACCGCACTCCTGCTCCAAGAGTGTTCCTGCTGTCCGTGGTAGATGGCCAGGAGCGCCT
>DASQUW010000006.1:0-6289 GCA_035641075.1 Actinomycetota bacterium | reverse complement strand
CCGGTGAAGCCTTCGGTGAGGTGGAGTCGACCAAGTCTGTTTCGGACCTCTTTAGCCCCGTATCGGGGCGGATCGTGGAGCGGAACGCGGCTCTCGAGAATTCCCCCGAGCTCGTCAACCAGGATCCGTACGGCGATGGGTGGATGATCGTCATCCAAGTGGGCGACCGGGCAGAGCTCGACGACCTCCTCGACGCCTCTTCATATCAGCAATTCCTTGAGGAGGGGGCCTCCGAAGGCTGAAGTTCACCCGCAGACTACCCTCGCTGGAACCTCGAGCCCAATTGACCTGTTCCGACGCCTCGTATAAAGTTCTCTCCCTCTCCAAGCCTCAACCTTGAGCGGAGAGTTATCCGAGCTGGAGGCCAAGGTGTACTGCACGAGGTGCGGCCACAGGAACCCCGAGGGCGCCAAGTTCTGCTCGAAGTGTGGGAATCCACTTGAGGAAGACACGACGCTCGGCCTGACCCCAACCGAGATCGAAGATGAGACCGGAGAAGAGGTTTACCTACCCCTGGACGAGTTGGAGGAAGGGCAAGCACTCCTTGTGGTAAAGCGCGGCCCGAACGCCGGCTCTAAGTTCCTCATCGACAAGGACGTCACCACCGCAGGACGGCATCCGGAGAGCGACATCTTCCTGGACGACATCACGGTCTCGCGGCGCCACGCCGAGATCCGGCGGAAGGACTCGAGGTTCGAGGTCCATGACATGGGCAGCCTCAACGGGACCTATGTGAACCGCGACCGCGTGGAGAACACGCAGCTGGCCAACGGAGACGAGGTCCAGATCGGCAAGTTCAAGCTGGCGTTCTTCACGGGTCGGATGGAGTGATGGCCATGGCCGCTCGCGACTACCAGTCGATCGGCGAGGTCCTCATCAACCTGAAGCCTGAGTTTCCCGACGTCACGATCTCGAAGATCCGCTTCCTGGAGGCTGAGGGGCTCATCGCCCCCGAACGCACCGCGTCCGGATACCGGAAGTTCTACGAGGAGGACGTCCGCCGTCTCCGCCGGATCCTGAGGCTCCAGCGCGACGAGTATCTGCCGCTTCGAGTGATCCGTGAACGGCTCGACGAGGACGGGGAAGGGGGGCCGCCTCCGCCGATCGTGGAGAAGGCTGCAGAGCCGGAAGACGATGTCGTCGTTCCATCCACGGATCTGCAGATGACTGCGGAGGAGCTCTCGGCTGCAACCGGCGTGGAGCGGAACGTCGTGGAGCAGCTCGCCTCCTACGGCCTCCTCCGACCCCGCGCCGCGGGGGACGCGAGGTTCTACGACGGCGACGACCTCGTCGTTCTTCGCATTGTCAAGGATCTGTTCAAGTACGGGGTAGAGCCCAGACACCTGACCATGTACCGTCACTTCGCCGACAGAGAGGCCGCCTTCTTCCAGGCCATCATCCTGCCGGTCCTGCGCCAACGGAACCCCGAGGCGAGACGGGTGGCCTCGGAGTCTCTCTCCGATCTTGCGGGGATCTCCAGGCGGCTGAAGCAGGCCTTGCTCCGCGGCAACCTGCGCAAGGCCGTCACGTAGCAGCCGCTATCCTTCGCTCTGATGCGTCGCTTGCTGCTTGGTGCGCTGCTGGTTGGCGCCGTCCTCTCCGAAGCTGCAGCCGCCCCCATCCCGACCCCGCCGCCGACGCCGGTCCCACCGTATGGATCTCCATCGCCGTTTCCGACGGCCCTGGACACTCCACCTCCCGCCGATCAGCCGCCCCGGCTGTCCGCGGCATCCGCGGTTCTCGTGGATCTCGACTCGGGGGAGGTCCTCTTCGATCGAGCGGGGGGCCGGCGCCGGCCCATCGCCAGCACCACCAAGATCATGACGGCACTTCTTGTGCTGGAGGCGGCGACGCCCCTCGACGAGGTCATCGCCAGCAACCGGGCCGTGTCGGAGGAAGGGGCAGAGCTGGGTCTGGAGGAGGGCGAACGGATACTCGCCCGGGAGCTCCTGTACGCGCTGTTGCTGCAATCGGCCAACGACGCCGCCGTGGCGCTGGCCGAGCACGTCGGTGGAAGCGTGGATGCGTTCGTCGAACGGATGAACCGGCGCACCCGCAGCCTCGGCCTCACCGACACCCGGTTCGCCAGCCCGAACGGCCTGGACGACTCGGGATACTCGACCGCCCGCGATCTCGCTGCCATCACTGTGGAAGCCTTCCGGAGCGCCACCTTCGCGGAGACGGTCGGAGCCAAGTTCCGGACCATCCCCGCGCCCCAGGGTCCGCCTCGGCGCATCCAGAACCGCAACGCGCTCCTGTGGCTGTATCCCGATGCGCTCGGCGTTAAGACGGGGTACACGGCGGCGGCCGGGTTCTGTCTCGTTGCCGCCGCGGAACGGGATGGACTGCGCCTGGGGACCGTCGTACTCGGCTCGCCGGGGGAGCCGTTCTCCGATGCCGCCGCGCTCCTGAACTACGGTTTCACCGCGTGGGAACAGCGGCAGGTGGTGCGTCTGGGCGAACCGCTCGATCCCATCCGTGTGGCCGGTCGGCTCGTCGCCGTGGAGACGGGCGACGTCCTGCGGGTGCTCGTCCGCCGTGAGGAACAGGTGGACGAGGACGTGCGGCCGTTTCGAAATCTCGGGCTGCCGGTAGCGAGAGGGGAGCGGGTCGGCGAACTCGTGGTGAGCGCGTCCGGGCAGGAGTTGGGCACGGTGCCGGTCGTGGCGGCGGAGGCGGTCCGCTCCGCGCCGCCGGTTCGGCTGCCGTGGTGGCGCCGGGCCTGGGAGGCGATCACGAGCTTCCTCGTGGACGTCTTCGGGCCGATTGTCGAAGACCGAAGCCTATAATCGTCGCGGTGCAGGAAGGGGCAGAGCTCCTCTACACGGCCCAGGAGATACGCGACCGGGTTCGTGAGCTTGGAGCGGCCATCACCCGCGACTACGCGGGCCGGGAGCCCGTCCTCGTGTCGGTGCTGAAGGGCTCCGCGATGTTCCTGGCGGATCTTCTCCTCGGGATCGGCGTGAAGGCTCGTGTGGATTTCATGTCGATCTCCACCTACGGCTCCGAATCCCAGCCCTCCGGCGTCGTCCGGATCATGAAGGACCTCGACCAGGACATCGGGGGAGAGGACGTCATCGTGGTCGAAGACATCGTGGACACCGGGCTCACGCTTTCCTACCTGCTTTCGGTCCTGGAGGCTCGTGGTCCATCCTCGATCGAGGTGTGCACGCTTCTGGACAAGTCCGTGCGGCGGATCACCCCCCTGGAGATCCGGTATCGGGGATTCGACTGCCCCGATCGGTTCGTGGTGGGCTACGGCCTCGATGTCGGCGAGCGCTACCGCAACCTCCCGTTCATCTTGGCCGTGGACGATCCCGCGGCGCTGGCGGAGGATCCCGAAGCCCTCCTCCCGTTCCTTGAAAGGGAGTCCGAACGGTAAACACTCGGGCGAAACGGCCCGTTGGTTGCCGGACCTGGGGGGACGGTCTACATTGAGGTTGGAGGGCTGATGGTCGAACTCTCGCTCATCGGTGTGCGGGTCGAGCTCCCCGCGAATCAGCCGATCGTCCTGCTGAAAGAGCGCGAGGGCGAGCGGTACCTCCCGATCTGGATCGGGACGGCGGAGGCGACCGCGATCGCCCTTGCCCTGCAGGGCGTTCCCACGGCCCGGCCGATGACCCACGACCTCATGAAGAACATCCTCGAGGAGCTGGGCATCCTGGTCGAGCGGATCGTGATCACCGAGCTGAAGGAAGGGACGTTCTACGCGAGCATCCAGATGGCCCGCGACGGCACCAGGTTCCAGGTGTCCTCACGGCCCAGCGACGCCATCGCCCTGGCCGTGCGGACGAACGTGCCCATCTTCGCCAACGAGGATGTCCTCACCGAAGCAAGCATCGTGATCAAGGACGACGAGGAGCAGGAAGTCGAGAAGTTCCGGGAATTCCTGGACAACGTCAATCCAGAGGACTTCGTCGAATAGCCGGTTGGTTGACTCCCCGGGTCCCGGGAGGTAGCCTCCCCACGTTCGCGTAATTACGGGGTTGTGATGCCAGAAGATCAGGGGTATCGGGTACCGGAGGTCCAGCGGCTCGTGGGGATCTCCTACCGGCAGCTGGACTACTGGGCCCGCACCGGCCTGGTCCGCCCGAGCGTGAAGGACGCCGACGGGTCGGGGAGTCAGCGCCTGTACTCCTTCCACGACCTCCTCCAGCTCCGGATCATCAAGAAGCTGCTGGACGCGGGGGTATCCCTGCAGCGTGTCCGGAAGGCCGTCGATTTCCTCAAGGATCACCTCAAGAAGTCCCCGCAGGGCCTCACGCTGATGTCCGATGGGGTCCGCATCTACGCCTTCGAGTCGCCCGACGAGGTCTTCGACCTCCTCCAGCGGGGACAGGGAGTGTTCGGGATCGCCGTGGACAAGGTATGGAGCGACCTGGAAGGGTCGGTGAAGAAGGCGACGAGGGCCCGGGCCGGAGGCGCGTGAGGGCCAGCGGGCTCCCTGCAGCCGAGCCCCTCAAGAGCGACACCGTCCGATTCGCCCACGCCAGCGAGCGTCAGTTCGCCAGGCTTCTCGACTTCTATCAGATCGAATGGGAGTACGAACCGCGCTCGTTCGACCTGGAGTGGGATGGCGATGGAACCGTCACCCAGCGGTTCACCCCCGACTTTTACCTCCCCGCCTACGATCTGTACATCGAGATCACCACGATGAACCAGAAGCTGGTGACCAAGAAGAACAGGAAGGTCCGCCAGCTGAAGGAGCTCTATCCCGAGATCAAGTGCAAGATCTTCTACCAGCGAGACTATCTCTCGCTGGTGACCAAGTACGGCCTCGAGGACCCCGCCGCCGAACCGGAGCATTAGGGAAGGGGCCTTCCGGGGGCATACTGTAGAATGCGTCCGCCTTCCCCGAGGGCAGAGGGTTTCTACCGAATTGCGCTTCGCACCGCACACCGATGACGACGTCCGGGAGATGCTCGCGTCTCTCGGACTCTCTTCGTTCGATGATCTGTACGCGCACGTCCCGTCGGAGGTCCAGCTCGACCGGCCTCTGGAGATCCCGCCGGGCGTTTCCGAGGTAGAGCTCCTCGACGACCTGAAGGCGCTGGCGAGCAGGAACCGTCACGCCGACGACACGGTGTGCTTCGCCGGTGGAGGAGCGTACGACCATTACGTCCCCGCCGTGGTCTGGGCCCTCGCCGGGCGCTCTGAGCTGATGACCTCGTACACGCCGTACCAGCCCGAGCTCTCCCAGGGAGTGCTCCAGGCTCTGTTCGAGTATCAGTCGATGATCTGCGACCTCACGGGGATGGCGGTCTCGAACGCTTCCCTGTACGACGGACCAACCGCCCTGGCCGAGGCGGTGAACATGGCTCGCGCTGCGACCGGCCGCTCAAGGGTCCTCGTCGCCGGGACGGTTGACCCCCGGTACCTCGACGTTCTGCGGACGTACTCGCAGGGCGTTGGGTACGAGCCGGAGATCGTCCGACCGAAGGACGGCACGATCCGGGCGACTCGGGTGGGCGACGATGTGGCCTGCGTCATCCTCCAGCATCCGAACGTGTACGGGGTGCTGGAGCCGGCCCGGAAGGTATTCGAGGCGGCCAGGGCATCGGGGGCACGGGCCATCCACATCTTCGACCCGCTCTCGCTCGGCGTTCTGGCCCCGCCGGCGGAGCTCGGCGCGGACATCGCGGTGGCGGAAGGGCAGGTGCTCGGGAACCACCTCAACTTCGGCGGGCCCTACCTGGGGATCCTTGCCGCGGACCAGCAGGATCTCCGGCGGATGCCCGGACGCATCGCCGGCGAGACCCTCGACGTCGACGCCAACCCCGGCTACGTGCTCACCCTTCAGACCCGTGAGCAGCACATCCGCCGGGAGAGGGCCACCTCGAACATCTGCACGAACCAGACGCTCATGGCCATCGCGGCGGCCGTGTATCTGGCCTGGCTGGGTCCGGAGGGGCTGCGAGAACTGGGGGAAAGCTGTGCGGCGAAGGCGCGGTACGCGGCCGAGGCGTGCACCCGTGCCGGAGCCCGCTTGCTCCACGCCAAGGCCCCGTTCTTCAAGGAGTTCGCTCTGGCGTTCGACCGTCCGCCGGGAGATGTCCGGGACGCCCTTCTGGAGGCCGGGTTCTTGGTGGGCCCGGTGGTCGACGACGGGCTGATCGTAGCGTGCACCGAGCGGCGCACCAGCGAAGAGATCGACCGCCTGGCGAAGGCGCTCGAGGAGGTGCTGGCGTGAGCCCCGAGGCGACCGGAAAGATCGGCGCGCCGGTTCGGACCCGCGATCCGAATCTGCCCCTGACCCTGAAGGAGCTGTCCAGGCCGGGCCGGCGGGCCT
>DASQUW010000005.1:0-13469 GCA_035641075.1 Actinomycetota bacterium | reverse complement strand
CGCCTCCGACGCACCGGCGCTTCTTGACCGGACCCGCCGCATCGTGCCCCTCGCCGACGGTCAGATGGTCGAGGTTCGCGCCGATGGGGTCCGGATCACGGACCTCGAGGGGAACCACGTGGAGGCGAAGCCCATCGAGGTCGATTGGGACATCCGGCGTGCCGAGAAGCTGGGCTTCGAAGACTTCATGCTCAAGGAGATCTACGACCAGCCCTCGGCCATCCGCGACACGATTCGGGGGAGAACTCAGGGAGGCCGCTTGGTGCTCGACGAGCTCCGGATGAGCGACGAGGACATCCAGGCCGTGGACAAGGTCTTCGTGGTCGCGGCCGGCACGGCGTTCCACGCGGGCCTGGTGGCCAAGTACGCGATCGAGCACTGGGTCCGGCTGCCCGTGGAGATCGACATCGCCAGCGAGTTCCGGTACCGGGACCCGGTCCTCGACCGCAACACACTGACGATCGCCGTCTCCCAATCGGGCGAGACCATCGACACGCTGGAAGCCCTCCGCCACGCCAGGCGGCAGCACTCCCTGGTGCTGGCCATCACCAACACGGTGGGCTCGTCCGTGGCCAGGGAGTCCGACGCCGTCCTGTACACGCACGCCGGGCCGGAGATCGGAGTCGCCGCGACGAAGACCTTCGCCACACAGATGGTCGCTCTCCATCTCGTCGCGCTGTACCTCGCCCAGGTGCGGGGCGTGATGTTCGCGGAAGAGGTCCAATCCGTCGTCGATCGTCTCCGAGAGCTGCCCGGCCAGGTCAGAAGGGCCCTGGAGCTCGACGGACAGACTCGGAGACTCGCCGAACGCTTCCACCTGGCCCGGGATTTCCTGTTCGTGGGTCGGCACACGGGGTACCCGGCCGCCCTGGAGGGAGCCCTGAAGCTGAAGGAGATCTCGTACATCCATGCGGAGGGATATCCCGCCGGCGAGCTGAAACACGGTCCGATCGCGCTGGTCGAGCCGGGCGTGCCTGTCGTGGCCGTGGCCACGGAGTGCCACGTGTATCCGAAGGTGCTGTCGAACATCCAGGAAGTAAAGGCCCGAGCAGCCGAGGTCATCGCCGTAGCTACCGAGGGCGACGCCGAGATCGAGCGATACGTCGACCACGTTCTGTTCGTGCCTCGGACCCCGGAGCTGATGTCGCCGGTCGTGGTCTCGGTGCCCCTGCAGCTTCTCGCGTACCACATCGCCAAGCTTCGCGGGTGCGACGTGGATCAGCCCCGCAACCTCGCAAAATCCGTCACGGTGGAGTAGGACGGAGCCGACGTGCGGATCGTCGGGATCGGTGTGGACGTGGTGGAGGTCGATCGGGTGCGCCGATTGCTCGAGCGGCATCCCCGGTTCCGGGAGCGCGTGTTCACCCCCGCCGAGGTGGCGTACTGCGAGGGGAAGGCGAGCCCTGCAGAACGCTACGCCGCCAGATGGGCCGCCCGAGAATCCTGCATCAAGGCGCTCGGGGGCATCCGAGGCCTCCGATATCACGACATCAGCGTGGAGCGGCTCCGGTCCGGGGCGCCTCGGCTGGTCCTCGAGGGAAACGCCAAGCTTCGGGCCGAGGAGCGGGGGGTGACTCGGGTGCTCATCTCGTTCGCCCACGAACGCGGAACGGCCACGGCGTTCTGCATGGCCGTCGAGGATTGACTCGATGAGGCCGGTCCTCACCTCCGCGCAGACCCAGGCCCTGGACCGGGAGACGGAGGCCCGAGGAACTCCGGTGTCGTTGCTCATGGAGCGGGCCGGGCTCGCCGTGGCCCACGCCGCGGTGGAGGCCGCTGGAGGGGCGTACGGCCGCCGGGCCGTGGTCGTTTGCGGCAAGGGGAACAACGGGGGCGATGGGCTGGTGGCGGCTCGGTATCTGGCCGGGTGGGGGATGGGCGTCGCGGTCCTGCTCATCCCCGATCCGGATACGCTGGGCGAACCGGCTGTCTCGAACCTTCGGCGCCTGCGGCAGGTTGTGGTCCGCCGGTACTCGGAATCCTCCTTCACCAGAGAACTGGAGAGGGCCGACGTTGGCATCGACGCCATCTTCGGCACGGGGTTCCGAGGCATCGCGGAAGGCCCGCAGGCGGCGGCCATCGACACCCTGAATGAGAGCGGGGTCCCGATCGTCGCCGTCGACATTCCATCGGGCGTTGAGGCGGACACCGGGATGGTGCGCGGCGCAGCCATCCGTGCCGCAGCCACGGTGACCTTCGGCGCACCCAAAGTGGGCGCTCTTCTTTTCCCGGGCGCGGCCCATGCCGGCGCCGTGCAGGTCGCGGACATCGGTTTCCCGGGCGACCTCATGGTGAGCGACATCCTCCTGGTGGAGCGCGATGACATCCGCTCGCTCCTTCCGCTCCGCGAACCCGAAACGCACAAGCGCCGCACCGGAGTCGTCCTGGTCGTGGGGGGATCACGGTTGATGTCGGGCGCCCCCTGGCTGGTTGCCCAGGGCGCCTATCGTGCCGGCGCCGGCCTCGTCACCTTGGCCGTTCCCGAGAGCATCGCTCCGGTGGTGCAGTCCCGGCTGGCGGAGGCGACGTTCATCAGACTCCCCGAAGGACCGGCGGGAAGCGTTGCCGAATCCGCATGGGAAGTCCTCGCGCCAAGGATCGATGGGTTCGATTCGGTGGCCATCGGTCCGGGCCTCTCCACGGAAGACGAGACTCTAGCCTTCGTCCGCCGACTCATGCGCGAATCGCCGGTGCCCGTGGTGGCCGATGCCGACGCCATCAACGCGTTCGCCGGACGCCCGGGCGAACTTGCCGACCGCGCCTCCGAGGCGGTCATCACTCCCCACGCCGGTGAGTTCGGTCGGTTGTTCGGGATGCCCGCTTCGGAGATCCTGGAGGATCGGGTGGGCCTGGCCAGGAAGGCGGCCGTGGAAACCCGCGCCGTTGTGGTGCTGAAGGGCCCGAGGACCCTGGTCGCTCTCCCCGAGGGCGAGGTCCGGTTGAACCCAACCGGCTCACCCACCCTGGCCACAGGCGGAACCGGCGACGTGCTCACCGGAGCGGTGGCGTCGTACCTGGCCCGTGGTCTTCGGCCGGCTGACGCCGCCACGGTGGGCGTCTATCTCCACGGGCTGGCGGGGGAGATCGCCGAGGAGACGTTCGGGGATGGCGCCGTGTCGGGGGACGTGGCCGGGGCCTTTCCGGAAGCGGTCAGGAGGGTTCGCGGGGTGCTCGGAGGTGATGGTTGAGGTTCCGGCCGACCGTCGCCGAGGTCGACCTGGATGCCATCCGGCACAACGTTCGAGTTCTGAAGCCATCCGCCGCGGAGCTGATGGCCGTGGTCAAGGCAGACGGATATGGCCACGGCGCCGTCCCGGTCGCCACGGCCGCGCTGGGGGCCGGGGCCACGTGGCTGGGGGTGGCCCTCGTTGAGGAGGGGATCGCCCTGCGGGAGGCCGGCATCGAGGCGGCCATCCTCGTGCTCACCGAGTTCCCCGCCGGTTCGGAGAAGGACGCCCTCGCCGCCGGACTCACGCCCACGCTGTACACCGAGCGCGGCTTGAGCCGATTGGCCGAAGCCGCTCGAGCGCTCGGTGAAGCGAGGATCGGCGTCCACGTGAAGCTCGACACGGGGATGCACCGGGTGGGCCTCGACCCGGGCGAGGCTGCCTCGTTCGCGGCTCGGATCGGGGACGCGGGGCTCCATGTCGACGGCGTCTGGACCCACTTCGCCAAGGCCGAGGACCTCGCCGACCCTTCGGCCCGACGACAACTGGCCATCTTCACCGAAGCGCTCGACGCGCTCGCGGCGGCGGGCATCCAGGTGCGGTACCGGCACGCTGCCAACTCAGCTGCCGCCATCGCTCTGCCCGAGTCCCATCTCGACCTCGTTCGCGTGGGCGTCGCTCTGTACGGGATCTGGCCGGACCCGAAGCTCATCGGGCGGGTGCCCCTGAAACCGTCCATGTCGCTCCGTTCGCAGGTCGCCCTGGCGAAGCGGGTGGCCGCGGGCGAGGGCGTCTCGTACGGCCTCACGTACCGCCTCGATCGGGATTCCACCATCGCCACCGTGCCGGTCGGGTACGCGGACGGGTACGCGCGAGCCCTCTCCGATCGTGGACGGGTCCTCATCCGAGGAAAGCGATACCCGATCGCCGGAACCGTGACCATGGATCAGCTCACGGTGGATTGCGGCGACGACGACATCGAGGTGGGGGACGAGGTGGTCCTCTTCGGCCGGCAGAACGATGAGGAGATCACCGCCGACGAGGTGGCCTCGTGGTACGGAACCATCGGGTACGAGGTGGTGTGCGGGGTGAGCCATCGGGTCCCGCGGGAGTACCGGGGGTCGATGTGACGGGGCATCCGGTCCGACGGCTCCGGGGCCCGGCCGAGTGATCACAGCGGTCGAGGGGATCCGAGTGGGCCACTGGACCGACCCGGTGGGTCTCACCGGGTGCACCGTGGTGCTCTGCCCTCCCGGCACCGTCGGGTCGGGCGAGGTTCGGGGCGGGGCCCCGGGCACCCGCGAGACCGATCTGCTTCGCCCCGGCATGCTGGTGCACGAGGTGAACGCCGTGCTCGTCACGGGGGGAAGCGCCTTCGGCCTGGCCGCGGCCGACGGCGTGATGCGATGGCTCGAAGAGCGGGGCGTCGGCTTCGACACCAGGGTGGCCAGGGTGCCCATCGTCCCCGCGGCCGTCCTCTTCGACCTGGCCGTGGGCGATCCCGCGGCCCGCCCCGGTTCGGCCGAGGGCTACGCCGCCTGCGAGGCCGCTTCCGAGGAGGTACCGGAAGGGAAGGTCGGGGCCGGCACCGGGGCGATGATCGCGGCGCAGACCGCGGATGGCGGGATCGGCACGGCCCACCTGATCCACGACGGCCTCACCGTGGGGGCTCTCGCCGCGGTGAACTCTTTTGGAGAGATCGTCGACGATGAACGAACCGTCATCGCCGGAGCCATGCCGGATGACGTGATCGAGCATCCACCATTCGGTCTCACCAGCACGACGATCGTCGTCGTGGCCACGAACGCCCGACTCAGCAGGGAACGTGCCCACCTGCTGGCCATCGCCGCTCACGACGGTATTGCCAGGGCCGTGATACCAGCGCATACAATGTGGGACGGAGACACCGTCTTCACCCTTGCCACCGGCACGACCGAAGCCGAGCAGCCCGTGCTCGAGCGCATGGCCGAAGAAACCGTGGCCGGCGCCATCAGGCGGGCGGTGCGGGGGGAGGCTTCCCCTGATCGAAAGGAGAGCCTGTGACCCGAACGCTCGAAGAGCTCGGCCGGGTCGCCTCGACCTGCACGCGGTGCCGGCTGTCATCGGGCCGGACCCAGGTGGTGTTCGGGGATGGGAGCCCGGTCGCCGACGTGATGTTCGTGGGGGAGGGACCCGGTTTCCACGAGGATCGGCAGGGAATCCCGTTCGTCGGCGCGGCCGGCCAGCTTCTGAACCAGCTTCTCTCCGAGATCGGGCTCGACCGGCGGGACGTGTACATCACCAACGTCGTGCTGTGTCGCCCGCCTGGGAACCGCGATCCGCTTCCCGACGAGATCGAGTCTTGCCGCCCGTACCTGATGGAGCAGCTCGAATTGGTGGACCCCAGGGTCGTCGTCACGCTGGGAAACTTCGCCACCCGCGTCATCCTGGATCGACCGGTGTCGATCTCACGGGTTCGGGGGCAGCGGCAGATCTGGCAGGGGAGGCTGGTCATCCCCACGTATCACCCCGCTGCCGTGCTCCGGGGCGGGGGCAACGCCGGCGAAACCATGCGAGCCGTGCGAGAGGACTTCGCCACGATCAAGGAGGCCATGGCCGAAGTCCCCGCGCCGCTCGAGGAGCAGCTCGGGTTGTTCTGATGGGAAGAACACTCGAGCTGGTCACCCGGGCCCCCGAAGAGACCCGCGAGCTGGGCGCGGCCATCGCGGACCTGCTCGTCCCGGGAGATGTGGTCAGCCTCACCGGGGACCTCGGCGCAGGGAAGACCTGCCTGGTCCAGGGGGCCGCCCGAAGCCTCGGGGTCAGCGAACCCGTCGGCTCCCCCACCTTCGTCCTCGTTCGCGAGTACCGCGGCGAGATCCCCGTCTACCATCTCGATGTGTATCGCCTCGACCGGCTGCAGGAGGTGCTTGATCTGGGATTCGAGGATCTTCTGGATCCGGGAGGGGTCATCTTCATAGAGTGGGGCGACGCCATCGACCCTCTCCTTCCCGACTCCTATCTGGAGGTCGAGCTCAGCATCCCCGGGGACGACGAGCTCCGTCGGCTGGCGGTCACCGGCCGCGGCGAGTCCTGGGCCCCCCGGTGGGAACGGCTGGAGAAGGCCCTCGACGACTGGCGAGCGGCCTGATGCTGGTCCTCGCCGTGGAGACCTCCACGCCCCAGACGAGCGTTGCTCTCGGCACCGAACAGGGAGTCCTGGCTTCGGCGTCGTTGTCCTGGGCCCGGGGACACTCCGAGATCGTGGTTCCGGCGATCCATCGCCTCCTGGAGTGGTCGGAGATCGAGCTCGGGCAGGTCGGGGGGCTGGCGGTGGGCCTCGGTCCCGGGCTGTTCACCGGCCTCCGGGTGGGAGTGTCCACGGTCCGAGCCCTGTCCCAGGTGCTGGTGGCCCCGGTCGTCGGCATAGGCTCTCTCGATGTGGTGGCGTTCGCGGTGCGCCATTCCAGCAGGCGCATCGCCGCGGTCGTTGACGGGAAACGGGGAGAGGTCTTCTACGCCTTCTATCGGCCGGTGCCGGGCGGGGTGACCCGCGAGACGGTTTTCGCCGTGGGACCTCCCGAGCGGCTTGCCGCGGAGCTGGCGGCCTCGCGGGAGGAGACGCTTCTCGTTGGAAACGGCGCCCTCCTGTACCAGCGGGAGCTCTCCAAGACCGGGACGCCGATCGAGTTCGCCTCGGTGTCACACGCTTTCCCTTTGGCGGTATCCCTGCTGGAGCTGGCGCTCCCACGGTTCCACCGGGAGGAAGCCACCCGGCCCCAAGAGGTCGTTCCCTACTATGTGAGAAGGTCGGATGCGGAGATCAACTGGGCTAAGCGAGCGCGAAGCGCCTGACCTGGAGATCACCCGGATGCGCCGTCGGCACATCCGAGGAGTGATGGCCATCGAGCGGCAGGTCTATCCCCGCCCGTGGAGCCCCAGCCTGTTCCTCTCCGAGATCCACGCCGGCCGAACCCGCGCTTACCTCGTGGCGATCCAGGACCATGCCGTCATCGGCTACGGCGGGGTGATGTGCTATGCGGAGGAGGCCCACGTCACCACGATCGCCGTGGATCCAGAGCACCAACGCCGGAAGATCGGGACCCGGCTCCTGTACGAGCTGATCAAGGAAGCCCGAGCGATGGGAGCGGCGTCCGTTTCCCTCGAGGTCCGGATGTCGAACTGGGGGGCCCAGCGGATGTACGGCAAGTTCGGGTTCCGCCCGGTCGGGGTGCGGAAGAACTACTACCAGGAAACGAGCGAGGACGCCCTGGTGATGTGGGCGGATGACATCCGCACGCCCGAATACTCCCGGCTCCTGGCCCGGATCATCTCTCAGGTCCCCGAGGGGGTCCGGCCCGGGTGAAGGTCCTGGGCATCGAGACCTCCTGCGACGAGACCGGCGTCGCGGTCGTGGAGGACGGATCGAAGGTTCTCTCCAACGTCCTCTCGAGCCAACACGAGATCCACGCGCGATTCGGCGGCGTGGTTCCTGAGCTGGCGTCCCGGGCACACGTGGAGCGGCTGAACCCGCTCCTCGACGTGGCCCTGGCGGAAGCGGGGATGCGGTGGCCGGACGTGGAGGCCCTCGCGGTGACCAGGGGACCGGGGCTCGTGGGGGCCCTGCTGGTGGGGCTGGCCACGGCGAAAGCCATCGCCCTGGCCCTCGATGTCCCCCTCATCGCCGTGAACCATCTCGAGGGGCACATCTACGCCAACTTCCTGGAGCAGGGCCCGCCGGAGCCCCCCTACGTGGCGCTCATCGTTTCGGGAGGCCACACCCTTCTTGTGTACATGCCCGAGGAGCAGCGATACGAGGTCCTCGGGCAGACCGTGGACGATGCCGCGGGGGAGGCGTTCGACAAGGTGGCCCGATTCCTGGGCCTGGGGTTCCCCGGCGGCCCCGAGCTGGACCGCCTGGCGCGGGAAGGCGACCCCGCCGCCGTCCGCTTTCCCCGAGCCATGGCCGGCTCCGGCGACTACGACTTCTCCCTGTCGGGACTGAAGACGGCGGTGGTCAGGCACGTCCGCAAGGAGGAGCGAGAAGGGAAGAAGACGTCGGTCCCCGACATCGCGGCCTCGTTCCAGGAGGCCGTGGTGGACGTCCAGATCCAGAAGACCATGGCCGCGGCGGAGGAGAAGGGAGCGACCTCCGTGCTCCTCGGGGGCGGAGTGGTGGCCAACTCCCGTCTCCGCCAGCGGATGGCCGAGGAGGCAGAGCAGCGCGGCCTTCGACTGCTCTTCCCCTCGGCGGAGCTATGCACCGACAACGGAGCGATGATCGCCTCGGTCGGGTACTTCCGCCTGATGCGCGGTGAGAGATCCAGCTTCGACGTCGGCGCGGATCCCGGCCTCCCGCTTTCGTGAACGCCGGCGGCTCCTCGGCAACCGTTCTGGTCACCGGGGCGGCGGGCTTCATCGGGTCGCATCTGTGCGATCGGCTGTTGGCGGAGGGACGGCGTGTCGTCGGCCTCGACGATCTCAGCACCGGCCGCATCGCCAGCCTGGCCGAGGCTCGCTCCTACGGGAAGGAGTTCACCTTCGATCACCTGGACATCCGGTCGGATGCTCTCGGGACGCTCTTCGACCGCCATCGCCCCGACGTGGTGATGCACCTGGCCGCGCAGGCCGCCGTGCGGACCTCGCTGGAGAACCCCGCTCACGACGCCGACGTGAACATCCTGGGGACGCTGAACATCCTGGAATGTGCGGCCCGCGCGGGCACGCGCAAGGTGGTCTTCGCCGGCTCCGGGGGAACGCTGTACGGCGAGCCCCGACGGTTGCCGGTCAAGGAGACGGCAGCCCTGAGCGGCCGCCCGCTCACCCCGTACGGGATCTCGAAGAAGGTCGCCGAGGACTACCTCCGGTTCTACCACCGGTACCGCGGCCTCGACTTCACCGTCCTCGCGTTCGGAAACGTCTACGGTCCCCGGCAGGATCCCAAGGGCGAGGCGGGCGTCGTGGCCATCTTCTCCCAGATGATGTTGTCCGGAGACACGCCGACGATCAATGGCGACGGCAACCAGACCCGAGACTACGTGTTCATCGACGACACGGTAGATGCGCTGGCCCGGGCGATGGAACGGGGATCGGCTCGCCTGCTCAACATCGGGACGGGCCTGGAAACCAGCGTGAACGGACTTTTCCGGATGCTCGCCGCGATCACCGGCTTCATCGGCGAGCCGCGGTTCGGGCCACTTCCTCCCGGGGAGCCGCGGCGCATCGCGTTGGATGCAGCGCTCGCCGAGACGGAGCTGGGATGGCGTCCGTGGACCCATCTCGAGGACGGCCTGGGGGAGACCGTCGCGTTTCTCAAGGGAGTATGACGATCGGTCCTGCGGGCTCGGTTCCACGATTCGATGGGACCTGCGCCCGGATCGCGGGGCCCAGGGAGTCGAGGAGGGCATCCGGCTTCAGCTGAGTGGTCAGGGCCAGCGCCTCCAGGTCTCCGGAACGAAGCGTGATCACATCGCTCAGGTAATCTCCCCGCTGGGCCCGGACCCTGTGGATGAACTCGGCCACCAGGTGCACCTCCTCCCCGCGGATCAGGGGGAGCTTGGTCAGGTCGATCACCAACTCGCATCGGCTGACCGGACTCGCTTCCTCGAGGGTCCGGGCGAGCAGACGGTCGGGCGGCACTCCGTACAGCGCCGCGAGCGAGCAGAAGCGCCCAACCGAGATGCTTCGCTCCCCGCGTTCGTACCCGCCCAGGGCCGAGGGCTTGAACCGTCCACCCGACAGAACACCAACGTCGTGAAGCGTCAGCCCCCGCTCCTGGCGGGTTTTCCGAAGGGCCTCGCCAACGGCCCTCGAGAGCTCCGTCTCTTCCCCCCGTGCCGGTCGTCCGGTAGCCGAACGGTCCTTCCCACCCAGACCGTGGGAATGATAGGTCGCGGCCATCCGACGGCATAGAGTGAAACCATCGTAAGTTTCCTACGGCGTGCGCCCTAGAGCACTGTAACTTTCCAGTTTGCTCCCCGTGGTTTCCAAAAACCGCTCTGTACCAGTCGAATCGGTCAGCAGGACCCCGTTCCAGCACGGTGGGGGCATCCCCCAACGGGGTGACGAAAACCACGCTGAGTGTGGTATGAATGCAGGACTCGGGAGGGGTCGCGTCGAATGGTGGAGAGAGTTTCTCCGCCAGATGCAGTAGGGGCCAGGCACGATGGGACGAACACCGGTTCGGTACAGAAGGCGGACCGAAACCGGGAGCATGACTCCTGCAGACATCCTTCAGGGGGTCTGCCGCGCTCTCGGTTCGGCCGTCGACCTGAGCGAGGCTGCCTCCTCCGCGGCCCGATGGATCCGGGCCGCCGTCGGCAGTGAACACGCTCCGGTCAGGCTCCTCCTCCCGGACCGAGCGGGCAGGCTTCGGCTGGCTTTCTCGGAGGGCGAGGCCCCGGTGCCCGGACGCTCCGCCCACCGCAGGGTCGCGTTTGAGACAAAGACGCCGGCCACCCTGGACCTGGATCGGCCACCCGGCCACGTGCTGTGCATCCTTCCGCTGGTCTCTCGGGGCGAGGCCGCCGGGGTGATCGAGGTGATCGCGCCGGGGGACGCAGTGGACGAACGGTGGGCGGTTCTGGAGTCGGTGAGCAGCCAGACGGCGATCGTCGTCCGGAACCTCCGCCAGCGGGATGAGCTGGAGCGCGAGGTGGGAGCCCTCGGGGAAGCGGCCGAGCTCGTGCAGGACCTGGTGGAAGCCAGGACACCGGAGGCCGCGGTTCGAGCGGCCATCAGGTATTGCTTCGAGCACCTGCGGGTGCCCGTCGTGGCATGGCTCTCCGACCGGGATCCCTGGCACCTTCGCCTCATCGGGATGAGGGGAGCGAGTAAGTCGAGGCAGAAGGAGCTTCAGTCCGAGATGGCGTCGCTCCCACGATGGGAGAGACTCGAGGCGATGGACAGGAGGTGGTTCGCGTCCCGGGTGGAACAGATCCTCGGCGCCGACGTCGTGATGGTTCCGGCCGGAGGAGCGCTCCTCGCCGCCGCCGCACCGGGATCGCTGCGGACATCCCTCGAGACGGTGGGATCGCTGCTCGAGAGCGTGCTGCGCCAGCGAGCCACGGTGACGTGGGCGGAGCGGCGCAACGAGCGGCTGGACATGGGGATCTCGTGGACGGCCCATGAGTTGCGAAGCCCGCTCCTCGGCGCGAAGGCCGTCGTGGAGCGGTTGCTGCAGACCAACGATGCTGCGAAGAACCGAGAGATCCTCACCCAGCTTCAGGAAGAGCTAAGCCAGCTCGCGGGTCTCGCCGACGAGCTGCTGTGGTGGGCGGTGGGCGCCGGCCCGCTGCAGCAGCGCTCGGTCGATCTTTCCCGGTTAGTGCACGACGTCGTGCGGTCCTGCGAAGTCGGGTCTGCCGACAAGCGTGTGACGGTCTCGGCGCCGGGGGGAATCACGGTCCGAGCGGACGCGGGGCATCTCCGAGGAGCCATCGGGAACCTGGTTCGAAACGCGCTCGCGTACGCCCCGCCGGACAGCGACGTGTCGGTCGTGGTCGAGTCGGCGGATGGAGTGGCCACCGTGCAGGTCCGAGATCGGGGGCCCGGACTACCGAAGGGCAAAGAGCAGCAGATTTTCGACCCGTTCGTGAGGGGGGAGAACGGCCATCGGGGCGGCAGAGGGCTTGGCCTCTTCATCGCCCGTCGCGTGGTAGAGGCGCACGGGGGAACGCTATCGGCCGAGTCCGACGGAAGGGGATCCATCTTCCGCGTTCACCTTCCCGTGTCCAACGGACACGGGCCTTCTCGAGCGGGGAGGAGATCTCCATCCGCGTCCTGATCGTCGACGACCACAAGCTCTTCGCCGAGGCGATCCGATCCGTCCTCGAGGAGGACGGGATGGAGGTCCTGGAGCTGGCGACCAGCGGCACCCAGGCCATCGAGACGGCTCGCCGTGAGCGTCCCGGTCTCGTTCTCCTGGACCTCGGGCTTCCGGACATGGGCGGCATCGAGGCCGGGAAGAAGATCCTGGAGGACCTTCCCGAGGCGAAGATCATCGCCGTCACGGCCCTGAACGACTCCCGAGCCCTGCGGGAGGCCATCCGAGCGGGGTTCCAGGGGTACCTGACCAAGGACACCCCCCTGGCCCAGTTCGTCGGATCGATCCAGACGATCATCGACGGCCAGGTGGTGATGCCCCGGGTTCTGGCGCCCGGCGCCGCGGGTGCTCAATCGCCGGAGGAGCGGGCCGCGGCCCTCCTGGTGGCTCAGCTCACCCCGAGAGAGCGAGAGGTGCTGGCCCTCCTGGCTGAGGGCGTGAACAGCAAGACGATCTGTGCCCGGCTGGGCGTGAGCTCGAACACGGTGCGGACCCACGTCCAGAACATCCTCACGAAGCTCCAGGTCCATTCGCGCCTCGAGGCGGCCACGTTCGGCGTCCGTCTCGGGGTCATCCGGCTGCCCGGCGAGGGCAAGAATGCATAGGCTGGAGCCTCACATAGAGGGCGTACCGGAATTACGGAAGCTGGCGCATGACCTCCGGTGTTTCGAACCCGACAATGCAAGCGACGAGCGAGGCGCCGCTCGGATGCCCGACTCACTGTCGCCGGTCGAGGCAGGGTGAAAGCCCCGGAAGGCCCAGGCGGCACGGTGACCCCCGACGGCGCCTCGCATCGTTTTTCTCATCCATCTGACGTAGATGGAATACGCTGTCGGGCCCGTGTAGGCGAAGAATCTGACCTCTATTCTCATGGCTCGCCCAACTGACGAAGGGAAAGAGACCTTGGAAGACGGACACGAGCGCGTCCGCATCCTGCTCGCCGACGGACAGTCGCTGTTCCGCGAGGCGGTGAAGGTCGTCCTGGAGAGCGAGTCCGACGTGGAGGTGGTGGCGGAGGCCAGGGATGGCCTCCAGGCCGTTGCTGAGGCCGAGCGACTCCGCCCAGACGTGGCCCTCCTCGATGTCAACCTCCCCAACTGTGACGGGGTCCGGGCAACCGCCCTGATCAAGGAGCGGGTCCCGGAGTGCCGGGTGGTCCTTCTGGCCAACGAGGAGGATCAGCGGACACTGGTGGAGGCCGTTGAGGCCGGGGCCAGCGGGTACCTGACCAAGGAGAGCCCTCTCGCCGAGCTGATCGACGCCGCCAGGGCCATCCACCGCGGCGAGACGCTCATCCCCCGCCGGATGCTCGGAGCCCTGCTGGCCCGACTGATCCGGCGAAGGAGAGAGCAGGACGAAGCCCTCAGGCGCATGTCCAAGCTCACCAGGAGGGAGAAGGAGGTCCTGGCCCTTCTGGCGGGCGGGGCCGACAACGACGCCATCGCCCAGGCCCTGGTTATCAGCCCCCAGACTGCCAGGACGCACATCCAGAACGTCCT
>DASQUW010000004.1:0-9986 GCA_035641075.1 Actinomycetota bacterium | reverse complement strand
GCCATGACGGGACTCCTGCTATCGAACATATGTTCGAGAACTATGACGGTACTCCTCAGAGGACTCAGCTGTCAAGGGCGAAACTGAGGCTCCAGGTCGCTCCAAACGCAGTTGCTAGACTGCGAGCGTGCAGGCATTTCGTACCTTCCTCAAACGGTCCCTCCCCCGCCCCATGGTCCAGTGGATCAGGCGGCAACGGGCCGCCCGCAGATACCTGAAAGCCCTCTCCTACGAGATGGTGGAGCGGGATACCCGTCTGGACGACATCGACGCCCGGGTGGCCATCCACAGTGACGGCTTCTATCAGCAGATGGTCCGAGAGATCCTCGAACGCACTGACGTCGTTCTCCACGAGCTGAACCGCCGGATCGAGGGACAGGGCGCGCGTCACGCCGAGCGTCTTCAGAACCTGGAGGAGCAGGTGGGCGATCTTCGCCGCGCGGTCGATCAGCTCCGAGAGGCGCTCCGTCCGGCGGGGTCACACGCGATCCGCCCGGCCGAATAGCTGTGCGCCTGGCCTGGGTCACACCCCTCCCTCCGATGCATTCCGGTATCGCCGACTACTCCTACGAGCTCCTTCCCGTTCTGGCTCGGTCAGCAGAGGTCGACGCGTTCTGCCCGAAGCCCGGCCGGTTCCGCCGCCCCAAGGTCCCGGACGGCATCACCTGGCGCGTGCCGGAGGAGCTCTCCTCGGATGGCTACGACGCCGTGTATCACCACCTCGGAAACAACCCGTGGCACGAGTTCGTGTACGAAACGGCCCTGGTACGACCCGGGATCTTCGTGTTCCACGACCTTTCTTTGCACCACCTCATCGCCCATCTCATGGTCGAGCGGGGATTCGGGGTCCGCCAGCGCGACCGGTACGAGCAGATCTTCGACAAGGAGTACGGGCCCGAGCTCGGCGCGCGCATCGCCGCGCTGAAGATCCACGGAGTCGCCAGCGACCTGGAGAAGTTCCTCTTTCCCCTCACCGCCCACATGGCGCGCCGCGCCCGCGGCATCGTGGTCCATTCCACCTGGGCCGCCGAGCAGATCGGCCCGGAAGCGCCGGGCACGCCGGTCGAGGTCATCCCTCACCATGCGGGGGCGCCGCCGCCGGACGTGGTCGGTGTGGACCGGGCCGAGGCGCGTCGCCGCCTCGGGCTGCCGGAGGATGCATTCATCGTGGGCCACTTCGGGTTCGTGACCCGCCCGAAGCAGCCCGAGGCCGTGATAGGAGGTATGGCACGGCTACACCGTGCACATCCCGACTCGCTGCTGGTCGTGGTGGGCGCCGACAACACCGGCGGCGGGCTCGACCGCATCATCGATCGCCACGATGTCCGAGACGCCGTGCGGCCGGTGGGGTTCGTCGGGCTGACCAAGTTCTACCTGTATCTCAAGGCCGTCGACGCTGTGATCAACCTCCGCTACCCGAGTGCGGGCGAATCGTCCGGATCCATCGCTCGCGCTCTCGCGGAAGGGCGAGCCGTGATCTGCAACAAGTACCACGCGTTCGCCGAGCTCCCTGGGGATGCCGTTCTCAAGGTGGAGATCGATCGCCCTCAGGCGGACCAGGTCGGCGACCATCTGATCCGTCTCGCAGCGGATCCACAGTTCAAGGAAAGTGTTGAGGCACGCGCGCGGGACTACGCGGAGACCGTCCTCGATCAACAGAGGTGCGCGAGCCTCTATCTCTCGTTCGCGGACCGGGTCGCGGCGATCCACAGATGACTCTCGACGACCGGGCGAAAAGGACCCGAGCCGCGGTCCTCACCGTGGCCGTGTTTGCTTTGTCTGGCGGCGCTGCCTACGCCCTCTTCCAGAGGTCCCGAGGGGCGGCGGAGGCACCACGCATCTCCCGAGTTCCCGAGGCCTTCCCGGTGCCCGAATACGACTTCGCGTACGCCAGCGACAAAGTCGGCCACTTCGACCTGTACCTGACCACCCTTGACGGCGACCTCGAGCTGAGATTGACAGACAACGAGTGAGGGAGAGGGTCGGGCGGTCACCTCTGAAACGGGGGATGAAGTAGGTCCCACATGGTCGCCGGATGCAACGAGACTGGCCTTTACCAACAGCGATTCGATCATAGAAGTCGTCAATCTCGATGGCCGTGGCCGCCAGTCCCTCACCGATGGCTCGGCGTCGGACTTCGACCCAGACTGGTCGCCCCACGGTGAACGGATCGCTTACGCACACAACGCCGGCGACCACGAGAACTCTGACATCTGGGTCATGGAGCCCTCGGGCGCCTCGAAAGAGGCCCTCACACACATGAAAGGATCCGAACATCGTCCGGCCTGGTCACCGGACGGGAAAGAGATCGCTTTCGTGAGCACCGAAACAGGCATCGGGCAGATCTACGTCCTCGACCTCCAGGATCGCGCCGTCCGCCAGCTGACACAAGACCCGATGTGGAAGGAGGACCTGTCCTGGTCTCCGGACGGCCGTCGCATCCTCTATGTGGCAAATACCGAAGACGAAACCAACGGCGACAGGGATCTTTTCGTGATCGAAGCGACCGGCGGCAATCCTCAGGAGGTCATAGCCGGCCCCAACCAAGATGTTGCGCCGGCGTGGAACCCTGCAGCTTCGTCGATGTGACGCTCGGGTGGGCAGCCGATAGAATCTGCCGGGGTTCCCCGATGACGAGAGGCTTCGCATGCGCATCCTGATCCTTGGTGGCGACGGGTACTTGGGCTGGCCCACCGCCATGCACTTCTCGGTGCGCGGTCACCAGGTCCACTGCGTGGACAACTACCTTCGGCGGCGAGCCGTCCGCGAGCAGGGGGCCAACTCTCTGGTGCCCATCCCCGACTCTCTCCCGGCCCGCGCCGCCGCGTGGCGCGAAGTCACCGGATACGAGATCGGTGTGACCGAGGGAGACATCTGCGACTGGGACGTGGTAGAGGGAGTGTTCCGCCATTCCGAGCCGGAGGTCATCGTCCACTACGGGGAGATGCCCTCGGCCCCCTACTCGATGAAGAGCCGCGAGCACGCTGTATTCACTCAGTACAACAACGTCGTCGGAACCATGAACGTCCTGTGGGCCATCCGTGACATCGCTCCCGACGCCCACCTGGTCAAGCTCGGCACGCTCGGGGAATACGGCACCCCGGGGATCGACATCGAGGAAGGGTTCATCGAGATCTTCCACGAGGGCCGATCGGACGTGCTCCCGTTCCCGAAGATGCCGGGGTCCCTGTATCACGCATCGAAGGTCCATGACTCCACCAACATCCAGCTCGCCTGCCGGATCTGGGGCGTGCGCGCCACCGACCTGCACCAGGGCGTCGTCTACGGCATCGAGACCGACGAGGCCCGGATGGACGACCGCTTCCTCACCAGGTTCGATTACGACGACATCTTCGGGACCGCCCTGAACCGCTTCTGCCTCCAGGCGGTCATCGGCCATCCGCTCACCGTCTACGGCCAGGGAGGGCAGACGCGCGGGTTGATCAACATCGTTGACACGGTGCAGTGCGTGGAGCTCGCCACCCTCAACCCCGCCGATCCCGGGGAATACCGAGTGTTCAACCAGTTCACCGAACGCTTCTCGCTCCTGGATCTTGCGGACCTCGTCCGCCGCGCGGGGCATGAGTACGGGCTCACCGTGCGCGTGGATCATCTCGAGAACCCGCGTGTGGAGGCCGAGGAGCATTACTACAACCCCAAGCACACGAAGCTGCTCGACCTCGGGCTGAAGCCGCACACGTTGTCCGAGACGCTCATCGAGTCGATGTTCGGGGTGATCGAACGGTTCCAGGACCGGATCCTGCCCGAGGTCATCATGCCGACGACGACGTGGGCGCCGAGAACCAGGGAGAACTCCCCTCGTTAGGCTCGTAGCGCTCAGGCTCATCGGGGGCGCCTTCGCCGCTGCCCTGCTCATCTCCGCCTCGATCCGGTTCCGACGGAGAAGCATCAGCCGGCTGAACCTCATCATCTCCTGGGCCCTGGGGCTGGCCGTTGCCCTCCTGGCGGCGTGGCCGGATCTCTTCAACCCCGTATTCGGGCTGTTCAATTTCCAGCGGGGAGGCGGGCAGCGGCTGCTGGGCGTCGTGCTCATCGCCAATCTCATCCTGCTTGCGTTGGTTCTGCGCAACCTCGGGCAGAGCGATCTGGTCTCCAGAGACATGCGCCTGCTCATCGAGGCTCTGGGGATGCAGTCGTTCGATGAGCACCAGGCGGCGAGCCTTCCCGAAGGTGATCGCATCGTTGTGGTGCTTCCCGCGCACGACGAGGCGGAGAACGTGGGCACGGTCGTTCGCTCGATGCCCGAACGGGTGGACGGGCTTCCGGTGGTCTCGCTCGTCGTCGACGATGCGTCGACGGACGAGACGTCGCCCGTTGCCAGGAATGCCGGTGCGCTGGTGGCCCGGCTCCCGGTCCGCCGCGGGGGTGGATTGGCGCTCCGCGTCGGCTACGAGATCGCGCTGAAGCTCGGCGGGGTCGTGATCGCGTCGATGGACGCGGACGGGCAGCATCTTCCCCAGGAGCTCCCCACCGTGGTCGGCCCGATCCTCAGGGGTGAGGCAGACATGGTCCAGGGATCGAGGATCCTGGGCGCTTTCGAGAAGGAGAGCCATCTCCGCCACGTCGGGATCCGGTTCTTCTCAAAGCTCGTCTCCTTGATGACCGGGGTCCGGGTCACCGATGTCTCCAACGGGTACCGGGCCTCCCGGACGGAAACGCTGCGCAGGCTTGTGCTGCAGCAGGATCAGTTCTGGACGTCGGAGATCCTCATCGAGGGGCTGCGGCAGCACGCTCGGATCGTGGAGGTCCCGGTCACGGTCCGGGCGAGGGTGGCGGGAGAATCGAAGAAGCCGAAGAACTTCAAGTACGGCTGGAACTTCACGAAGGCCATCGTCCAGACGTGGCTTCGGTGAACACCTGGGGACGCCTCCGATAGCATTGGCCGAACCATGAAGACCAGAGCGGAACCGGCCATCCCTACCCCACGCACGGCACCGCCTTGGGAACCCGGCCGATCGTGGGTGTGGTCCCTCGGGATCGTGGCGTTTGCGGGGCTGCTGGTGTCCGGCTTCTTCCTGTTCATCTATCCGCTGCGGGGACTCGAGGTTCCGATCGGCTGGGACAGCACCGAGTACGTATGGAGGACGCGACTGGCGCAGGAAGTGGGCGTGGCAAACTACACGGACGCCGTCCCTCCAACCATGGTGGTGAAGGAAGGGCGGCCCGCGTATCTCGTGGCGGCGGGCACGCTCTCTTCACTCACCGGCGTGAGCGTCCTGCAATTCGCCATCGTGCTCCCCGCGGTGACCGCCGCGGTGATGGGCCTGGCAGCGGGGGCGTTTGCCCGGATGGGCGCAGGCCTGCCCTGGTGGGGCCTGCCCTATGCAGCGGTGGCGCTCGGTGTCTCGATCAACGTCGTGCTCATGTACCAGTACGGCTACGGGGACAACCTCATGACCGCTGGAGTCATGATGGCGTGGGCCGTTGCCGTGGTCCTCGCGGTCGAGGACCGCCGGGCCCTGATCCCCGCCATCCTCCTGACTGGGGCCGGAGGTTTTCTGCACGGGCCGATCTTCGCAATCGTGGCAGGCGTGCTCGGAGTGACCGCGCTTCTGTATCTCCCCGCTTCTTGGTGGCGATGGCGCTCCGGGAGCGAGCCACTTCTCGACACGCCCTCGGCGAGGATGGGCGAGGTCCTCCTGGGGGGAGGAGCACTTGCCGGGGCACTCCTGTATGCGGCTGTGGCCCAGCCACCGAGCCCCAGGCTGAACCGGCCCGAGTTCGCCAAGAAGCTGCGCGAGGACATCCCACGATATGGGTTCCCGGTGCTCCTCCCGCTGGCGGGACTGGGTGCCTGGTCGCTCGCGTCCGAAGCAAAGCGCGAGGGCGGGCGGCGACGATTCGCCTTCACCTTCCTCCTGGTGTGGGCGGCAACGCCCCTCGTGGCGTACGCGGTGTTCCGCCTCTCAACGTTTCCCTTCCCCGCCAATCGTGTCCTCCTGTTCGCGCTCAGCCTCCCGCTGCTCGTCGTGATCGGGGTCATCTGGGCGGGGCGACGTCTCCTGGCATCAAGGCCAGGGATGGGCCGGCTCCTGCTCGGAGGCGCGATGGTGCTCATCGTGGGGTTCTCGGCGCTCGAGTGGTACCGGAGCCCCTCGTACATCGACCCGGAGAAGCTGAAGGATGCTCGCGCCGCGCAGGAATACCTGTCGCTGACTGACGTGCCGCCCGAGCAACCAGTGGTCTTCATCGTGGACGATCGGGGTCCGCTCCCGGCCGCGGTGGTTCCACACATGCGCGACCATATCTTCGCGGCGTTCCCCACCGAGCGGATCGACAGCACCTACGTGTACGTCGGCTCACCCGAGAATTACCTGGCCCGTCGGCCGACGCTTCTCTCCAACCCCGGCCAGTACAACAACGTCTCCAACCGATTCTTCGACCGGATGCGCCACACCTACGAGCAGGACCCGGTGGCCCTGATCACCTCGTCCAGCAACGTGACGCATTTTCATCGATGGGTCGGTGAGCATCCCGACACCAAGCTCTCTGAGTTTGGGCTGGCCGTCGTCCGAGGCCCGGAGCCTCCCTCCATCGTCCCCACGTTCCCCGCTCCCACGGGCCCTCAGAACCCGCTGGTGGTCGGGCTCCTGGCAGCGACGTCCCTTGCGATCCTCGGGCTCGCGGGATTGGGGTGGGCGCTGGCGCTGTTTCGGCGATGGCTGGACCGCACGGAGATCCTCGCCGTGGCCCCGGCCGTGGGGCTCGCCTTCCTCATCGTCGGTGGAGCACTCATCGGCCGGCTCGGGGTCCGAGTGGGCGGCCTCACCGGGGCCCTCATCCCGGTGGCCGTTGCAGGGGTGGGATGGGTGCTGCTCTGGCTGCTCGGACGGAGACCCTCGGGGTCGATGCACGAACCGGGCTAGGAGCTCTCCGGGGACGAACGGTTCCCGGACGCAGGGCTACTGCTCGCAGTTGACCTTTTTCTCCGCCCGGCAGAGGTCCTTGCCCGCCCCGCCGTCGACGTTTCGGTCCATCCCGCTGCCTCCGAGGATGACGTCGTTCCCGCCGAGCCCGAGCATCCGAAACCGACCGCTTTCGCTCCCCCCGAGCCCCCGGATGATGTTCGCCTTGTTGTCTCCGTAGAGGATGTCGGGGAACCGGGTGCCTTCAAGGTTCTCGATGCCGTAGATCCTGTCGAAGCCGAGGCCGTGCGCGTTGTGAAGGGAGAGGCGGGCGTCGACGTGGTGCGTGGCATTGAACATCGTCAGGAGGTCCACCCCGGGACCGCCCCGGATCAGGTCGTTCCCGTCGATGGAGTTGAGGATGTCGTTCCCCTCACCTCCGTCGACGAGGTCGTTCCCATCGTCCTCTCGGAGGTAGTCGTCGCCGGCTTCACCGAAGACCCGGTCGTGGGCGTTCCCCCCGTTCAGAAAGTCGTTCCCGAGGCCCCCGAGCAGGCGGTCACTGAGGGCGTTTCCCCGGAGCTGGTCATCACCATCGCCGCCGACAAGGAGGTCGCGTCCGCTCCGTCCCTCGAGCCTGTCGGCTCCCGCTCCCCCGTCGAGCGTGTCGTCCTGGCCGCCGCCCGTGAGATGGTCGTCCCCGTCCTCGCCGGAGATGTCGTCCGCGCCGCGCCACCCATCGACGCGGTCGTTGCCGGGACCGGCCCGCACAACGTCGTTGCCCTCGCCGCCGCAAACCACATCGTTCCCGTCGCCGCTGTCGATCCGATCGGAGCCGTGAAGCCCGAGGATCACGTCGTCGCCGTCGGTTCCCACGAGCTGGTCGTTTCCGCCTGTACCTACGAGCGTTGGTTGCCGTCCAAGACAGCTGTCTTCCGGGTCCGCCAGTGCGGGCGCCGCGGCGGGGACCGCAACCAGCATCAGTGCGATAACGAACCGGGTCATGCTCCTCCTATCGGCATCTGTGTCCCCAGGTTTGAGCCTATCCCGTGCTGTCAGGGTTTCCACTGCACGCTCTCCAGCAGAGCCCGCACTGCCGACCGTGGGTCGGGCGCCTTGGTGACGGCACGTACGACGACGATCCGCCGGGCCCCGGCCGCCACGACCTGGGGCAGGTTGTCGGTGTTGATCCCACCGATGGCGAACCAGGGTCGCCGCTCGTGTTCGGCGGCGTACCGGACGAGGTCCACGCCCACGGCCGGTCGACCTGCTTTGGTCGGGGTCTCCCATATCGGGCCGACGCAGACGTAGTCGGCCTCGGTCGGAGCCGCATCCAGCTGGTCTCGCGAGTGCGTGGAGAGCCCGATGATCGCGTCGGGCCCGAGGATTCCCCGAGCCACTTCCACGGGAAGATCGTTCTGGCCGAGGTGCACGCCGTCGGCATCCAGGGCCAGGGCTATGTCGGGCCGGTCGTTCACGATGAACAACGCACCGTGCCGTTCGGCCATCTCACGGAAGACCTCCCCGCGGCGGATGACGTCCCCGGCCTCCGCGTCCTTCTCTCGGATCTGTACGGCATCGACCCCCGCCTCAAGAACAGCATCGAGGAACCCGGAAAGATCCTCGTGGTCAGCTCCGCTGACCAGATACAGGCGCGCGCGATCGAGGCGATCCCGCCGTTCGGAGGGCTTCACCTGCCGCCAGCCACCGCCCGGACGAGTTCGAGCCGATCGCCGTCGGCAAGGCGGACCTCCTCGTAGAGGCGGCGCTCCAGCGGCTCCCCGTTCCGCTCCACGACCACGTGTCTGGGGTCAAGGCCGCGCCATCGGATGAAATCCGCCACCGAGAGGCCGTCCTCGAGGTCGAAGCTCTTTCCGTTCGCAGTGATGCTCGCCATCACGACGCGGGGCCTAGCCCGATGAGGATCCTGTCAGGATCAGCCTCCGCCCGATCCCTTCAGGGGTGGAGGGATCCTCCCAGACGGGGTCGTAGCCCATCTCGCGCAACGACTCGGCCACCTCCGAAGGCGATCGGTGATCGGCGATCTCGAACTGCTCCTGGGCCTCACCCGGATGTTCGTAACCTCCCGGTTCGGTGTGAGAGCCCGCGCTGGTGTGGGTGATGCCGATCTGATGCAGGCCGTCGCGCAGAGCGGGAGCTTCCCGCGTCGAGAGGACGATCCCCGCATCGGGAAGGAACAGGCGGAACGCGCACACCAGCTGGGTGAGGTCGTGATCCGAGATCGACACCTGAGGCTGGAAGCCGCTCGCCGACGGACGGATCCGTGGCACGGACACCGTCACCTGACTCCGCCAGTACTGCCGCATCAGGAACCGGGCATGGGCCGCGGTGGCCAGGGCTTCGAATCGCCAGTCGTGGTGAAGACCGAGCAAGGCCCCGATCCCGATCCGCCTCATACCCGCCCGGGCCGCTCTTTCCGGACCGAGGACCCTCCATCGGTAGTTGCGCTTCCGCCCGGCCAGATGGACCTCTGCGTACCGTTTGGGGTGATAGGTCTCCTGGTAGATCACCACGCCCTCACACCCGGCCTCGGCGAGGCGCCGGTAGTCCTCTTCGCTCCACACCTGCACCTCGATCGAGAGCGATGGGACGAGGCCGGCCAACAGGCGGATGTGCCGTTCCAGGAAATCGACGCCGGTGAGACGCTCGTGCTCCCCGGTCAGCAGGAGGATCGACCGGAACCCCTGTGCGCCCAGGTGCCGGGCCTCCTCGAGGGCGTCTCGCTCGGTGAGCGTTTTCCGAGTCACGGGAAGATTCTTGGCGAAGCCGCAGTACCCGCAGGTCGTGAGGCACTCGTTGGAGAGGTACAGGGGTGCGTACAGGTGCATGGTCCGCCCGAACCTGGCAAGCGTCATCCGACGAGACGCCGTGGCCAGAGTCTCCAGCAACTCGCCCGCCGCGGGCGAGAGAAGCGCGGCGAAGTCTTCGAGCGACCGCTCCAGGGGGTCGGTCCCCAGAGCGCGATCGACGCGGGCTACAGCCGCTCCATGCGCCATTCTCAACAGGTCGTCCATCGGCAGAGTGGCGAGCTCGTGGGCGAAGGTCGATCGAGGGAACGGCTCGACGAAGCCATCCCGATCGCTCAGCGTGACCGCAAGG
>DASQUW010000003.1:0-17891 GCA_035641075.1 Actinomycetota bacterium | reverse complement strand
CTCTTGTCCTCGACGCCCTAATTTCGAAGAGATTTCAGGGGGACGCGGCGGCCATCCGGAGCGCCCCAATCTGACTTCGTCCCCTGAGAAAGTTCATCGTTCCTGACAGGCCCTAACCCAAAAATGTCGGTGCCCCCTGCTAAACGCCGAACACATGTTCGAGAGAATGAGAGAGATCGGGCAGGAGATCCGGGATCTCGCCTCGTGGGTCCGCCCCGAGCTCCTGGAAGCGAAGGAGGCGGCGTCGCTGCTGCACGAGGTGACCGGGTTGCAGAACACCTGCGCCGCGCTTCGGGTCCTGCTCTGTCGACGGGTGGCGGAGACCAAGCTGTGGCAAGAGAAGGGGGAGCGCTCCGCGGCCCACTGGGTGGCCCGGGCCACCGGGACCACCGTGGGCCAGGCCGTGGGAACCCTGGAGACGGCGAAGCGCCTGGAGAAGCTCCCCGGCACGGCCGAGGCGTTCCGTGAAGGAAGGGTCTCCGAGGTCCAGGCCAGGGAGATCGCCTCGGCGGCCTCGGTGAGCCCGTCGTCCGAAGACCACCTGCTCGAGACTGCAAGGGACGGTGACGTCACCGGGCTTCGGGAGGCGTGCCGGAGGGTCCGGGATCAGGCGGTCGAAGACGATGTGGAGCGGTACGAGGCTATCCACAAGAGTCGGTATGTAAGGAGCTGGACCGAACAGGACGGGGCTTTCCGCCTCGATGGGAGGCTCACCCCGGATGCCGGGGCCACGGTGCTGGCCGCCCTCGAGCCGCATAGGCGAAAGGCGTTCGAGGATGCCCGCCGGGCCGGGCGGAAGGAGACCCAGGAGGCTTACATGGCGGACGCCCTCTTGGCACTGGCCGAGGAAGGCACGGCAACCACTGGGAACGGACTGTCAGGACCCCGGGCCATGGTCCACGTCCGGGTGGATCATGCCGCCCTGGTTCGGGGACACCGGGAAAAGGGGGAGATCTGCGAGGTCCCGGGGGTCGGTCCCATCCCCGTGGCCACGGCCAGGGCCCTTTGTTCAGATGCCATCCTTAAGGCAATCATCACCAAGGGAGCCGACGTGAAGGCTGTGGCTCATCTGGGGCGGACCATCCCCGCACGTCTCCGGACCGCCCTTGAGGCGCGGGACCCAGAGTGTGTGGTCCCGGGGTGCCACAACCGGCGCCGGCTGGAGATCGACCACGTGAAGCCGATGTCAGAAGGAGGCTCCACCTCCTTGGACAACCTGGTGAGGATGTGCCGTCCCCATCACCACATGAAGACCGTCCTCGATTTCCGCCTGGAAGGGCGTCCGGGGAAGTGGAGGTGGATCCCTCCGAAGGAGCGGGCAGTCACGGCGGATCGTGGACCACCGTGATGAGCGCGTCACCGGCGTGCGATGTATTGGGTATCCGATACTGGAGACCTGTGTCACGACATCCCCCGGAATGCGGCAGAGAGCAAGCGTCCTGATGTGTCCGGCCAGCGTCCCCTCGTATAATCCGGCGAACATGAGCCGCCGGTATCTGTTCACGTCGGAGTCGGTCACCGAGGGACACCCCGACAAGCTGGCCGACCAGATCTCCGACGCCGTCCTCGATGCGATCCTCGCGGACGATCCCGTCAGGGGGCGGGTCGCCTGCGAAACGCTGGTCACCACGGGCGTGGTCATCGTTGCCGGGGAGATCACCACCGAGACCTACGTGGACATCCCCAAGCTCGTGCGGAAGACCATCACGGACATCGGCTACACCGACGCCAAGTTCGGGATCGACGGGGACACGTGCGGCGTGGTCACGGCGATTCAGCCGCAATCCACGGATATCGCTGCAGGCGTGAATCACGCCAAGGAGGAACGGGAGGGATCCGGCGACGAGCGGGACGCGCTCGGCGCGGGCGATCAGGGAATGATGTTCGGCTACGCGTCGCGGGAGACGGAGGAGCTGATGCCGCTGCCGATCGCCATGGCCCACCGGCTGGCGAAGCGGCTGGCCGACGTCCGCAAGGCGGGCATCATCCCCTACCTCCGTCCCGACGGGAAGAGCCAGGTCACCATCGAGTACGAGGACGGCCGCCCCGTGAGGGTGAACACGGTACTCATCTCCGCGCAGCATCGGGACGAGGTCGACCTGGAGAGTCTCCTCAATCCAGATGTGGAGGCCGAGGTCATCGAACCCGTTCTCCGGGAGTACGAGCTCGACGCGGAGGGCGTTCGCATCCTGGTGAACCCGACAGGGCGGTTCGAGATCGGAGGCCCGAAGGCGGATACGGGTCTCACCGGGCGGAAGATCATGGTGGACAGCTACGGGGGCATGGCTCCCCACGGCGGCGGGTGCTTCTCGGGCAAGGATCCGACGAAGGTCGATCGATCTGCGGCGTACATGGCGCGGTACGTTGCCAAGAACATCGTGGCCGCCGGTCTTGCCGAGCGCGTGCAGATCCAAGTCTCGTACGCGATCGGCGCGGCTCACCCCGTCTCGTTCATGGCGGACACGTTCGGGACCTCCCAGGTGGATCCGGAGCGGCTGGAGCGTACCGTCACCGAGATGTTCGACTTTCGGCCGGCCTCGATCATCGAGGCGCTTGACCTTCGCCGCCCCATCTACCGGGAGACGGCCTGCTACGGGCACTTCGGCCGGAAGGGATTCTCGTGGGAGGAGACCGACCGGGCGGACGACCTTCGCCGCGCGTTCCAGTAAGGGAGGACCCGCGAACCGAGCGGTGACGGTCGCCGTCGACCTTCCCCGTCTGGAGCTCGATCGCCCCTTCACCTATCTGGCGCCGGACGACGAAGGCATCGGGGTGGGAACCCTCGTCTCCGTCTCATTCCACGGGCGAACCGTGAAGGGCTGGATCCTGGGGGCGGCGGACGACGACATCCCCAGGCGGGTGCTTCCGATCCGGAGGATCCTTTCCCGGGTCCCGCTGTTCGACGAAGCCGATCTCCGCCTGTATCGGTGGGTGAGCGAGCGGTACGTGGCCCCGCTGGCCACCGTGATCGGACGGGCTCATCCACCTCGGGTGGCCGGCGAGGAGGCGCGAGAACCGCCCTCCGCTTCGGATCCGCCACCGTTTCGCCCACCGCGCCTCCTCGCCGGTTATCCGCGCGGCGGGCGGCTGGTTTCCGAGTGCACGTCCGGTTCCGGCGCTTTCGTGGTCAGGCCGCTCCCGAATCACGAGGCCGGAGCGTGCCTGGAGGCCGTGGCCGCGTGTGTCAGGGGCGGGCGCGACGCGATCGTGCTCGTCCCGGAGGCCGAGCCTCTTCCGGAAACCGCCCGGGTGGTCGCCGAGGCATTCGGCGATGCCGCGCTCGTCCTGGCCGGCGGTGACCGCCGGGACCGGTACCGCGCGTGGCTGGACATCCTCGCCGGCCGGTACCGGGTCATCGTCGGAACGCGTCCGGCCGTCTTCGCCCCCCTCTCACGCCTGGGGCTGGTGTGGGTGAACCGCGAGGGGCATCCGGGCCATCGGGAAGCGCGGTCTCCCTATTACCACGTTCGGGAGATCGCTCTGGCCCGGGGCCGTCTCCAGGAAGCCGTCTGCGTCCTGGCGGCCCACTGCCCGAGCGCCGAAGCCGTTGCCCTGTCGAGCGCCGGAGACGCGGTCGTGGTTCGGGCGTCTCGAGCAGCGGAGCGATCGGCGGGTCCTCTCGTGGAGACCGTGCGACCGGAGCGGCAGGACATCACGCCGCGATTGGCGTCGGCGCTTCGCTCCGCCGAGGGGGCCTTTCTCCTGGAGTCGCGGCGTGGGTACGGGATCGCCCGCGTGTGCCGAACCTGCGGCCAACTGGCTCGATGCGCCGCGTGTAGCGGTGGCGTCTCGATCCGAGCGGGGCAGCCGATCTGCCTGGTGTGCGGAGCGCGGGCCCCGTGTCCTGCCTGCGGGGGAACGAGGTTCGGCGTCGATGCAGGCGGGACCGAGCGCGTGCAGGAGCTGGCCAGCCGCATGACCGGCGGCTCTGTCCACCTCGCGGAATCGGGGGATCGGGCCCGTGCCCCTGGGCCGGGGTCGGTCGTCGTGGCGACCGCCGCCGCGGTCAAGGACTTCGGCGCCCTTCGCGTGGGACTGGTTGCGGTTCTCGACGCCGATCGGGCCCGATCGAGAGCCGGCATCTCCGTGCCCGAGCAAACCCTGGCCACGTGGATGGAGGCAGCCCTGTGGGCGGGCCCGAGGGGGAGCGGCAGGCGCGTCCTCGTCCAGACCAGGGCCCCTGCCGATCCCACGATCCAGGCACTCGTCAGATGGGATCCGTGGCACTTTCACCGCCACGAGCGGCGACGCCGGGAGGAGGCGGGGTTTCCTCCGGGCTTCCCGGTCTTTCGGGTCCGGGGGAGCGCGAAGCTCGAGCAGGCCGTGGCGGAGCTCGATGCCGTGAACCTCCTCGTATCCAGGTCAGACGGGGAGGCGGTATCCTTGGTGACGCTGCATCCGGACGCGGTGTCCGGGTTTCGCCAGTGGGTCCTGCGCCACCTGGAGGACGGTGCCGTCAGCCGGGTGGAGGCGGAGCCGCAGCTGTAGCAGACACGAGGATCGAGCATGGCAATCCTTCCAATCAGAACGTTCGGCGACCCGGTGCTTCGGGAGCGGGCCCGCGAGGTGGAGACCTTCGACGCCACGCTCACCCGGCTGGCCGACGACATGATCGAGACCATGCAGGAGGCTCCCGGGGTCGGGCTCGCTGCTCCTCAGGTGGGCCGAAGCATCCGGCTCATCGTTTTCGACATCGGCGAGGGGCCTCGAGCCCTGGTGAACCCAGTTCTTTCCGGCTTCCAGGGCGAGCAGCTCGGGGACGAGGGTTGTCTGTCGATCCCCGGTCTGTATTTCCAGGTGAAACGGGCCCTGAAGGTACGGGCAGACGCCACCGACCTCGATGGCAACCCCGTGACGATCGAGGCGGAAGAGCTCCTGGCGCGGGTACTCCAGCACGAGGTCGACCACATCGACGGAGTTCTGTTCATCGATCGCCTCTCTCCGGAAGACCGGAAGGCCGCACTCGCCGCCATCAGGGACCAGACCCTCGGTCTCGCCGGCGCCGCGCCTGATCCATCCCGCGCCCTGTAGCCGGTGCGGGTCGTCTTCCTCGGCAACGACGCCTGGTCGGTGCCGCCGCTTCGAGCGCTCTCCGACTCTCGGCATGAGGTCGCCCTGGTCGCCACTCGCGTTCCCCGCCCGGCCGGGCGCGGTGGGAGACTCCGACCCACCCCAGTCGCCGAAGCGGCCCACAGCCTGGGCCTTCCGCTGGCGGAGGTGGAGACGGTGAAGCGGGGGACCGGACTCGAGGTCGTTCAGGGAGCGGCGCCGGACGTGCTCGTGGTTGTGGCCTACGGCGAGATCCTGCCGAAGGAGGTTCTGGAGATCCCTCGGAGGGCCCCGGTCAACGTGCACTTCTCGCTTCTGCCGGCGCTTCGGGGCCCCGATCCCGTTCGCCGGGCGATCCTCGACGGTGTCGACGTCACCGGCGTCACCACGATCCGCATGGACGAAGGCGCGGACACGGGTCCCATCCTGCTGCAACAGGAGGAGCCCGTTCATGACAACGACGAAGCGGGATCGCTGGGCGCCCGCCTGGCCGAGCTGGGCGGAAGCGTGCTGGTTCGGACGCTCGATCGCCTGGAAGACGGCGATCTCGACGAGCGACCACAGGATGAAGCGGCCGCGACGATCGCAGCGAAGCTCCGCCCCGAGGAGGAGTGGATCGATTGGTCCGAGGACGCCACGCGGGTCTGCCTGAGGGTGCGTGCCCTGGCCCCAGACCCCGGCGCCCGAACACGGTTCCGTGACCGGATCCTGAAGGTCTTGAGAGCCCGAGTCGGCGACGGGGTCGGGGAGCCGGGGAGCATCACGGCCGTGTCGAAGGACGCCCTGTCCGTCGCCGCGGGCAGTGGAGTTGTGTTCCTCGAGGAGGTTCTGCCGGAAGGCAGGAACCGCATGAGCGGGCCGGAGTTCGTCCGAGGGTATCGGCCGGAGGCGGGGGAGCGGCTCTCCTCCGGTTAGGTCGGAGCGACCGCGGTTAGGCCGCGGTCGACTCCAGCTGGCTCGTACAGGCCGGGCACCGAGTGGCCGCGATCGGAATGTCGCTCACGCAGTAGGGACAGGCCTTCGTGGTCGCTTCCCTCGGACGCTGGAACCTGTTGTACGCCCTGATCACGAGGAACAGCACCAGAGCGATCAGCAAGAAGTTGACCAGCGCGGTAAGAAAGGTTCCGTACCGGATCACCCCCTCCCCGACGGTGAACGCGAGGGCATCGAAATTGGGCTCGCCCACGATGGCGGCGATGAAGGGCAGGATGATTCCGGCGATGAATGCGTTCACCACGGCGGCGAAGGCGAGACCAAGCACGAAGGCGACGGCGAGCTCGAGCAGGTTGCCCTTCAGCACGAACTCCTTGAACTCCCGGATCATCCGGCCCTCCCTTCTCTCGGAAGTGCTGGCGATTGTGGCACTGGCGCGAGACCCCGGCAACGAATGAGGCCGATCAACTCAGCGAGGCGGCTCGCTCTCGAGGTGGTGCGCCGAGTCACGGACGAAGGCGCGTTCTCGAACGTGGTTCTCCCCGCGCTCCTGGGGCGCTCCGCGCTTCGGTCAGCCGATCGGGAGCTGGCCACAGAGCTGAGCTACGGGACCCTGCGACGGCTTCTCCCCATCGACCATGCCCTTGGTCCCTATCTGAACAAGCCCCTTGACGCAGCGCCGCCGCGGGCCCGGGCCGCCCTTCGAGTGGGTGCGTACCAGCTCCTCTTCACCCGGATCCCCGACCATGCTGCCGTGACCGAGACCGTCGGGCTCGTCTCGACGAGCGAACGGGGCTTCGTCAACGCCGTCCTCCGCCGATTGGCAGCAGAGGGTGCCCGGTGGCCGACCGGCCTCTCAGCTGACGCCGTCGCGGCGCGGGTCGGTCTGGCCCCCTGGGCCGTTCGCGAACTCCGGCGGCTGCTCGGAGACCGGGCCGAGGAAGCGGCCGCTGCTCTCGCCGACCAGGCCGCTCTGACGCTTCGGGCCAATCGCTGCCGGACGACGGTGGAGCATCTGGAGGAGCGCCTCCGTTCCGGCGGGCACGATCCAGACCGTGGCCGGATCCATCCTGGCTCCCTCCGGCTCCGTCGAGGCCGGCCGGAGGCCTTCCCAGGTTTTCGGGAGGGGTGGTTCGCCGTCCAGGATGAGGCGTCCTCGTGGGTCGTGGACGTCCTGGATCCCCAGCCGGAAGAACGCATCGTCGATGTGTGTGCGGCTCCGGGAGGGAAGGCCGCGGACATCGCGTGCCGAGCCTGGTCCGTGGTGGCGGCCGACGTGTCCGTCCAGCGAATTGGGCTGGTGGCCGAGACGGCATCGCGGCTCGGTGTCCGGATGCTGCTTCTCAGCCAGGACGCCGCGCGTCCCGCTGTCCGAGAGGGTGTCAACCGGGTGCTTGTCGATGCTCCGTGCTCTGGGATCGGCGCGGCCCGGAGGCGACCGGAGCTCCTGTGGCGGCCGAGGCGGAGCGACCTCCGGTCCCTGGCCCGTCTTCAGACCCGGATCGCTGCCGGCGCCGCCTCCCTGCTCCGCCCGGGAGGAGTGCTGGTCTACTCGGTATGCACCTTTCCCTCGGTGGAAACCGGCGGCGTGTGCAGGGCTTTGGTCGAGCGCGTTCCGGACCTCCGTCCCGACCCATTTCCCGGTCCTGACGGGGAGACAGTCACCGAAGCGCGCCTGTGGCCCCATCTCCACGGGACCGATGCGATGTTCGTGGCCCGGTTTCGCAGGAAATGAGCGGGTAGAATCCGCCCCGATGTCCGGGGCAAAGCTCGCCGCATCCATCCTCTCCGCCGACTTCTCCCGCCTCGGCGAACAGGTGAAGCTCGTCGAGCCGTATGCCGACATGTTGCATGTGGACGTGATGGACGCGCACTTCGTCCCTCCCCTCACGATCGGCCCGGTCGTGGTGGAATCCCTCCGCCCCGTCTCCCCCCTGCCGCTCCACTGCCATCTGATGATCGAGCGTCCGGAGGCTCTCCTGGAAGACTTCGCTGAGGCGGGCACGGACATGGTGACGTTTCACCTCGAGGCTGCACCCGAGCCGGAGATGGTAATCGCGGAGGCCCGGGCCCGGGGGATGCGGACGGGGATCGCCGTCAATCCGGACACTCCGGTCGAAGAGGCATTCGGCTACCTGGATCGGCTCGATAACCTGATCGTGATGAGCGTACGTCCTGGGTGGGCGGGGCAGGATTTCATGGAGGAGGTGTTGCCGAAGGTGGAAGCGGCGCGGAAGGAGATCGATCGCCGCGGCGTCGCCGTCGATGTGGAAGTGGACGGGGGCATCAGCGAAGAGTCCGGGCGCCGCTGCCTCGATGCCGGGGCCACCGTGCTGGCCGTGGCCTCCTCGATCTTCAAGGCCTCCGATCCGGCGGAGGCGGCCCGCCGGCTCTCGGTGCTCGCCAGAGAAGGAGTCGAGGAGGGAAGGTGACGGAGAAGATCCTCGTCGTCGACGACGATCCAGATATCGCTCGGTTCGTCGAGCTGAACCTCCGCACGCACGGATACCAGACACACGTCGCCGCGGACGGGCTGGAGGCGCTGGACAAGGCATTCGAGATCAGGCCCGATCTGGTCTTGCTCGATGTGACGATGCCGAAGATGGACGGCTTCGAGGTGGCCCAGCGGCTCCGGGCGGATCAGCGAACCTCCAACGTCAGCATCATCATGCTGACGGCGCGGGCGCTCTCCGTGGACAAGGTGCTTGGCCTCACCGCCGGCGCGGACGACTACGTGATCAAGCCCTGCGACCCCATCGAGCTGGTCGCGCGGGTCAAGGGGACGCTCCGCCGAGCTCGGGAGATGAAAGCGTTGTCACCTCTCACCGGGCTCCCCGGCAACGTCCGCATCCAGGACGAGCTCCACACCCTGATCCGCAGCGGAAAGCCCTTCGCCCTGCTGTACGCGGATCTCGATAACTTCAAGGCCTACAACGACCACTACGGCTTTCTCCGCGGGGACGAGGCCCTTCGGTTCACCGCCCGGGCCCTCCAGGAATCCGCCATGGACGTGGCGGGGGAGGGCACATTCGTTGGACACGTTGGGGGAGATGACTATGTGGTCATCTGTCCGCCCGAGGATGCCGAGCGGATCTGCGAGACGATCATCGAGAGGTTCGATCAAGCGGTCCCCGGCCTGTACGACGCCGAGGATCGCGACCGCGGCCACATCGAGATCGAGAACCGCCGCAAGGAGATCGAGAAGTTCCCGCTGATGTCCATCTCGATCGGCGTGGCCACCACCGACCGCCGGACGTACTCCCACCATGGTGAGGCGGTCTCCGTGGCCGGAGAGCTGAAGGAGTTCACCAAGCGGACCAAGGGTTCCTCGTACGCCGTCGACCGCCGCGGCCCCTAGCCCCCGACGGCGGCGATCAGATGAAGGCATGACGGTTCGAAAGTTCACGCTTGGCTTGGTCGGTCTGATGGTCGCTCTTTCCGTCGGCGGTTACATCGCTCTGACCGCGAATATCTCTCGGCTTCGCCACCGCGATCTCTCTCGTCCGCCGTGGTGTCAGGGATTCACGCCGTGTTTCGTTCCTCCATTCGAGTCTCCGGCCGACGTGGAGGCGCGTCTTGCAGGTTGCGGTTGTCCTCTGCTGCCGGAACAGGGATTCGCGTCGCGAGACCACGTTCTGACCGCATGGTCGTCCAGCGACAGGGTTCCGGTGTCGCTGTCGTTCTGGCTCGACACCGATCTGGTCCTTAGCTACGAGGGGGGAGGCATCCTCGAGCAGCAGTTCCTGGACCGTTCGGAACCGTTGATCGGTGGCACATGGGGTGGCTTCTGGGTGACGGTAAGGGGCACTCGGGCACTGGCAGCCGAACAGGGAGTCAATGGCCCCTCGGTATTGTCCTGGATTGAAAACGGCTACAACGTGACGCTCAATGGGTACAGGGGCCAGTCGGTCTCGGATCTGGTGGAGATCGCCGAGTCGATGACCGTTGCCGGGTCTGACGCCCCCTCTTAGCCCCAGCTTCCGCTGCGATCTATACTTGAGAGGAATCGAATAGATCGTCTTCGGGGCGGGGTGGAACTCCCCACCGGCGGTGAGAGTCCGCGACCCCCTGGAAGCCGTCCAGGGGTGGACCCGGCGAAACTCCGGGACCGACGGTGAAAGTCCGGATGGGAGGAGACGAGGATCCGGCGGCCGGTCGCGGCTGCCCTGCCTCTCGTTTGCTCCGCCCCTGGAAGGATGTCGTGGACGACGTCTACATGCGCAGGGCGCTTGAGCTGGCCGAACGGGGGCGGGGGATCGTCTCCCCCAACCCTCTCGTCGGTGCCGTCGTGGTCAAGGACGGAGAGGTCGTCGGAGAGGGATGGCACGAGGGCCCGGGCCACCCCCATGCCGAGATCGTCGCGCTCGAGACCGCCGGGCAGCGCGCCCGGGGTGCCGATCTGTACGTGAGCCTGGAGCCCTGCTCCCACTACGGCCGCACCCCTCCGTGCGCTCCCCGTGTCGCCGCTTCCGGGGTGGACCGGGTCGTGGCCGCGCTTGAAGACCCCAACCCGCTGGTCAACGGGGAGGGGTTCGCCCACCTCCGCCAATCGGGGGTGGCGATTCGGGTGGGGCCTCTGGCCGGGGAGGCGAAGCGTCAGAATGAGGCCTTTCTCAAGCACGTCCGGACCCGGCTTCCCTTCGTCACGCTGAAGATGGCGGCGTCGCTGGACGGGAAGGCGGCGGCTCGGGATGGCTCCTCGCGGTGGATCACCGGGGAGGAGTCGAGGGCCGAGGTCCACAGGATGCGAGCCGCAGCCGACGCGATCCTCGTGGGGGCCGGCACGGCCTTTCGAGACGATCCGTCCCTCACCGTGCGCGACCCCGAGTATCGAGGACGACCCAAGCTGCGCGTGGTGGTCGACGGCCGGGGGATCGTCCCGGAGACGCACAGGGTTTTCTCCGATGGCCTGGCCCCGACGATGGTCGCCACGAGCGAGGGGGCGCCCAGAGATCGGCGGGATGCGTGGCTACGGGCCGGCGCGGACGTCCTCGTCCTCGACGATGCGGGCTCCGCCCTCATCCCTCTGGACGACCTCCTCGGCGAGCTGGGCAAACGAGACGTGCAGCACGTTCTGATCGAGGGTGGCCCGACGATCGCCTGGGAGGCCGTGCAGCGGGGGCTTGTCGACAAGATCGTGCTGTTCTTCGCCCCTGTTCTGGTGGGTGGTGAGGCTGCACCCTCGGTGCTCATGGGGGGTGGGACGCCCACGATCGGAGACGCCGTTCCCCTGGAACTCTCCGAGGTCAGACGGGTCGGTCGCGACTTCAAGGTGGTGGCGTATGTTCACCGGGATCGTTGAGGAACGCGGCCGGGTCCGGGCGACCGGGCCCGGCCCGGCGGGAACCCGGCTGGCCGTGGAGTGCCGAACGGTGGCCGAGGACGCCGCGCCAGGCGACTCGGTTGCGGTGAACGGTGTGTGCCTCACGGTCGTCGACCGCGATGGGTCCGGCCTGCTCTTCGACCTGGTGGCCGAGACCCTCGACCGGTCCGCGCTCGCGGATCTGCGCCCCGGCGATCCGGTGAACCTGGAACGCCCCGTGACGCTGATGACCCGGTTGGGGGGCCATCTCGTTCAAGGGCACGTCGATGGGGTGGGGACGATCGGTTCCGTGGTGCGGGACGAAGGCTCGGCCGCGATGACCGTGCGCCTCCCCGACGGTCTGAGCCGCTACCTGGTCGAGAAGGGGTCGATCGCCGTTGACGGTGTGAGCCTCACGGTCGCGTCCCTCGACGACGGCGCGTTCACCGTCGCGCTCGTGCCGCACACGCTTACCCTGACAACGCTGGGCGCCCGCCGCCCCGGCGACCGGGTGAATCTGGAGGTTGACGTGGTGTCGAAATACGTGGAGAAGCTGGTTCGGAGGGACCGATGAAGGAGGACGTGCGCGAGGCGCCGGCCTCGGTGTTCGCCTCCATCGAAGAGGCGATCGAGGACATCCGCCGGGGCAAGATCGTCATCGTCGTCGATGACGCGGAGCGCGAGAACGAGGGCGATTTCATCATGGCCGCAGAGCGGGTCACACCGGAAGCCATCAACTTCATGGCCACGCATGGCCGCGGCCTCATCTGCATGCCCTGTGCTGGGGAGCGCCTAGACGAACTGGGGATCCCCCTGATGGTGGGAGTCAGGGAAGGGTCCCAGGAGACGGCGTTCTCCGTCTCGATCGACGCGCGCGGGCTCACCACCACCGGCACCAGCGCCTTCGATCGTGCCGCGACCATCCGCGCCGTCACCGACCCGAATACCCGTCCCGCCGACATCGCCAAGCCCGGGCACGTGTTCCCGCTCCGAGCTCACGAGGGCGGCGTCCTGAAGCGGGCCGGACACACCGAAGCCGCCGTCGACCTGGCGTCGCTGGCGGGGATGTCCCCGGTCGGGGTGATCTGCGAGATCATGCACCCGGACGGGAGCATGGCCCGGCTCGCCGAGCTCGTCCGAGTGGCCGAGCACCACGACCTCAAGATCATCTCGATCGCCGATCTCATCGAGTATCGGCGGCGCAGCGAGAAGCTCGTACGGAAGCTCGCCGAGGCCGGCATCCCCACGATCTACGGGGAGTTCCGAGCACACGCCTATGAGAGCGCTGTGGACGGCCGGGTCCATGTGGCGATGGTCATGGGCGAGGTGGGCGACGGGAAGGACATCCTGGTCCGGGTTCACTCCGAGTGTCTCACCGGTGACGTGTTCCAGTCCCGCCGGTGCGATTGCGGCACGCAACTCGATGACGCGCTGGGCAAGATCGGCGTCGAGGGTCGCGGAGTCGTGCTGTACATCCGGGGCCACGAGGGACGGGCCATCGGCCTCACGCACAAGCTCAGAGCGTACGAGCTGCAGGAGCGAGGAAAGGATACGGTGGAGGCCAACGTGGAGCTCGGGTTCCCTCCCGACCCGAGGGACTACGGCATCGGGGCGCAGATCCTTTACGACATCGGGGTGCGAACGATGCGGCTGTTGACGAACAACCCGGCCAAGCGAGCGGGGCTGGACGGGTACGGGCTCTCGATCGTGGAACGGGTTCCCCTGGAGACCAAACCAACCGCCGAGAACCTCGGGTACCTGAAGGCCAAGCGAGAAAAGCTCGGCCATCTGCTGTCCAACCTCGAGGCGGTGGAGGAGCCGTGAGGACGCGCGAAGGGACCCTGGAGGGACGGGGGCGGAGGTTCGCCGTGGTCGCATCTCGGTTCAACGGGATCGTCACGGAGAAGCTGGTGGAGGGCGCGCTCGCGGCGTTCCGGAAGCTGGGGATCGCCGACGACGACATCGAACTGGCCTGGACGCCGGGAGCCTTCGAAGTGCCGCTTGCGGCCATGCGACTCGCGAGATCGGGTCAGTTCGACGCGGTGGTGTGCCTCGGAGCGGTGATCCGCGGCGAGACGCCGCACTTCGAGTTCGTGGCGGGCGAGGCGGCCCGAGGAGTGCAGCAGGTTGCCCTGGACTCCGGAGTTCCCTGCACGTTCGGGGTCCTCACGACCGATAGCCTTGAGCAGGCCATGGATCGTGCCGGAGGCAAGCACGGCAACAAGGGATGGGACGCGGCCATCGCTGCAGTGGAGATGGCCGGCCTCCTCGACGATCTACCCAAGCGGGAGGAAAAACCATGATCGTGGAGAAGCCGTGGGGGAAGGTCACCACGTACGCCCTGAACCAGCCATCATCGGTCCGGATCATCACGATCGATCCGGGCCAGGAGACGAGCGAGCACTACCATCAACTCCGCGATGAGATGTGGGTCGTCCTCGACGAGGGGCTCCGGATCCAGATCGGCAATCGCGTCGTGGACGCGAAGCCCGGTGAGGAGTTCGTGGTCCAGGCGGAGGAACCGCATCGGATCACGAACACGGGACCGAAGCGCGGCCGGGTTCTGGAGGTGGCCCACGGCTACACCACGGAAGACGACACCCTCCGACTCCAGGACGACTACGGTCGTCCCCTCGAGCCTCGCTGGTAACGGCCGCTCCGGGGAGCGTTGACGCCTCGATCACCTTTCTGCTTTGCTACGTCGAGTGCGTTCGTGTCGCTGTGATCAAGGAGGACTCGGTGTCGCAGGGAACCGTCAAGTGGTTCAGCAACGAGAAGGGGTACGGCTTCATCGCCCGGCCGGACGGCGAGGACCTGTTCGTCCATTTCTCGGCCATCGAGGGTGACGGGTACCGAACTCTCCATGAGGGACAGGAGGTCGAGTTCGAGATCGTTGACGGGGAGAAGGGACAGCAGGCCGCGAACGTCCGACCGGTTCAGCAGTAGATGTGGAAGAGGTTCGCCCGGGAGCCCCGCGCTCTCCGCCATGACGAATAGGGGTATCGACACCCTCCGCACAAGCCCCTATACTTCCGGCTACATGGCTCAGGTTCTTTCCCACTTGCGCCGATCGTGAGGGTCCTCCCGGCGCAGTTCTTCCGGAGGTGATGCGGGGTCTCGATTGAGCCACGCATCAACGAACGTATCCGGGCGCCCGAGGTCCGCCTGGTGGGGGCCGATGGGGCGCAGATCGGGATCGTGTCCACGCAGGATGCGCTCCGACGCGCCCAGGAGCAGGATCTGGACCTGGTTGAGGTGGCGCCGCAGGCGAATCCCCCGGTGTGCCGGATCATGGATTACGGCAAGTTCAAGTATGAGCGGGCGGTCCGGCAGAAGGAAGCGAGAAAACGGCAGTCCCGGATCGAGGTCAAGGAGATCAAGTTCAGGCCGAAGATCGACCGGCACGATTACGAGACGAAGAAGGGGCACGTGGTTCGGTTCCTGCAGGCCGGGGCCCGGGTGAAGGTGACGATCATGTTCCGCGGCCGGGAGATGGCCCACACCGAGCTCGGACAGCGTATCCTCGAGCGGCTCACGGAGGACGTCAAGGAACTGGCCACCGTGGACGCGCCCTCCAAGCTCGACGGGCGCAACATGGTCATGGTCCTGGCGCCGGTCCGGCGACCGGCCCAAAAATCCGTGCCACCAACGGATAACGGACAACGCTGAGACAACAAGAGAGCGAGCGAGATGCCGAAGCAGAAGAGCCATCGTGGGGCGGCCAAGCGGTTTCGCGTGACCCGCACGGGCAAGGTCCTGCACCGTCGGGCCGGCCGGGCTCACCTCCTTCAGAAGAAGACCTCGAGTCGGAAGCGGCGACTGGCCCGGGCCAACGAAGTCACCGCCGAGAAGAAGAACATCCTTCGCCTGTTGGGGAAGCGGTGACCGATGCCTAGGGTGAAGCGGAGCGTCCACGGGCGCAAGAAGCGGCGGGCCGTTCTGGAGCAGGCGAAGGGGTACTACGGCGCGAGGTCCCGCCGATACCGCGTGGCGAAGGAACAGCTCCTCCACTCCGGGGTCTATGCGTATCGGGACCGTCGGAAGCGCAAGGGGGAGTTTCGCCGGCTGTGGATCATCCGAATCGGCGCGGCGGCGCGCATGAACGGGCTGTCGTACTCCTCGTTCATCCGGGGGCTCAAGGCCGCGAACCTAGACCTCGACCGAAAAGTCCTCGCCGACATCGCTGCGACGGACCCTCCCGGCTTCACCGGGCTCGTCGAGGTCGCTCGGGGAGGGCTCGGCACCTAGCCGGCACCGGCCGTGGGCGCCGACGAAGGAGCCAGAGGCCGGCGGGCCGGCCGGAACATCATCTCCAGCACCTCGAACCGGCAGGTTGCCTCCGCCGCACGTCTCAAGAAGCGGGCCCTTCGGGAGAAGGAGAAGCGTTTCCTGGCGGAGGGAGCCCAGGCCACGGCCGAAGCGCTCGATGCCGGGGCGGTGGAGCAACTCTTCCACGCTCCCTCGCCGACAGAGGCGGCCCATCCGCTGGTTGCTCGGGCGGAGGAGGCCGGTGTCCCGGTGATCCCCGTGACCGAACAGGTCATGACCCACCTCACATCGACCGTGACCCCGCAGGGGATCCTGGCGGTGGCTCGATTCGTCGATGTGTCCCTGGCCGAGGTTCCACAGACCCTGGAGCTCGTTCCGATCCTGTACGCGGTCCGAGATCCGGGGAACGCCGGGACCGTGCTCCGGTCTGCCGACGCCGCCGGGGCCGACGCCGTCGTATTCACGGATACGTCCGTCGACGTGTACAACCCGAAGACGGTTCGTGCATCGGCAGGTTCGCTCTTCCATCTCCCCGTGGTTCGCGATGTGCCCGCGCGGGAAGCGGTGGCCGTGCTTCGCCAGCGAGGGCTCCAGGTGCTGGCCGCGGCGCCCGAAGGAACGGAAACGGTGTACGAGACGGACCTCACCCGTCCGACCGCGGTGCTGTTCGGCAACGAGGCCTGGGGGCTACCTGCCGAGGCTCGTGCCCTCGCGGACGGAGCCGTCCGCATCCCCATCAGGGGGAAGTCGGAATCGCTCAACCTGGCGGCGGCTGCGGCTCTCTTCCTGTTCGAGGCCGTGCGCCAGCGTGGATCGGGTCCTCCCGCGGGATCCATCGGCGCGGCGATCTCCGCGTCGGCTCACGACATCCGCTCCTCACTGGCCGCGCTGAAGGGATTCGCCAGCACGCTGGCGTCGATGTGGGACCGCCTCGACGACGCAGACCGCCGGACGATCGTGGGGGGGCTCGCCGTGGACGCGGAGCGCACGGCCTCTCTGGTCAAGATGCTCGTCGACGCCGCCCGACTGGAGGAAGGAGGCTTCGAACCCTCTCCGGAGAGACACGACGTGGTCGAGGAGGCCCAGTGGGTGGCCGAGGTCTTCGCTCAGAGCAAGGATTACCCGGAAGTCCTGGTCTCCGGAGGCGCCTCCGCAACGGTCGATCCGGAGCGTCTCCAGGTGCTCCTTCTCACCCTCTGCACGGAAGCGATGTGGTGGGGGCAAGGGGCGGCGATCGAGGTGAGCGTCGAGCCTGCCGATGGTGGAGCCGCGGTCAAGGTGCACCGGGCGGTGGCCGATCTGAGCCGGGAGGAGGTCGATGCGTCGTTCGTTCATCCTAAACGCGGGGGAAAGGGCAAGATCACCCTGTGGCTGGCTCGGACCCTCGCCGAAGCGCAGGGGGCCCGGTTGACCTGGGAGGAAGACAACGGCATCACGTTCCGCCTGGAACTGCCGGCATGAGTCAGCGTTCCGACTCCACGACCTCTCTCAGCAGGCGAAGGTCCCTGGCAAAGGTACGCCGCATGATCGGGGCGATGAGACGCAGACCGATCGCGCCGATGATTCCCCAGGGCGGCACCAGCTCCTCTCGCCAGAACAGATGCGTGCCCCGATCCAGCGGCGAGAGCTCGATGTATCCGCTCCCCTTGACCCAGCCGAGATGGGCCAGCTCCAGGACCGCCGGGGGCTCCCACCGGGTCACCCGGATGCGGTCCCTGGTGGTGATTCCGGCGATCCGGACGGTGGCTTCGGCCTCCACTCCGACGCCCTCGCGGAGGTCCCCCAGGACGCTGATGCGGTGAGCTTCCTGCATCCATCTGGGCAGGTTCTCCCAGTCCACGAGGTGGGGCCAGATCGCCTCCGGAGGGCGATCGATGTCGATCCCCACGGTGATGTACAGGCTCCTTGAGGTCCCCTTGGAGGGGCCGGTCAAGCTCGGCATCCTGCAGAAAGCATATGAGGACGTCATAGTGATTTGCCTGCGCGACCCTGGAAGAAATCTACCTGATGAGAAGGTATAGGTTATTGGGCGTAGAATTAGCGTATTTGCCCCACCGGACCGGCCCAGCCCGGTGAGGAAGGAGAGAACTGGGCGTATTCGGACGTTCGGGACAAAGGCTCCCTAAGCGTAGGAAGGGATGAAGAAGAGAGATGTCCATCTCGGGTAATTCAAGAAGAATACTGAGCACATCCGTGACCGTCCTCGGGGCTCTGGCGGCAACGTTCGGCGTTGCGGGCCCCGCCGAGGCAACGACGATCAAGGTGACCACGAAGGCGGATGAGTTGAACAACCAACCTCCGTGCTCTCTCCGGGAGGCCATCCGCTCGGCGAACGTCG
>DASQUW010000002.1:0-7085 GCA_035641075.1 Actinomycetota bacterium | reverse complement strand
TGCTCCAGTAGAACTTCTCGAGCGGCTCGGTGTCCCGGGGGTAGATCTCCAGCCGGTGCCGGGCGATCTCCTCCCGGTCGTCTCCTCGCTGAACGAGCTCCCCGCCGCAGTTGTCGCAGATCCCCTCGACCTTCGTCGGCTTCAATTCGATGTTGAAGGTCCGCTCGCAGTGTGAGCATGTGCGTCGGCCGGCGAGGCGAGCCACCGCGACGTCATCGGGGATGCGGAACTTCAGTGAGGCCTCGAGGGGATGATCGATGGCGGCCAGCGCCTCCTCCAGCGCCTGGGCCTGGGGGATGGTCCGAGGGAATCCGTCCAGCACGAACCCGTTCTGGGCCCTGCGCAGCTCCTCCAGAAGCATCCCGATGACCACGTCGTCGGGAACCAGTTCTCCGGCTTCCATGTACTCCTTCGCCTTCAGGCCGAGAGGCGTTCCGTCCCGGACGTGCTTTCGGAACATGTCGCCGGTGGCGATCAGCCTGGCGTCGTAATAGTCGGCCAGACGGTGCGCCTGGGTTCCCTTCCCCGCACCAGGGGGACCGAGGAGGACGATCCGCACCCAGCTACCTCAGGAATCCCTCGTAGTGGCGCATAGTGAGCTGGGACTCGAGCTGCTTCATGGTCTCCAGCGCCACGCCCACGACGATGAGGATCGACGTGCCTCCAAACGGGAACGTCTGCGGATCGAGGAGCCACACCGCGAACACGATGGAGGGCACGAGGGCGACCGTTGCCAGGAAGAGCGAGCCGGGCAGTGTGATGCGACTCAGGATGCGCTGCAGGTACTCGGACGTGGGCTTCCCGGGGCGGATGCCCGGGATGAACCCGCCGTATTTCCGGATGTTATCGGCCGTATCCACGGGATTGAACGAGATCGCCGTGTAGAAGTAGGCGAAGAACACCACGAGCAGCCCGTAGATGAAGATGTACGCGATGCTTCCCTCGTTCGCCAGATACCGATCGACGAAGCTCTTGAACCACCCCTCCCCCACCGCGGAGGCGATCAGCGTGGGGAAGTACAGCACCGAGGAGGCGAAGATGATGGGGATGACGCCGGCCTGATTGACCTTCAGCGGGATGTACGTGCTCCCACCGGAGGTCATCCTCCGCCCCACCACACGTTTCGCGTACTGCACCGGGATCCGGCGCTGCCCCTGCTCCATGAACACGACGGCCACAATTATCAGGAGGCCGAGGCCGAGGATCACGCTGAACTTGAGGTTCCCTCCGACCCGGAGGACGCTGGCTCCCTCGAACGGCAGCCGGGAGATGATGCTGGTGAAGATGAGGATCGACATCCCATTGCCGATCCCTCGCTGGGTGATCAGCTCCCCGAGCCACATGATGAGCGCCGTCCCGGCGGTGAGCGTGAGCACCATGAAGGCCACCCGAGGCGGAGTGAACACCCGGATGGAGCCGGCGAACTGGTTGTTGAACAAGAAGACGAGGCCGGTGGACTGAAGGAGAGCGAGCGTCACGGTCATGTACCGGGTCCACTGGGTGATCTTCTTGACCCCCATCTCCCCCTGCTTCTGCCACTGCTCGAGCTTGGGGATGACCACCGTGAGGAGCTGCATGATGATCGAGCTGGTGATGTAGGGCATGATCCCCAGCGCGAACAGGGCCAGGCGAGTGAGCGCCCCGCCCGAGAACAAGTTGATGAACTCGAGCACGCCACCTTGAGCCTGTTGCTCCACCTCGCGAGCGAGGACGTCGAAATCGACGTTCGGGATGGGCAGGTGGGAGCCGAGACGGTAGACGGCGATGATGAACACCGTGAACAGGATCTTGTTGCGAAGATCCGGGATCTTGAACGCGTTGACGAACGCCCTTAGCACTTCGTTCCTTCCTCCTGCCTCCGAGCACCTCGGAGGGGTCGATTAGTCTATCCCGAAACTACAGAACCTCGGCCGTTCCTCCGGCCTCCTCGATCTTCTGACGAGCCGTTCGAGAGAAGTTGTGCGCCTGAATGAACAGCGGACGGTCGACGTCTCCCCGCCCCAGCACCTTCACCGGAAGGCGCTTCCGGACGAGGCCCGCCTCCGCAAGCGCGTCCGGCGTCACCGTGGCGCCGGATTCGAACCTCGCCGCGAGACGCTCCACGTTCACCACGGACCATTCCTCGCGGTTCGGATTGGTGAACCCTCGCTTCTTCGGCACCCGCCTGGCCAGGGGCATCTGACCGCCCTCGTACCCGGGCTTCTTTCCGTGTTTGGCCAGGTACCCCTTGGTTCCCCGGCCCGCGGTCTTCCCCTGGCCGGCGGCCCTCCCTCGGCCCACGCGGCGACGGGGGCGCTTGGCTCCGGGGGCAGGACGCAAGTGATGAAGCCTCATTCCTCGACCTCCTCGACCTCCACCAGGTGTGCCACCCTCGAGATCATCCCTCGGATCTCGGGACGATCCTCCTTCACCACGGAATGGCGGATCCGCTTCAGACCGAGAGCACGGACCGTGTCCTTCTGGCCCCGAGGACGCCCCACCACGCCGCGGATCTGGGTGACCCTAAGCCTGGCCATCGCCCTCACCCTGACCGGACTCGGCTCGCTTGGCCCGCACCCGCTCGGCCGCCTCGGCCATGGCGTCCAGCATCGGCCTCGGGGCCACCTCGTTCAGCTCCCGATCTCGGAGGCGGGCCACCTCCTCCGGACGCCGGAGGCTCCGGAGGCCGGCCACCGTGGCGTGGACGATGTTCAGCGGGTTATCCGAACCGAGTGACTTCGACAGGATGTCCTTGATCCCGGCGCACTCCACCACGGCCCGAACGGGGCCGCCGGCGATGACGCCGGTACCGGGAGATGCGGGCTTCAGGAGGACCCGGCCGGCTCCGTCCTCGCCCATGACCTGGTGGGGGATGGTCGCGCCCATGAGCGGAACGTCGAACATCCCCTTCTTGGCCTCCTCCACGCCCTTCTGGATGGCCGCCGGCACCTCCTTGGCCTTTCCGTAGCCGACGCCGACCCGCCCCGCGGCGTCGCCCACAACCACGAGCGCGGCGAACGAGAACCGGCGGCCTCCCTTGACCACCTTGGCCACCCGGTTGATCGAGACAACCCGTTCTTCGAACGGGCTCTTCCCCTCCGCGGCGTCGTACCGCCTCAAATCGTCAGGCCTCCTTCTCGGGCCGCCTCGGCGACCTCTCGAACGCGGCCGTGGAACAGGAACCCGCTTCGGTCGAACACCGCCGTGTCGATCCCCGCCTCCTTCGCCCTCGCTGCGATGAGGCTCCCGACGGCTTTCGCTCTGGCCTTCTTGTCGCCAGACGCGCCAGCCTCCGCGTCGAGCGAGGACGCGGCGGCGAGCGTTCGGCCCGACACGTCGTCCACGAGCTGGACGTAGATGTGCCGGTTGGACCGGTACACGGCCACACGGGGGCGGGCCGGCGTCCCGGAGACCCGCTTCCGCACCCGGCGGCGCCGGCGGGCCCGGGCCTCTCGCTTCTTCGAGGCGATCACGCCATCGCCCCCTTCGCCGCTTTTCCGGCCTTCTTTCGCACGTATTCGCCCTCGTAGCGGATCCCCTTGCCCTTGTACGGCTCCGGCTTGCGGAGCTTGCGGATGTCGGCCGCGACCTCCCCCACGAGCTGCTTATCGATGCCGCGAACGACGATTCGGTTGGGCGCGGGAACCTCGAACTCGATCCCTTCCGGCGCGGCGAAACGCACCGGGTGGGAGAAGCCGAGCTGGAGCTCGAGGTCTTGGCCGGTGAGCGAGGTGCGGTAGCCCACGCCGTGGATCTCCAGCCGCTTCTCGTAGCCGTTCACGACGCCCTCGACCATGTTGGCGATCAGCGTCCGGGTGAGCCCGTGGAGGGACCGGTGCTCTCGCTCATCCGAGGGGCGCTCCACGCGGACGGTGTTGTCTTCCAGGACGACGCGCATCTCCGCGCTTACGTCCTGGTTCAGGCTCCCCTTCGGACCGGTCACCGTGACTCTCGATCCACTGATGTCCACGGTCACCTGTTCGGGGATCGATATGGGTTGTCGTCCGATCCTGCTCATCTCGACATCTCTAACCGCCTCGATTCCTCACCAGACATAACAGAGAACCTCTCCGCCCACTCCTCGCCGGGCCGCGTGTCGGTCCGTCATCACGCCCTGCGACGTGCTGAGAACGGCCACACCGAGACCGCCCTGCACCCTGGGCAGGTTTCCCCGGTTCGCGTACACACGCCTGCCTGGACGGGAGATCCGCTTCAGGCCGTGGATCGTTCGCTGCCGCTCCGGACCGTACTTCATCTCGATCTTGATGTGCCGGTTCGGCGCCTCGCCCTCGACGCGGAAACCGCGGACGTAGCCCTCGCGGGCGAGCACGTCCGCCAACTCTTCCTTCAGACGGGAGGCCGGGACCAGGACGTCGTCCTGGTACGACATGCTGGCGTTTCGGATCCGGGTGAGCATGTCGGCGATCGGGTCGGTCATCATCGGATAATCACCACGAGGCCTTCGTGATCCCGGGGATCTCGCCGGCGTGGGCCAGCTGCCGGAAACACAGGCGGCACACCAGAAAGCGACGGTACACGGCGCGCTGGCGCCCGCATCGGCGACACCTCGTGTACGCCCGCACTCCGAACTTCGGCCGTCGCCTCGATTTCTCGATCAGTGCTTTCTTGGCCATCTCACTCCTCAGCCGGCGGGCTGGACCGCGGGCTGGCCTCGGAACGGGAACCCGAGGGCCCGCAGCAGCGCACGCCCTTCCTCATCCGTCTTCGCCGTCGTGACGATGGTGATATCCATCCCCCGAACCGCGTCCACCTTGTCGTAATCGATCTCCGGAAAGATCAGCTGCTCGGTGATCCCCACCGTGTAGTTGCCCCGGCCGTCAAATGCGTCGGGATCGAGCCCCCGGAAGTCGCGGATGCGCGGGAGGGCCACCGACAGGAGCCGGTCCAGGAACTCCCACATCCGATCTCCTCGGAGGGTCACCTTGGCGCCGATGGACATCCCCGCCCGGAGCTTGAAGGACGCGATGGATTTCTTGGCCTTCGTGACCAGCGGTCGCTGCCCCGTGATCACCTTCAGATCCTCGATCGCCGAGTCGAGGACCTTGGCCTCGCGGGTCGCCTCGCCCACGCCCACGTTCACCACGATCTTCTCCAGGCGGGGGACCCGCATGGGATTGTCGAATCCGAGCTCGCCCTGGAGGGCCGGCAGCAACTCCTCGCGGAACCGCTGACGAAGCCGGGGTGGCACCCGCCCGTTCATTGGTCGGCCTCGCACTTCCGGCATACCCGGACCTTCTTGGCTCCCTCGAACCGGTAGCCGACCCTGGTGGGCTGTCCGCACGACTTGCACACCAGCTGCACGTTAGAGATGTCGATGAACGAATCGACGTCCACGATCCCGCCCTGCTGCAGCTGCTGGCCGCCCGAGGAGCGCTTCCCCCGCGTCCGCGCGTGCTTCTTTCCCCGAGCCACGCCCTCGACCATGACTCGTCCCTCTCGAGGCAGGACCCTGACCACCCGGCCCGTGCGCCCCCGATCCTTGCCGGAGATCACCATGACCTCGTCATCCTTCTTTATCGTCACGCCGGGCATCACAGAACCTCCGGCGCCAAAGAGATGATCTTCATGAATCGCCTCTCCCGTAGCTCGCGGGCGACGGGACCAAAGATCCTCGTCCCCCGAGGATTGTTCTGCTCGTTTATCAGAACCACCGCGTTCTCGTCGAACTTGATGTAGGAGCCGTCGGTGCGCCGCCGTTCCTTCGCCGTTCGGACCACGACCGCCCGGACCACGTCACCCTTCTTCACCGGCGCGCCGGGCAGGGCGTCCTTGACCGTGCCAACGATGACGTCCCCGATACCTGCGTACCGACGGCCCGAACCGCCGAGCACCCGGATACACAGGACCTCTTTCGCCCCCGTGTTGTCGGCCACCTTCGCCCTCGACTCCTGCTGAATCACTTCTTCTTACTCCTCGGTCCACCGTCTCCGACGGCGTCCCTCGGCCAGGGGAGTGCAGCAGTCTGATCCTCGGCGCTCCGCTCGGCGGGACTGCTGCCCCCTGGACCCCCGTTCCTCACGCTTCCCCCCGGAGTCCCGTTCATTCGGCGCGCTCCAGGATCTCCACGACTCGCCAGCGCTTCGACTTCGACAGCGGGCGGGTCTCCATCACCCGCACCCTGTCGCCCACCCGAGCCTCGTTGCCCTCGTCGTGCGCGGAGAGCTTCGAGGTTCGCCTCACGGACTTGGCGTACAAGGGGTGACGGAGCTGCCCGTCAACTCGGACGACGACGGTCTTGTCCATCTTGTCGGAGACGACGAGGCCGACCCGGACCTTTCGGGCGTTCCGCTCGTCGCTCACGACTCATCCACCTCCGCCTCGGCCTCCTGGAGCTCGCGCTCTCGCAGAAGCGTCAGCAGGCGCGCCAGATCGTGCCGAACCTGCTTGATCCGCATGGGATTGTCGAGCTGGCCGGTGGCCAGCTGGAATCGCAGGTTGAAAAGCTCCTCCTTGGCGGCATCCACCCTGGAGTGGAGCTCGTCGTCGGGGAGGTCACGCAGCTCCGCGGGCCGAGTCACTCCCGGCCTCCCACCCGAGCGACGAACTTCGACTTGACCGGAAGCTTGTGGGCTGCGCGGAGCATCGCCTCTCGAGCCACAGCCTCAGAGACCCCGGAGAGCTCGAACATCACTCGGCCCGGCTTGATCACCGCTACCCAGAACTCGGGGTTGCCCTTACCCGAGCCCATGCGCGTCTCGGCCGGCTTCTTGGAGACGGGCTTGTCGGGGAAGATGTTGATCCAGACCTTCCCGCCTCGACGGATGTGCCGGGTCATGGCCACACGGGCGGCCTCGATCTGGCGGTTGGTGATCCATCCCGGCTCCATCGCCGCCAGCCCGTAGTCGCCGAAGTGCACGTCGGTACCGCCCTTGGCTTTCCCTCTCATCCGACCTCGGTGCTGCTTGCGGTGCTTGACCTTCTTGGGCTGCAGCATCAGGCCCCGCCTTCCTCGGCGCTGTTGCCGTCACCGGCTTCCTTCGAGGCTCCCGTTTCGTCCGGCGTTCCCGACTCTTCTTCTGCCGAAGCCATCGAGTCGGACTCCACGGTCGCCTCCCCGGCAGGTGACTCCGGCCTATCCTCCTCCG
>DASQUW010000001.1:0-10488 GCA_035641075.1 Actinomycetota bacterium | reverse complement strand
CATGCAGGCACGAGCCCAGTTCGACGAGATGAGGCGGCGCGGGCTCCCCAGCGGGCGTCCCCAAGAGGCGCCCGGACCGGGAGGGCAATACCTGTAGCGCTCGCGCAGGCCGGATAATCCCCGGGCATGCGGGTCATCCATCTGTGGCTGGGCGCCTCGATCGTGGCCGGGTTCGGCCTTCTGTTCCTGTGGGGCGTGGCCACGTGGCTCCTCCGCCGCGGTCCGGGGCGGGCCTTCTGGTGGCTCCTGACCTTTGTGCAGGTGACGCTGCTGGCCCAACTGGTGGCAGGCCTGGTGCTCGTGGCCGCGGGAGGACGGATCCAGTGGCTGCACTACGTGTACGGGATCGTGTTCCCGGCGCTCGTTCTTGGCGTGGCCCACTGGCTCGCACGAGAGACGTTTGCCGATCGGCCCTGGGCGGCCTTCGCCGTGGCCGGGTTCTTCGGACTGGGGCTCACCCTCCGGGCCCTGTTGACCGGTCTTGGCATCGGCTGATTCGATCGCATCGTTACCTGGTATCGTTTGTGCAGGTCATGGCGAGAAGCAGAGGACGACAAGTGCAGCGCCGGACGCGGGCCTCGAGCCCGCCGGAGTCGCCTGCGGACCGAGCCAAGCGGGTAGAACGAGCCGGCCCCAAGAAAGAGGCCGCCCTTCAGGTCGAGGGGGCCATCGTGGAGGCTCTCCCGAACACGATGTTCCGCGTCGATCTGGACAACGGCCACAGGATCCTGGGCCATATCTCCGGGAAGATGCGGAAGCACTACATCCGGATCTTGCCGGGGGACCGCGTCACCGTGGAACTCTCCCCGTACGATCTGACCCGGGGCCGAATCATCTACCGGCACCGGTAGCCGCCACGCTCGCCACGCTCACATGCTGAAGACCAACGGGCGCATTGCCGTTGCTGCGCTCATGGTCGCGGTGGTCGTGGTGTGGTGGGCCTCCGGGCTCGGAAGGCGACCCGTGGATCCGCGCGAGTTCTTCACCCAGGAGCAGATCGAAACGGCTCGCTCGTATCAGTCGCCGAGGTACGTCGCCTACGCGTTGGGACTCGCGCTCGGCCTGGCGGTCCTGGTCGTTCTGGCGTTCACTCCTCTGGGCGATCGTCTGCTTCGCCCGCTCCGTGGGCTGCCCTGGCCGGTGAGTGCCGGCGCCGCGGTCGTGCTCGTCTTGCTGGTCAGGGCCGCCGTCCGGCTCCCTATCTCCTTTTGGCGCGGCCACGTGCACGAAGAGGCCTGGGGCTTCTCCACCCAGTCGGCGGCCGGTTGGATGCTCGACTGGGGCAAGGCATTGGGAATCTCCATCCTTCTCACGGGGCTGGTCTACGTGGCCTTCGTCGGTCTCGTCCGGACCTTCCCCCGAGGGTGGCCGTGGCTTGCCGCTTCGGGGGCTGCCGTGCTGGTGGTGGTTCTCTCGTTCCTGAGTCCGATCCTGATCGAGCCCATCTTCAACAGGTTCTCTCCCCTCGATGACCCACCTCTTGTCCGAGAGCTGAAGGCGCTTGCGGATCGGGCGGGGGTGCCGGTCAAAGAGGTCCTCGTTGCGGACGCCAGCCGGCGCACCACGAAAGAGAACGCGTATGTCTCGGGCTTTGGGCGTACCCGGCGACTGGTTCTGCACGACACGCTCCTGCGACGGGATCGAGAGGAGGTGATCCTGGTGACGGCCCACGAGCTGGGTCACCGCAAGCATCGACACGTCGAAATGGGGATCCTCCTCGGGGCCGCCGGGGCAGCCCTGGCGGTGGTGGTTCTGTGGCTCGTTCTCCAATCGGGGAGAGCAGCGGCCGCGGCTCGAGCGACGGGGCTGGCGGACCCGCGCCTCCTTCCACTGTTGCTCCTGGTGGTCAGCCTGTTGTCGCTGGCCATCCAGCCCGTGGGAAACTGGGTTTCCCGCCGGTTCGAGACCGAGGCGGATCGGTTTGCCCTACGGATCACGGGGGATTCGGAGACGTACGTCGAGACCGAGAGAGGGCTTGCGCTCCGGAACAGATCCGATCTGGATCCGAACCCGCTCGCCTATCGTCTCCTGTTCACGCACCCGGCTCCGGCGGAGCGGGTCGCCCTGGCCACCGAGGGGGACGGACCGAACGGGTCCTAAAATGGAACCGCCGGACTCCGAAGAGTCCAGCGGTTCCGACAGCTTTGTACACCATCCGGTCACGACCCTGCAACCCCTCCGCCTCCTTTTGTCACTCTTTCTTGCGGGTGACCAGTGCCTTCCCTCCCATATCCGGCATCGGCGGCGTTCAATCCGCCGTGATAGAGTGTGCGCTCGCCCGCGGCAGTTCCTTTCCCGGAGGACTTGGTGGAAGAACCACAGGCACGTACAGTGTGGAATGGACATATCGGCGATGTGCCATTGCGCGTCGAGGTGCTTCCTTCCGGCCGCATCGGCGCGACGTGGAAGGTGGGAGGGGCAGAGCGCCGCACCGTCGTCGACAATCTGGAGCAGTTCGAGCGGTCGGTCCTGTTCCAGCTGATGCTGAACGCCCCACCGGATCAGGACGCCGTCTCCAGGGAAGTCCTCGCCGCGATCGTCGAGGGAAAGCAGGGACTGCCTGATCCCGCGATGCTCCCTCGAGCCAGGAAGCGTCGTCGCCCATCACGACGTGGCGCTCCCCGCCCGCGTCGCCGTTGAACGACCCGAACTCGCGATGTGAGACCGGTCCATAGTAGAAAGTAGGTCATGAACGAACAGAGCCTGAAGGAAAGCAATGCCTTGCTCGAGGCTGCAGTGGCCCGGGCAAATGTCGGTGAACTCATCCCGGTATCGCCGGCCGAACTGGCGGACCAGGCCACCATCACCAACCGGCTGTCTGCGGCCCGAGCCGTCCGTGCGCTCATGGCCAGGGGCAGGATCGAGCGGGAGGGCGAAGGCTATCGCCTGCTCGATTCCCGGCCGCTCGAGCCCGGCGAACCCGCCACGGTCCGGCGGCCCATCCGGCGCCGTCGGGACACCGAGCGCCCTGGGAAGGGCGGTCCTCCCACCTATGACGAGGTTGGGCGGCTGGTCATCGAGCGGCTGATCGAGCTCTCCGCGGAAACCGCAGAGCTCCGGACCTCACTCGAGCGGGCCCGGTCCGAGGCGGAAGCGGCCCGGCGTGAGGCGATGGAGATCACCCGGTCTGCGGGCGCCGATCGCCGGCGAGCCCAGCTCTTGGAGGACGAGATCGCCACGCTGAAGAAGCGCTTGGAGATGACGGAGACGAACCTGCGAACGGTGGTTCAGGCGGCCAAGGACCGCCCGGCCTCACCCCTGGACGACGGCGACGCCAAGGCCATCCTCGACATCTTGTCGACCCGGCCGGGGGAGTAGGCCTCTCGGGATCCGTCGTTCCCCTGAGTGGGCTATTGCGTGTGTCTCGATGTCCTGTTTTCCTAGACAGAACCAATGACAGCCCAGCTCCAGGCCTCCGACATCGTATGGGCGGTCCTCGTGGCCGTGGCTGCCTGGGTGCTTGGACTGGGCATCGTGCTGTTGTTCAACCGACGGCGACCCGAAGATTCCGTGACCGTCCAGAAGGAGCCACGGAGACGGTCCGAGGAAGTCCCTGACGGCGCCACGGAACCTACCGGCGAGACGCCCCCGGTGCCCGCGAGCGTCCGAGACGCTGGGGACATAACCGGCGTGCTGCGATGGCTTCTGTCGGAGACCCAGGCGGACTCCGCGGCCTTTCTTCGACTCTCGCCGGGGGGCACGGAACGATTCGTGGTCGAGCCTCGCGGACTTGACCCCGGAGCGGTGGCCACCCTGGCCCAGGGGGCTCGGGAGGCCCTGGTGCAGTCCACGGAGCGGCCGCACTCGATCGACGCGGCCACCCGGTGGCTCGGAACCGGCGGGTCCAAGGCCATCGTCCTGCAGGGCACTCCCTCCGGGGCCGCCGCCGAGCCGCTCCAGTTCGCGCGGTTCGCCATCGAATGGATGGGGACCTCTCGAGAGGGAGACGTTGCTCAGGGTGTGGAGGACCGCGTCCGGGCGGTCCCGGGGGTGGCGTGGGCGGAGCTCACCGAAGAGTCCCCGGGAGCGGTGCGGGTCATGCTGGCGGAGAACGTCGATCCCAACATGGTCGAGGACGCGTTAGAGACCGTCGTCTCCGGCACCGGCGTGTCCCTTCGGTGGGTGCGCCCATCCGTGCCTTCGGTACCTCGGGCCCGGCTTCTCGGCCTCACGGTGGATGGGGATGGGAAGTCGTCGGCCGAGGTTCGCCTCGACTGGAAAGGCCAGGAACTCAGAGGGCGGGCTCATGGCGCCGACTCCCCTGCCGGGCGTTATGAGGCCGCCGCCCGTGCCGTGGCCGATGCCCTTCGCCCCTTGCTGGCCACGGATGTCGTCGTGGAGGGCCTGTACGCGCATCCCCACCACGGGACCGAGTTGCTGGTTGCCGTGGTCAGCGTGGACGACCAGCTGCTGGTGGGGGCGGTGCCAACTCAGTCAGAGGATCGAGATGTGGGCGCCGCCCGGGCCGTGCTCGATGCCCTGAACCGCAGGCTGTCCGAGATCGCCGGGGGCTCCGGGCGGATCTAGATCGGAAAGGGCGAAAGGCCCCCGCACTCGAGCGAGGCGGCGGGGGCACGGGCGCCAGGGGGATCCGCGGGGGACGATTGCTAGTATTCGCCGCGTTCTGTGAGATTCCTGCCCGGCTCAGCCACGTGCTCTCCGCCGCGCGTGGAGAAGCAGCGCCGTCCCGGTGAGAAGCGTGAGGCCGGCCAGAGCGATCCCGACCGGCAGAACGGGGAATCCGTCATCAGCTGGGGAAGTCTCCGCCACGAAGCCGCCCGGCGCAGAGATCACGTCGGGGGCGACGCTCACATCGATCGCCCCTTCTCCCACGGTTCGCTCTTGCCCAGTCGGCAGGTCGCGGACGATGACATCGCCGGCGCCGTCGACGTAGGCGAGCGTGGACCCTTCGATATCGAATGCCCGTACCTCCGGGGCGAGGGACTCATCACCCTCGAGTTGCCGCAGCGTCCCCGGAGGCCCACCTTCCCCCCCGAACAGGGCCACGACGCCGTCCGGTCCGTAGGCCGCGTCGAGGATCACGTCCAACCCCTCCGGGTCAGCCCTAGCCTCGGCGACGGTCGCGGGCTCCCCCGAGCCGTCCGCGCGGTATTCCTGGAGCGTCGTGTACCCCTCGGTGCTCGCCAAGACCAGAAGCCGATCGTTCTGAGAGTCCCAGTCGAGGGGGCGGAAGCCACACTCGCAGAACCCCTCCACCGACTGAAGCACCCGCTCGCTGCCACCCGAGTCTCGAACGATGAGTTCGGGGGTGGGGGTTGGTTCTGCCTTTCCCTCTCTCCAGTGGGATCCGGCCAGAGCCTCGATCGGAACGAGCGACTCGGCAAAGGCGATCGCTTCCTCTTTCGCCCCGAACTCACCCACGGTGTAATTCACATCGAGCTCGGTCCAGGTGGCGAAGCACGCGGAGGCGCCGCAAAAGAACACGCCATCCGTTCCTCGCACATCGATCGTCTGGGAGGTCGGGTCGGAGCGAGGGTCGTGTAGCTCTTCCATGCTGCCGGTGACGAAGACGTTGACCTGTGAAGCGTGGGCGAGCTTGCCGGCGGGGTCGTTGGTGAACGTCAGGTCATAGAAGTCCTGTTCAGCGCTGGGCACCAGCCCTCCGGTCCCCGGGGGTTCCTCCGGAGGGACCAGCACCGGGAGGTTGGTGGATCGAAGGACGCCTACGGCGTCCGCCAGGAAGGGAGGGACCTCTGTCTTCCTTGTGACTTGCCGGATGACCGCCACGTCCCCGTCGGACGAGGCCGCCACTCCGTAGTAGTACGTGCCCGACTCCTCCGCATACACGCGCTCCGAAGGCCCGTCCGTGACCGAAGCCATCACGACGGAACCCTTCGGGGGAGAGTCCGTCGCCATCTCCTCCTCCTGGGCCGCGAAGACGCCGCCCCGCGGTCCGAGGTCGACGGCAAGCACACGATCCTCGATCAAGGTTCGCTTGCCTCGGCCGTCGGAGCGGACGACTTCCACTGCGCCTCGGTAGTCGGACAGTCCGGCTTCTCCTTTCGCCCGCACGTAGGCGATCCAGCGAAGCTCCGGCGACGCGGCAGCAGGGGTGACCAGAATGGCGAGGCCTAGAAGAAGGAGGGAGGCGCAAACGGCGACCTCTGAGGCCCTCCTCCGCCCGGGTACGGGTAGAGAGGGGATCCCCCGATGGGAGGCGGGTCTCGCGGTTGACAAGACCACCACCCGGCGAAGGAGGGCTCCCAAAGGAACGCTCCAAGGATGCCGAGTCGGGGTGTCGTTCGTGCGTCGGGAATGTAACGGTTTCATGACATGCTGGCTTCCTCGTTCTGCCCTTCCTCGGCCGGGGCGAACTCTGCGTAGTCCTTTCGGCCGACAGGGCGCTCCAGGACGCGGCCCCCTGCGCTGATCACCGGCGCTCGCGTCCCCTCGAAGGCGAACACCACCGAGAGGATGTTCGAGTCCTCCGTCAGCGTGTACACGATCTGAGCGACTCGAAGGGCCAGGGTCCGTGCGGCCGCGCCTGTCTTGAATTCTTGAGACAGGTCCACCGTGGCCACGTTGCCGGCGGCCACCACGTCGATGGCGCGAGTACCGGAGGGGATCGCGGACCTGGCTCGGTCCTCGGGCTGGGGACCCTCGAGCAACGCGGCAAGAAGCGCCTCCGGACGTGTCGGCGCCGAGGGGAGTTTTCGAGACACGCCGATCAGCCGCCCTTTCCTGACCATGTAGACCGTGCCCGTCCTGAGCGGTTGTTCCTCATCGGTCGGCGAGGGCGAGGGTCTCGGCGAATAGACCTCGTCGGGAAGCTCCGATTCGGGGATGATCGTGACGGCCGCGGGCCCTCGGCATGCAGTTAGAAGAATGAGGCACGTCGCCGACGCGGCCACGCTCGGGCGCCACCTCATCCCTGGGGCTCCTCCCGGCGACGGGGGAGTCTGAGCGTGAAGCGGGCGCCTCGGCCACCGACGCTCTCCACGTCGATCTCGCCGCCGTGCAGGTGGGCGTTCTCCCGAGCGATGGCCAGGCCGAGGCCCGAGCCTCTCCCGTCGCCGCGCTGCCGTGCGGGGTCGGCCTTGAAGAACCGCTCGAAGATCCGGGACAGCGCTTCCTTGGGGATCCCCGGTCCCAGATCTTCCACGGACAGGAGGAGGAACCCGTTGGCAGACGCCACCCGGACCGTGACGTCGCGCCCCTTGCCGTGCACGAGCGCGTTGTCGACGAGGTTCCCCACGACGCGCTCCAGTCGCTGTTTGTCGGCCAACGTGGTCAGGGCTTCCAGGTCGGCGTCGATCTCGACTCTCACGAGCTGCTCGCCTCCCCGGACCCGACGGGCCACGACCTCCCGAGCGACGTCGGCGAGGTTCAGCCGCTCCCACACCATCTGCGCCTTTCCCGCTTCGGCCTTGGAGATCTCCAGCAGGTCGCCCACCAGGTGCTGGAGGTATTGGAGGTCCGCCGCGAGGAGCTCGGTGGCCCGTCCGATTGATGGGGGAAGTTGGTCCGCTCGCTTCAGCAGATAGTCGGTGGACGTCTGCAGCGTGGTCAGCGGAGTCCGAAGCTCGTGAGAGACGTCTCCCACGAAGCGCTGCTCTCGAGCGATGCGCTCTTCCAGCGCTGCGGCCATCTCGTTGAACGAGTCCGCCAGCGCCCCCAGTTCATCTCTCCCGACCACGGGGAGCCGCGTTTCCAGCAATCCCTCCGCCACCCGGCGAGCGGCGTCGCTCGCCCGTCTCACGGGGTTGATCACCCTCCCGCTCACCCGGGTCCCGACGGCTGCGGCCAGAACGACCGCCGCACCCGAGACCACCAGGAGCACGTTGCGAAGGACATCGAGTGTGTCCGCGAGATCGCCGAGCCGATAGAAGAAGTACACGGACAGATCGTGGCCCGGCACGGGTGACCCGAAGATCAGGGACCGCGCGTTCTCCCGGAACGCGTACCCAACCTCTCCCCGCCCCACGACGCGGGCGAGCTGAGCGGGGATCGCCTCCCGCGTGACGGAGAACGACCCGAATGGCTGGTCCCCCCGCAGCAACAGGACGTCGAACTCGCCCCCTTCCTCCAGGGACTCCACCAGCCCGGGGAGGGAAACATCTTCGCCGCCGCTGGAAAGGTACTGGACGGCCGACCGCAGATTGGTGAAGGACTGCTGCGTCGCCGAGTCGATCCTCTGCCTCAAGAGGTACCGTTCGGCGAGGAAGTAGGTCGTCCCCGCGACGAGGGCCGAGACCGCGAGGGCCCCACCCAGGAACGCCAGCGTGATCCGCCACCGAAGCCCGCGTCGCCGGAGCCGTCCTCGACGCTTCATCTGCCCGGGGAGATCTTGTACCCCAGTCCCCTGACCGTCTGAACGATGCGGGGTTCCCGGGGATCGTCCTCGATCTTCCCCCGCAGACGCCGGATGTGGACGTCCACGAGGCGGCTGTCGCCGAAGTAGTCGTATTCCCACACCTGCTGAAGGAGGACTTCCCGAGTGAACACCTGGTTCGGGCGGGCGGCCATGGCACAGAGGAGCTTGAACTCCGTCTTGGTGAGGCGGATGGGTTCTCCGCGTTTGGTGACCGTAGCCGCATCCGGAACGATCTCCAGTTCCCCGACCACCATCTTTCGAGCCGCTTCCCTCTCCGGGAACCGAGCCCGTCGGAGGAGGGCCCGGATCCGGGCCACGAGCTCCTTGGTGACGAAGGGCTTCGTCACGTAGTCGTCGGCGCCCGACTCCAGGCCTACCACGACGTCGACCGTGTCGGTTTTGGCCGTGAGCATGAGGATGGGGACCGGGCTTCGGGTGCGGATCTCTCGACAGAGCTCGAAGCCGTCCATGCCCGGAAGCATCACATCCAGGATGAGGAGGTCTGGATCCTCCGCTTCGAAGAGTGAGGAGACCTCTTCGGCCGACTGGGCCCCTCGGACCCGGTATCCCTCGCCTTCCAGGGCCATGCCGACGATCTCCCGCAACCGGGCGTCGTCGTCCACGAGGAGGATGAGCGGCTGAGCCATCCCGTGGATTATCCGTCGTGAGACCGGCGGAAGAGCTACCCGGTGAGCACCGGGTGGCCGGAGTCCTCGATGTGCGCGCCGATAAGCCGGCCGTTCACCTTCCCGTCTGGCCGGACCACGAACCTGGCCACGGCGGTGATATTCCCGGCCGCGGAGTGGTTCGGCCACACGAAGTTGCCCAGTCCCCAGGCGATCGGACGTCCGCGGTAACGAGTGAGAGGGTTCAGGCGGTGCGAGTGATGGCCGAAGATGCCGTCCGCCCCCGCCCTGATCATCGCGTGTGCCCGCTCAACGTCGTCCTGGCGAGGCTGGGTGTCGAGCTCCTTACCCCAGTGGATCGTGACGAAGACGAGATCGGCGACCTTATCGGCCGCCCTGATGGCTGCGGCCATCTTCCCGATGTCGTTGCCGTCTGCCATCCCGGGGTGGTCGGGGCCGGCGATCCACCCTGGCTCCGGCACCACGCCGCCGAACCCGAGAACGGCCACGGTCCAACCGTCGATCTCGATGATCGCCGGCTTCGTCGCGGCGCGGTGGTTCCTGCCCACCCCAACCGGAAGGATGTCGGCTTCTCTCAAGTTCCTCCGCGAATCCAACAGCGCGTCCTTCCCGTAGTCGCCTCCGTGGTTGTTGGCGAGATTCGCCACGTCGACACCGAACTTCTTGGCCACCGGGAGCGCCTTGGGGTCGCAGCGGAAGTTGAACTCCTTGTCCACGGGCGAGCCGAGGTTCGAAACAGCGCACTCCAGGTTGATCACGGTGAGATCGTCGCGCCTGAACATTCCCTTCAGGCCGGTCCACGCATAGCGGTAGCCGTGGATCCGGAAATTCGGGATGTAGTTCGGGTCGAGGCTCACGTCCCCGGTGCCGTGGATGACCAGCCGCCCGCGCGAGGGCGACGGCGTCGGCGACGGCGATGGGGAGGGGGACGGGGATGGAGACGGCTGAAGCGATGATGTTGGCGACGGCTGGGCCTTGGGATCTCTCGACACGGCCAGCGTGTTGGCGATCTCCGACCGGTAGATGAATCCGGCGGCGCCGGCGGCGCCGATGGCGAGCACGGCAACAATCGTTGCCCAGGACCTGGCTCGTGCCTCGACGCGGTGTCGTCCGCCCAGCGCGCTTTCCCCTCCGCAGGGCCGAAGTCTACAGAGCCGGGCGAGAGCGCCGACACTCGGCCTGATTGTGAGGAGCCAGGAGGACCTGCCATACTGATTGGAACGCCTATCTGGGAGGTTGTCCGTTGAGCACCCTTCGCCGTCCCTTCGTCATTGCGCTTTTCCTGACCGTCACTGTCGCCGCAACTGGGCCTGCCGCTGCCGTGGTCGGTCACGCGACGATCGACCCCGAGTTCGCCAGAAAAATTGCTCGGGCCGATGCTGCAATCAACACGGATGCATTCGTGCACTTCTCTCGCGATATCTCGTATGAGCAGGGCATCGCGGTGGTGACCGATGCCGGCCTGACTCCCGTCATCGACCTTCCATCCATCAACGCGGTCTATGC